>JAYSRO010000092.1:0-18922 GCA_043720995.1 Candidatus Eiseniibacteriota bacterium
CGTCGCCACCGCACTCGCCGCATGGAAGATGCCCGTGGCACCGAAGTTGGCACCCGACGAGCCGCCGCTCATGTGGATCGAGTTGTAGTAGACGTTGTAGGTGGTCAAGGCCGTCGCGCTCGTCACGCTGATGCCGCGGACGGCATCCGTGGACGCCGACGCCGGCGCCGTGAGCCCACCAACCAGATTATTGGTCGCGGTGACGGTCGTACCACCCTGCAGCAGGATGCCGTTCACCAAACCCGTGAGCACGGCCGTGGTGCTCGTTGAAAGCCCGTAGATCTTGTTCTTGGAAACCGAAACCGTGCCGCCTGACAAGACCGCGAGGCCAGCCACGAGCGTGGTAGCGCTCGAGGACGACAGCGTGTTGACGGTGTTCTGGCTGATCGCGCCGTTGTGGGCGCCAGGGGAGCTGAAGATGATGCCCGAAACCTGTCCGCCCGCGCCCGTCGACGAGAGGTTGTTGATGATGTTGCTCGTCGCGTTCTCAGTGATGCCGGCGCCGGCCGTGGTCGAGCCGATGTTCAGCGCGCCAACCGTGCTCTGGCCCGTGATGTTCGTGATCGTGTTGCCGGTGATGTTGCCGGTGGTCAGACCGCCGTAGTCGAAGAACACGACGTTCACGACACCTGTACCGTTATGCACGATGTTGTTGAAGGTGTTGTTCGTGAACGTCTTCGTCGGACCATCGGTGCCCGAGTTGCCGTCCTGGTTATTCCAGCCGGCGATCGCGACCGTGCCGCTCGTCGTGACGTTCGAGAAGTTATTGCCCGAGGCAGTGGACGTCGAACCATTCGGCGAGGTGAGGCCGAGATCGTTGTAGAAGATCAGGGAGGCGGCGCCGCCGGCCTTGTTCAGGGTTCCGACGATCGAGTTGTTGTTGATGGTCTTCGAGCCTGCCGCACTGAGCGACGCGCCGTCCGACATCAGGATGACGCTACCCGTCGTGTTGCAGTTCAGGTTCGTGAACGTGTTACCGCTGATGTTCTGCGACAGGCTCGGCCCCGCGTTACTGATGCCAGTGTACTGGCCGGTGCCCACATTCGTGTGCACGAAGCCGCGGAGGTCGTTGTTCTGGATGGACGTCGCGCAGGTCGCCGCAGCACCCGTGCTGGTGACGATGATGCCCGACATTCCGCCCGTGTTGGCCGCCGCGGTGTTAGTGAATGCACCGGCCGTCGCGTCACCGATCTTGTTGTTGTCGATCGTGAGCGTGTTCACAACTGCGTTGGTCTGCTGCTGGATACCCACCAGCGCGCCGGTCGTCGTCGAGCTCGACGAGAGTCCACGCACCGTGTTGCCCGTGATCGTCAGGGTGCCGGGGGCAGACGTTCCGAACAGCCCGAGAATGCTGGACGTGGTTCCGCCCGTCACAGCACAGTTCGCGATCAAGTTGTTCTTGACGTTGATCGTTGCCGTCGCAAGCGCAGTCATCCCCTGCCACGAAATGCCGGTCACTTGGGCCGTCGTGGTGGCGTCAGTCAGCGTCACCGTGTTGTTGTTCAAATTCGTCGTGGTGACGGTCGCCGCAGCAGGATTGGCAACGCTGTAGTTCTTGAAGATGCCGAGCAGCTGGACCGTCGTCGTCGCCAGCGATGCACTCGTGACCGTGTTAAAGGACACGTTGTCGTTGATCTGCTGGTTGACAAAAATACCGGCGATACTCCCCGTCACCGAGATGTAGGTCGACAGCGTCGTGAGGTTGTTGCCCCAGTTCGAGATGACGTTGCCGGTGGCGGCGGAGCTGCCACCGATGTCGTTGCCCGTGTCGATGGCGGCGATGTTCGCGACCGCGCCAACACCCACGAAGCAGATGGGGAATTGCATGTTGCTGATATTGTTGCCGTAGACCTTGTTGTTGCTGTTGGAGCCGGAGGCCGCCGTGGCTTCAGCCAGCGTGGTCACGGCCGCGGCAGTCGTGCGCGTATTGCTGTAGATGCCGAACGTGTTCCTGTAGGTCCTGTCCAGCGTGATGGTGTTGGCAGAGATGATGTTGTTCTGCGCACCATCCGTCGCCGTCACGTAGAACAGCGCCACGCCAAACTCGGTCATGTTGTTCGTCAGGGCGGTGGCGGAGATCACGTTTGCCGGGTTCTCGCGCATCGTGAAACCGGTAATCGTGGTGAAGTCGGCGCCGATCAGCTTGAAGATGGCGTCGTTGACGCTGGCTACGGTCTGCGGCGTGAACGCCGTGATCGTGTTGCCGTTGCCCTTGATGATGATGGGGTTCGCGGCGCTTGCTGTGGTCAGCACGAGCGAGCCCGCGTTGCCGATCACGTAGCCACCAGCAGGCGCAGTCTGCGGATTGCCCGCGAGCAGGTTCAAGGTGACGCCGCCCGCTCCCACGCCCTGGGCGTTCAAGTCGGTGATGGCGAGTGCGAGGGTCGCGTAGTCACCCGGGATGTTCTTCAAGCCGGAGATCAGGTTGGCCGCGATCGGCTTCACGGCGTTCACGACCGGCGCAGACTTCACGGCCGGGGACGCCACCAGCATGTACGCCGGATCCGGAGCGACCCGCTCCATCTCGACAGCCTGGCCATTGACGCCAACGCGCTTCGACGCCGCGCCTGCCGGCGCCAACTTGTCGACCTGCGCCGCAACAGCCAGCGCGGGAATCGTTACCGCGGCCAATACCGCGAGCGCCAGGCCAAACTGCCTGATGCGTGCGAGGTTCATCTGCATCTTCGCCTCCAAGAGCGGTGCGACCTGGGGGGGACCCCGAGGGAGCGACCTTGATGAATGGGGACAACCACTTCACCAGAGCAATACACAGCGGATACGGCGGTGGCTCACAGCTGCGGTACGTGACTCGAGTTAAATTCCAGCGTGACAACATGCGCCGCATGCAATGCGCGCATCGCATGCGGCGGCCGACGTTATGCTTAACACTGACTCTACCTCACAACTTCACACCGCGATTACAACAAAATGCATCGAGCGCCCGCGACAATGTCGCGGGCGCCCGTATAGCACCACTGAACTTTTGAGTCCACCCCGCAACTGCAGGCGCCGTCCCGCGGCGCTGCGGAATTACCGGATCAACGCAATCGTCCGCGTCTTCAACGTGCCCGCCGTCTCCAGCCGGGCGAAGAAAACTCCAGACTTCATGATGCCACCGCGATCATCTGCGCCATCCCAGGTCAGGCGGTAGTTACCGATTGCCTGAACGCCATGCGCCAGGGTGCGGATCTTGCGGCCATCGATGGAATAGATCGCCAGCTCGACCGGGCCTGCCTTGGCCAAGCTGTACTCGATGATCGACGTTCTGCGCATCGGGTTCGGGACCACCGGCTGCAGGTTGGTCGCCGAGATGACGGCCCCAACAGGCGCCGACGCCTGAATGCTGAGCGCCACAGGCCGGTTCGTCGCGTCGCGACCGATCGCGTGATCGATTGCGATACCCGCATTACCTGAGGCAAGAGCGCGGAACTTCATCGTCGCAATGGTGCCCGAGCCCGTCAGCCCACGCCCCGCTCCCAGCATGGCTGCATCAACGTGGCCCGGGGCCGGCGAGAACATCACGCCATCTTGAGGGGCCATCATGTCGCCCGCCACGGCCGCGATGGGTTCGACCACGGCGGCGTCCCACTTGAGCGTGACGGACACGGCTTGAAGGTCGCCCGAGCCGCTCAGTTCAACCGGCACTTCGATCTCCTCGCCGACCTTCACTTCGCCCACGCGACGCACCGACAGCACATTCACGGACGCACCGCTTACCGGGGCCTTGGTGGCAAGGCTCACGTGCGGCGTGAAGTTCAGCGCGAACATAACCAAGTCCTCGAAGTCCGTCTTTGAGTCGGTCGTCGGACGGCCGTTGGTCGTGGTCGTCGTTGTCGGGCCGACATCCAGGTATTCGAAGCCGGCCAGCCCCGCACCCGACAAGCCGTAATGGGCGCCGAGCAGCGAGAAGTCCGCTGTGTTGACAGTGTTATTGCCAGCCCCAGCGGTGATGCCATTGCTGACGTCACCCAGGTGGTAGTTCAAGGTGCCACCACTCACGTTCGACACGGTCGACGCATTGCCGCACGCATCCTTCGCGTAGGCCACGTAGTACCAGAAGTCGCGCGTGGCGGGTTCATCCGTCTGTCCGCTCGCGGTCACCCCGGTCAGCGTCCAACCTGCCGGCGGGTACGCGCCCGGCGCGGAGGGCACTGAGCCTCCGCCATTGTCATAGGTCGGGTAGCTGCCGTAGCCCTTGCGCCACACCTCGACGGAGGATGCGCCGCCCGGCGTCGTGAACGTCACGGTAATCTTCGTGGTGCCGTCGGCATCGTTGCCCAGCTTGACCTGAGTGGCACTGACGCCGCTCGCCGGTCCGACCGTCCCCGCGTTCGGCGCGAAGCTCGCGGCGATCGTGTGGTTCGCGGTCACGTTGCTGAACGTGTAGCTGGAGATCGCACCCTGTGACGCCCCATCCACGAGCACATCAAGAGTGTGGTAGCACGAGCCTGCCGCGATCGAGAACGCCTGCGATCCGCCACAGCTGACCGACACCGCGCCGGACGGCGTGATGGTGCCACCCGTGCCGGCCGAGGCAGTGATCGTGTAGGTGCTGAGCGAGAACGACGCGGCGATCGTGTGGTTCGCCGTCACGTTCGTGAAGGTGTAGGTCGACACTGCACCGACCGACACGCCATCGACGAGGACGTCGGCGATCGAGTTGCAGGCAGCCGGGCTGATCGCATAGCTCGCGCTAGAGCCGCAGTAGACCACCTGCGCGCCGCTCGGCGAGATCGTTCCACCCGCTCCGGCCGAAGCCGTGAGCGCGTAGGTGATCTTGGCGTAGTTGACGTCGAGCGTGTGGTTCGCCGTGACGCCGCTGAACGTGTAGCTGGCCAGTGTGCCCTGGGAAACTCCGTCCACCACGACGTCTGCGACCAAGTAGCAGGGATCAGGCGTGAAGTTGAAGGCCTGGTTGGCGCCGCAGTTCACGGACACCACCCCATTCGGCGAGGTCGTACCACCCGCATTGCTCGTCACCGTGATCGTGTACGTGTTCAAGCTGAACGACGCCGCGATCGTGTGGCCGGTCGTCACGTTCGTAAAGGTGTACGTGCCCACCGCTCCGACCGAGCCGCCATCGACGAGCACATCGGCGATCGAGTAGCACGGGTCAGCGGCAATCGCGAACGTCTGGTTGCCGCCATTCGGCACTGAGACAGCACCTGAAGGGCTGATCGAGCCACCTGTGCCGGCCGAGGCCGTGATGGTCTGGGTCGGGAAGCCGATCGAGAAGTTCGCGTCGCTGGCGTCGATGCCCGTGCTGCACACCACGTCATGCGCCGTGACCCGAACGCGTGCCAGCGATGACGGCGTGTTCGGAATCAACCACGCATAGTTGCCCGAGTTCGCGATGCCCGTGGCGATCACGTTCGGGAACGTTGCCCCGCCGTTGGTCGAATACGCGATATCGACATTGGCGACGCCGGTGTTGTCCGTCGCCGTCCAGGTGATGTTCTCGGTATTGCCGACGTACCACGATTCGCCACCGTTCGGCGCGGTCACCGCGACGACCGGGGCCGCGTTGTCGATCGGCACCGTCCCGGCCGCCCCGATCGCTGTCGCCAGGATACCGTTCGAGCAATCGCGCAGCTTGAGCGAGGTGATCGTAATGCTGCCAGGACCGCCTGGGCTCGAACTGGAGACCGCCAGCGTGAATAGTCCACCGCTCGTGGCACTGGGACCGCAGTTGGTCAGCAGAGCATCGTCGACCGTGTACGAACCACCGCCATTGCTGACGACTCGGAACAACGTCAGCCCCGAGCCGCTGAGGAACGAGCCTTCCGAGATGCTGGATGGGCCCGCGCACAACGTCAGTTCCGGCGACAGCTGGAACGTCACGCTGTAGGCCAGAACCGGCGTGCCGCCCGAGCGAGCGAGCGTGACCGGCAGGGTGATGCAGGCGTTGCACGGACTCAGGTACGAGGCCGTCGAGCCCACGCTGAACGTCGCGACGTCCACGGCAAACGTCGCCGCGATCGTGTGGTTCGCCGTCACGTTCGAGAACGTGTACGACAGCGTCGGCGACACCGAGATGGCGTCAACCTTCAGGTCCTGCAGGTAGTAGCCACCATTCGCCACCATGGTGTAGGTCTGGTTCGCGCCACAATTCAGCGTCATCGAGCCATTCGGCGTGATCGTGCCATTGCCACCGGCCGAGGACACGATCGTGTACTGGTCGATCGCGAACGTCGCGGAAATCGCGTGATTCGTGGTCACGTTCGTGAATGTGTAAGAGGCCACCGGTCCTTGCGACACGGCATCCACCACGACATCAAGGATGTGGTAGCACGCGGCAGGCGCAATCGAGAACGTCTGGTTCGAGCCGCAACCCGCCGTCACCGCGCCGGACGGGCTGATGGAACCGTTCGCACCCGCTGAGGCCGTGATCGTGTAGTTGATGAGATTGAACGTCGCCGAAATCGTGTGATCCACGAGCACGTTGGTAAACGTGTACGTGGCGACCGCTCCGACCGAGCTGCCATCGACGATCACATCGGCGATCGTGTGGCAGGCATCCGGCGTGATCGTGAAAGTCTTATTCGTTCCTTCTGGCACGGCAACCGAACCGGACGGCGAAATGGCACCACCCGCACCGGCTGAGGCCGTGACGATGTGCGTGATGTAAGTGAATTCGTCCGCCCCGATGTCTGGAGTCGAGCCGTCCCTAGCCTGTCCGTCGAAGTCCGTGACGATGCTGAGCGGCGCGCTCGCATTGCTCACAGGTGAGCCGGGAGTCGTCACATCGATGTGCAGGTCGCTCGTGCTGACGTAGAACGGATTTCCGGAGACGCTGTTCGCATCCCGTCCGGAAGCCGCGGTCCAAGTGGCGAGCGTCGCATAGTCAACGGCCGCGATCTTACCTACCAGATTCGTTCCGCCGCCCGTCGAGTTCGCGAACAGGTTATTACGGTTTCCGCCTGTCAACTGGCTCGCGGTCAGCTCGAGCGCGATCGCAGCAGCACCCGCACCGAGGGAGACACGGCCCAGGTTGTTGACAACATTGTTGCCACTGGCGTTGGCGGTGGCACCGTCATCGATCGCGATCCCAGCCGAATACGCGCCCGAGCTGAAGTTCACGGTATTCCCAAACAGGAACACCGAGTTGTCCAGCATGCTCACCCCTGTCTGCCCGGCACCAAAGACGTAGATGCCGACGGGGCTGAAGCTCATACCGAATGAAGCGAAGCTGTCACCGTCACCCGTGATGCCTGAGACCATGTTGTTTGAAAGGGTGATGTTGGCCCCGGCGAGACCGGTCGACACTGCTATACCCCTGCCGCCGTACCCATTGACGCCGGCGTAGCCAATGTCATGGACCCGGTTTGCGTTGACGGTCACGTTGGTCGCGCCCGTCGCGAGCCAGATACCCATGTCGCTCTCGTCGCTGGTCTTGTCGATGTTGCCGACATCGTTGTTTCGCACCGTACCGCCGTTCACGCCCTGCATATACAGGCCGACGCGCGCGACGGCGTTTGCGCCCGTCGAATTCAATTCGTTATCGGCATAGGTGAGGTTGACGCCGTTCTGCGGCGTGGTGCCACCAGTCGCGAACACGCCGATGAACGCCTTCTGGATGCTGTTGTTCTGGATCGTGATGTCCGAGAAGTAACCCGCGGTACCAACGGTCGCCCCATCCGAGATCACTACGGCCGAGCTGGTGTTCACGCCATCTCGGACGACGCAGTTCTTGAGCGCCCCGTTCGTGACCGGCGTGGTGCCGCTGGAGCCGAACCAAACGACGTTGGGCGTGGTGACGCTCGTGTTCTCGATCGTCAGGTTGCGGGTCGTCCCGCCCAGCGTGTTCGAGCCGTCGATGGTGATGTAGTTCGTATTGAAGATCTTGAAGATCGAAGTGGCCGCGGCCGCGCCCGACACCGACGACGTTACGCCGGCACTGGGCTTGATCGTCACGGGATTCGCCGCCGTCGGGACGGAAGCGCTCACGACGTTCACCGTGATCGGGAACGTCTCGGTAGGATAGGTGGAGTCGATCAGCAGGAACCGCACCGGACCACTGACGCCACGAAGGTTGAGGTCGTTGACCGCAGCCGTGATCGTCGCGTAAGCACCGGCCATGACGGCATTCGGGATGCTCGCGTCTTCGTTGCGCTTCTTGTAAAGCGGGCCCGTGTACGGCTGGCCGCTCTCGACGGGGAGCCAGGTCACCTGCTCGACCTGCCTCGTGACCGTCTTGAACGCAACGTTGCCCGGCGCGTCACCGCGCGTCGGGGGCTCCACCGGCTCGAGCACTTCACGCGTCACCATCTCGACGTGCCGCTCGAAGCTCAGGTTCATGCCCGTGGCGAGGTTGAAGCTCGACACGCCCACCGTGTAGTCGCCACTCAGCGGTGTGCCCACGATGGCGTACGAACGGACCGTACCGCCGATGGGGAAGTTCGCGGCCGCGAGGTTCACGCTCGACGGCGCCGTGGCGAACGTTCCGGAATTGATCGTGACGTTAGGCGTCGATGCCAGATCCTGGGCAACGACGAAGTACTGGATCACGTCGCCTACGATGACCGGGCTGCTGAACACCAGGGAATAGTCGATCGTAAAGCTGAACGGCGAAGTGGAGCCGCTTGCTTCTGCGTACTTCCAGCCGTTCGTTGAGGCGGTGTTGTCGACGAACGTGTTCACATCGCCGGACTTCTTGTAGTAGACGCGTGGCCGCGTGCCGCTCAGACCGTTGATTCCGCTGGCATCGGTGGCCGTTACGGGGCTGAAGGCCCGATTGCTCGTACTGGAGGTCGGCGTCAGCGCGGTGTAACTGATAGTCGGCGCCGTGATATCCACAGGAGTGCCGTCAAACTCATCCGCGCCGATGTCATTGGCGGTCGCGCCGCCGTTCACCGACCCCGCCGGTCCCGGCCGCGTCTGCCCGTCGATGTCGGTCGTGACGCCCGTGCCGTTCGCTCCTGCCGATTCCAGGTTTGTCGGAGTCGCGGCAGGGATGTGCAGATCAGTTGAACTCGTGAACGGCGCCGCCGCCGTGCTGGCGAGCGAGCCGTTATCGTTCGTGCCGGCACCCGATAGCGTGCTGGTGTAGGCACGCAGGTTGGTCGCCGGAGTGGTCGCGCCCGCGTTGAAGTTGGACGCGAGATAGAAACCCGTGCCCGCGGTTGCCCCCGCCTGCCCGATTCCCTGCCGCGCGGCATCTGCCCCGCTATAATAGGCGGTGTTATTGAGCGTGAGCCCCATTGCACTGGTCGCCGCAGTGGGCAAGTACAAGGCCACGTGCGCAATGCTCGTCGTGCCGCCCGTCAGTGTGTTCGAGAGCAGGTTGTTGCGGACGTCGATTCCAGTCGCCGATGCACTGACGATAGTCAGAGCCGAGGTGAGGATCGAAGTGTTCGCCGTTCCAAACAGCGCGCCCGAGAGGTTTACGGAGTTGTGATAGACCTTGTGATTTGCGGCGGTCGTTTGCGAGATCCGGATCCCGTGGATACCGAAAGTGGTGGAGAAGGCGCCGCCGCCCGTCATGTCCATCTTGATGTCACTGATAAAGTTGTTCTTGATCGTGACATTGCTGCCCGCAGTCAGGTTGATGCCGAAGGCACCAAAAGTTCCCGTGCTTCGATTGTAGACAGTGGTGATCTTATTGAGCTCGATCGTGCCCGACGTGACGGCAGCCGTGGCTTCGATGGCATCCGTTCCAGAGCTCCCTGCCATTGATTGCGTGTTCGTGATCGTATTGCCACTGATCGTGTAGGACGTCGATGCACTGCTCACCAGGATGGACTTGGTCGTGCTCGTCGTTCCGTTCTGCGTGTGATTCGTGATCGTATTGTTGCTGATCGTCACCGCGGCCCCGATCGGGCTTACAAGCTCGACGGTCGTGTTCGTCGTCTGCACGTACGACATCAGGTTCCGGATCGTGTTTCCCGTCACCGTCACGGCCGCGGTTCCCGCGACCCAGATGCCCTTGGTGTAGACGGTCGTCGCGGGCGTGGTATACGGCGGGGTGGCCGGTGTCGGTGTGCCCGAGGCGCCGATCAGGTTGTTCGTGATCGTCACACCAGTTGAAACAGTCGTGGCCGCGCCATTGAATACAATTGCGCGGGCGCACTGATTGACGGCGTTGTTATCGATCACGAGCGCATTGACGGTTGTGCCCGACGGGGCGGTATTCGTGGTCACCGAGGTGATCGCGGTCGGGGCGCCGGTGGCAGTGGCGCCACCGTTGCCGCCGACATAGATCCCGAAGCTGGAGTTCGACGAGCCCGTCGTTACCGTGATTGCGCTGGCATTGCCGCTGGTCACGTTACCATTGAGATTGCAGTTCCTGATGGCGTTGTTGTCGGCGCTGGTCACCGCCGCTGACGTCGCGATTCGAATCGCCGAGTTCGCGATGACCGTCGCCGTTGTGGTGTTGTTGACGGTAAGGTTGCGGTTCGTGCCGCCCGTGTTCGGGTTGTCACCGTTGATGGTGACGTTGTCGGCGCCGTTGAGCTGGATGACGCCGAAACCCGTGACAGGATTGCCCGAGACGGACACCCCATCCGCGACGGGCTGGACCAGCACGGACGTGTAGCTCGCAGCACCCGCGCCACTGCTGTTGAGCGTCGCCGGGGTTGTGCCCTCAGTCGTGTTTGCGCTGATGGACACCGTTACGGCGCCCTGGTGCGTTCCGGCATTGACGGCGTCGAACGCCAGCTTGACGGTCGTATACGCCGTCGGGCCGACGGTCCCAGCCGTCGCCGTAACGCTCACCTGCGCGAATGCGGCCGCGGCCCAACCGGCGGTGAGCAGCAAAGCTGCGAACACCACCGGAAGGCGTCGCGCCACGATCGGCGCGATTAGCCTGAGGACGCTGGTGACGCCTGCGATTCGATGACTAGGCTTCATAATAGGATTCTCCGCTAGGGGCAAGGGGCTGGAAGCGGCTTAACGAATAACCGTGAGGACGCGCGACGTGCGATTGCCGCCGGCCTCGAAGCGAACGAAGTACATCCCGGACGTCATCGGTGTGCCACGGTCGTCGGCGCCGTTCCAGTTCACCTGGAAGCGCCCCGCGTCGTGAGTGCCGCTGACCAGTAGCTTCACTCGACGGCCATCGACCGAGTACACAGCCAGGTTGACCGCGCCGGCCTTCGCCAGCGCGTACTGGATCATGGCCGAGCCACGCGCCGGGTTCGGAATCACCGGATAGAGCTCCGTCGACGATGCCACGTTGGCGAGCGACACGTTGCTCTGCACGGTGACCGCGATGTCCTTGTTGTCCGTGCTTCGTCCGATCGCATGTCCGATCGAGACGTTCGGTGCTCCCGCGCCCACGGCGCGGAACTTCACCGTGGCCACGACGCCCTCGCCCGACATGCCCGCACCCGCGCCCAGCAGCGCCGCATCGGCACGGCCTGGGCCCGGCGAGAACACAACCCCACCTTCCGCGTTGACCAGTTCGCCAGGGGAGACTCCCACCGGCCTGACGACCGCGGCATTCCAGCGCAGTGCCACCGAGAGCGCCTGCATACGGCCCGAGCCGTTCAGCACGACCGGCACATCGAACACGTCGCCGACGATGACAGCCTCAGGCGCTTCGAGCCGCAGCGCGTCGATGCCCTGGCTGACGGCGACGGGCGCCTTGGAAAGGCTCGGAACGCGGTTACCGGCGACCAGGGAGACGTTCGGCGTGTAGTTGACCGCGAACATCACCAGGTCTTCGAAGTCGATGACCTGGTCCGTTGTCGGACGGCCATTCGTGGTGAGCGTGGTGGTGGGACCGACGTCCAGGTACTCGAATCCTGCCAACCCGGCACCGGCAATCCCATAGTGGGCGCCAAGCAGCGAAATGTCCGGAGTCCCGACGGTGTTGTCACCCTGACCCGCCGTGACTCCATCGCTGACATCGCCCAGATGGTAGTCCAGCGTTCCTCCCGCCACTGCCGAGACCGGCCCGACGTTGCTGCATGCGTCCTTCGCGTAAACAACGTAGTACCACGCGTCACGCGTTGACGGTTCGTCCAGCCCACCGCTCGAGCTCACCAGAGTCTGCGTCCAGCCCGCAGGCGGGTAGGAACCCGGCGCTACCGGCACAGAACCGCCACCGTTGTCATACGTCGGGTAGCTGCCGAAGCCCTTGCGCCACACTTCCGCAGTCACGGCACCCATCGGCAGCGTGAAGTTCACGTTGATCTTGGTGGTCCCGTCGACATCGTTGCCGAGCTTGATCTGGCTCGTGGTAAGCGCCGATGCCGCCTGGCTCAAACCGGTGATGAACGTCGCGGCGATGGTGTGATTCGCCGTCACGTTGCTGAACGTGTAGCTGGTGACGACGCCGACCGAGCTGCCATCGACCACGACGTCGGTGGTGGAGCTGCACGCGTTCGGCGAGATCGAGAATGCCTGGTTGGATCCGCAATTGACCGAGACGGCGCCGCCCGGGGTGATCGTGCCGGGGCCCGTCACAGAAGTGCTGACCGTGAACGTCTTGATCGCGAAGCTCGCCGAGATCGTGTGCGTGGCGGTGACGTTCGTGAAGGTATACGTAGCGACCGCACCCACCGACGCGCCATCCACCAGCACGTCCCCAATGTTGAAGCAGGCACCGGGCGTGATCGCAAACGTCTGGTTGCCACCCGGCGTGACCAGTACGGCGCCGGAAGGCGAAATCGTTCCGCCGGCTCCCGCGCTCGCGGAGATCGTGAACCCGTTCAGGTTCACCTTGACGACGGCCGCACTTGAGGTCTGGCCGTCAGGGTTCGTGATGTTGAGCGTGTACTTCTGGCCGGTGAGATTCGCGGTGGCTGACGTCGTGTTGAGCACGAGGTTAATGGTCGTCGGATTGACGTACGTGGCCGAGACGACCGTGGGCGGCGTGCCGGAGGCCGCACCGTTGGTGATCGTGGCGCTCAGGTGGCTGAACGGCTGGACGCCCGGCAGGTTGGCACCGGGATCGTAGAAGCCAGTACCCGCAACCGAGACACCCGTGAGGGTAACCGGCGTCGCCGCCTGGCCCGTCACCACGTCCGCCAGCACGCTCGGAGTGGCCGGCGCCGGGGCAATGAGCTTGGTGACGCGGACACCATAGGAGTTCGTGGCATCGACGAATTCAGCAACCGACCACATGGTCATGTCGTCGATGGGATCCAATGTGACTGCCGAATAGTCGCCCCAGCGGCGCGGGCGCGTCGCGCTACCCGGGTCGCTCGAGGGGTTGTAGGAGCTCGAGCTCGCGGTCGTCAGGACGGGCGTCTGCATGGTACCCAGCGGATCCGTCGCCAGACGGCCCACGGTTGCGGCATTCACATTCTCAGTGGTGGCAGATGCGCTGAGGCTCATGGCCATGTGGCCCTGCCCTGAGACCATCACCGAGGGCATCCAGTAGTGCCTGTCGGTCGTCACGTTGCTTGCGTTAGCGGTGAAGACAGTGCCCGACTGCACGATGGTCGGCGTCCCCGCCCCCACTGGCACGTTGAACTCATACCAGCGCGCGGCGTCGCGCGTGAGCGTTCCGGCCGCGACACCCGTGTTGTCGACGGCGATGTTGTGCGTCGTGTAGATGTGCTGGTTGCGCATGACGACTTCGAACGGGCGGTCGTCCAGCGGGTCCAAAAAGCCGTTCGTGCCGTTCGCATTGCCCAGGTGCGGAACGTTGATGGCCTGGCTGGTGGCCGGCACGGTGATCGGGATGATCGAGGAGATCGTCGGCGTCCCGCCCGGATTGGCGACGCGGAACATGTTGAGCACGCCAAACGCTGCGAAGTCGGTGCCGAAGATGTAGCCCTCGGTGGCTGCCGGGTCGAAGTTGTCGACGCCGCGCGGCGACCACATGCCGGCGGCAGTGGTCGAGAGGCTGCGGAACGCCGTCACGACGATTGGCCCGGCACCCAGCACCGAGCTCTTGCGGATCACGAAGCCGTCGGACTGCTGGTAGGCCTGCGACGCCCCACAAAACTCATTGACGCCGGTGTAAAGCGCGTTGGCGTCGATGCCCAGTGACGGGTAATCGGCCAAGCACGTGCTCCCGTTCGCGATGGTCGGCGCCGTGGTCGGCGGGATGAAGAAGAAGAACGTCCAAACCGTGCCGGCGCTGATCACGCCATTGCTGGCGGCGTCGCTGACGGCGAGGAGCCAGCGATTCGGCGTCGAGACGTTGATGATCGTGATGAACCAGCGACCGGACAGCCGGTCGTAGCGGATCATCGGGTCGCTCGTCCCGGACGCGGCGCGGACCGAAGTGAAGAACGCATCGGTCGATGCGTTGAGCACGGCATCTGCAACGCCCGTGGTCTTGTTGAACGTCACAATCCGCCCGTTTACGGCGACGATGAACTGCGTCGGCCCGATGGCGCCATTGCAATCGGGCGGGAAGGAACTCGTCGGATTCGTACCGCTGAGCGTGGCCGCGGTGAAGTTCGTCCCAATCGTCTGGGGGCTGAACTCGTGCATCGGGATGCCCTTCTGGGTGGGCGTGTAGACCATGCGGTCGACCGGCATGTTCGGCACCGAGGCCACCAGGGGCGAAGCGGGATTAAGGGGAAGCTCGTCACGCTCCGGCCCTTCATGTTCGTTCATCAGCCGCACCGGCCCCGACGAGGCCGAGTTCTCGATGCTCTGCTGGAACATGATGTCCATGGTGCTGCGCGTGATGCCGCGGGCGCCGATCTGGGGCACTCCGACGGTTTCCACGTCGTACCGCTCGGCGGCAATCGCCGTCAGCGGCACCGCGAACAGGCACGCAGCGAGTACTGCGAGCACGGCAATCGAGGCGGCATGCGGCTTCCGCTCCGGTCGATGCTGATTCATGGGGACCTCACTGATGAGAGTGCGGGGGGGCAGAACAAACGTTATCGACTGAGTGGATGGGATCGGAGTCAGGGCTGCGGGGGCTGCGCGGTCACTCGCGCGAACATGCTCGAGTGACGGGACGGTGCCCGGTGCTACACGAACCGGATAAACAAAACCGCCCCGGTCGAGTTTCACGGGAGCAGTGGAAGCGCATCAGCACCGGGACGGGAGTCCCGGCACCCACCTTGGAGAATGGGCGCGTGAAAACCGCTCGCGGCATGGCCGCATCGAGCGAAGCACTCGTCAGCAACTGAGTACGAGTCCGCAATCGAGTCTCCGGTCTGCAGGCAGGTCATCAGGAGACCAACGGGTGCCGCGCGCCAAACTTGGAACGCGGCGGGCAAGATCCCCTGTCACAACCAGCGAACGCGTCACGCTCCGGACTACGCAAGCAACCGAGCCGCTGTCGATTGCGAAGCCAATAGGCGTCGACAGCACCAATCAAGCCATGGGAGTTGACAGTTCGCAAGAGGATTCTTTACCAATCCCCCACCAGTACCGGACGAAGTGTCGAAGTTTTAGTGTGATCAAACTTCGAGCGACCCGCACGGTCGGCTTTGGACGGTGCCCGCTACGTCGCCTCTCGCCGCTCGGCGATCCACTGCTCCCACTCGCGCATCCGCCGGGCGATCTCGACTTCTTGACCGCGCTCGACGGGCTCGTAGAACCGCCGCCCTACCAGCTCATCGGGAAGATGCTGCTGGTCGGCGATGCCGCCGGCTTCCGCGTGGGCGTACTGGTAGTCGGCGCCGTAGCCCAGCTCCTTCATCAGCCGCGTCGGGGCGTTGCGAATGACGAGCGGCGGCGGCAGGCTGCCGCTCTTCTCGACTTCGGCCACCGCCGCCCCATATCCCGCATAGGTCGCGTTGCTCTTGGGAGCGGTCGCGAGATAGACCGTGCACTGGGCGATCGCCAACTCGCCTTCGGGCGAGCCGAGCTGGTGGTAGGCCTGGAACGCGGCTACCGCAATCAACAACGCCTGCGGGTCGGCATTGCCGACATCCTCGCTGGCGAAGCGCACGAGCCGCCGCGCCACGTAGAGCACGTCCTCCCCCGCGGCCAGCATGCGCGCCAGCCAGTACAGGCCGGCGTGCGGGTCCGAATCGCGCAGCGACTTGTGCAGCGCCGAGATCAGGTTGAAGTGCTCATCACCGGCGCGGTCGTAGACCAGGTGCTTGCGCGCCAGCGCCTGGCGCACGACATCGCGCGTCAGCCGCTGGCCGCGCGCGGCGGAGGCGGCGATCTCCAATGTGTTGAGGGCGCGGCGGGCATCGCCATCGGCGCTGGCGGCCAGCAAGTCGAGGGCGGCGGGCTCGGCGTCGACCTCGAACGGCATGCCATGCTCGTGGTCGGTGATGGCGCGTTCGAGCAGCGTGCGAATGTCGCCGGGTGCGAGCGCCTTGAGCACCACGACACGCGCCCGCGACAGCAAGGCGGAATTCACCTCGAACGACGGGTTCTCGGTGGTGGCGCCGATCAGCACGATATCGCCGCGCTCGACATGCGCGAGGAACGCATCCTGCTGCGCGCGATTGAAGCGGTGGATTTCATCCACGAACAGCAGCGTGGCCTTGCCCGAGCGTTTACGGTCGAGCCCCGCCTTGACCATGGTGTCGCGCACTTCCTTGACCCCGGACAGCACGGCGCTGAACGCAACGAACGGCGCCTGCGCTGTCGTGGCGAGCAGCCGGGCGATGGTGGTCTTGCCGGTCCCCGGAGGCCCCCACAGGATCACCGACGACAAGTGCCTGCCATCGCGCATCAGCGCCAGCGGGGAGCCCGGCTCGAACAGGTGCCCCTGCCCCACCAACTCGTCGAAGCTGCGCGGCCGCATGCGATCGGCGAGCGGCGCGTTCGAGGGCACTTTGCTGCCCTCGCTGCCCTCGGGCTCGAACAGGTCGCCGCTCACGCGCCGCCGCGACTCACTGGCCCTTCGGCGGGCAGGCGTGTGCGGCCCCATTCGAGCAACGCGCGCGCGGCGGCGTCGACATCGAGCGGGTGGCCGAGGTCATGGCCCTGCTCGGCGAGGCGTTGGAACAGTTCGGACAACACCGGCGGCTCGATATTGCTGCGCCGCAACAGCCCGGGATTGCTGAACACCACCTGCGGCGTGCCGTGCGCGACGATCTCTCCCCCGCGCAGCAGCACAAACACCTGGTCCGCCATCGTCGGGACGACGTTGACGTCATGCGTCGCCATCACCAGCGTGACGCCGCGCTCGCGATGCAGGCGGTTGAGCAGGTCGCACAGGTCGGTGCGTGAAGAAGGATCGAGACCCTCGAATGGTTCGTCGAGCACCAGCAGGTCGGGGTTGAGCACGAGTGCCCCGGCGAGCGCGACCTTGCGCCGCTCGCCACCCGACAGGTGGTGGCAGACCTTGTGGCGCAGGTGCGAGATGCCAACGCAATCGAGTGCCGCCTCGACGAGCCCCTCGACTTCCGCTTCGGGGTGCCCGTAGGCGCGGGGCGAGTAGGAGACGTCGTCCCACACGGTCGGGGCGATGATCTGCTCCTCGACGTTCTGCAGCAGCACGCCCACGCGCTCGCGGATCTTGACGAAGTCGCGCGCGGGATTCACGCCGAGTACGGAGACCTCGCCCTCTTGCGGCTCGAGCAGCCCGAGAATGTGGTAGAGCAACGTCGACTTCCCACATCCGTTGGGGCCGAGGATCACCGAGCGCTGGCCGCGCTCGACGACGAAGTCGAGCCCGCACAGGTGGACCTGCGTGCGATCGGGATAGGTATGGCGCACACACGAGACGCGCACGGCCAGGTCCTTCGGCGGAGCAGCGGCGACGGAAGTCACGCGTGAATCGTGCAAAGGGTTCACGTGCGGCTCGTTCGAAGGGTTCACGCGCGGTGCGTCCGGTGAATTCACGCATGCCTCCCCAGAGTGATGGACAACGCTATGGCGGCCACGCCGACGCCGGCCACCCACAGATCGGCGCGCGTCATGTCGGCGTAGTGGCGGCAGCCGCAGATGCGGCCACTGTGCCCGCGCATGCGCATGGTGGCATACATCCGCTCGCTGCGGCCAAAGCTGTAGAGCACGAGCGTACCGATCGACTCGCCCGAGGCCGTCAGGCGGCGGCGCAGCTTGCCGGTGACGCCACCGCGCAGGCGCAGGGCGCGCATCAGGTGTTCGGTGCGCGCGATCAACTCGAACAGCGCGCGGTAGGTCACGAACAGGCCATCGGCGGTGTTGCCGGGCAGGCAGCGCGAGATGGGCGCGAACAGGTCAGGATAGGGCGTCGTCGCCACCAGCCAGGTAGCGGTCAGGCACGCGGTCGTGGGGCGCAGCAGCAGCATCAGCGGCGTGTGCCAGCTGCCATCCCAGGTCGCGAGCAGGAACAGCGCGCTGAACATCAGCGGATAGACGAGCATGGCCGCGGTGACGCGCGGCGAGAGGCGGCTCGACAGCGCCAGCAGCCATGCCATGACGTGCAGCGCGAGCAGCAGCGGCAGCGAGCCGGTGAACACGACAAGGCCGAGCAGGAGTGCGGTGAGCAGCAACTTGCCGAGGGCACTCGCGCGGTGCCACACCGTGGCGCCGGAAGACGCCGACAAATCGAGGCGGCCGATGATGTTGGTCACGCCGACGCCTCCTGCGCGCGCGCGGGCGCCGTGATGATATTGGTCACGCTGACGCCTCCTGCGCGCGCGAGGACGCTGTGGTGACGACGGGCTCGAGCATCTCGGGCTTCACGCGCACGAGGAAGCGGCCGAGCCCGGAGGCCACGAAGGTTTCGACGACGATGCCCGCCACCCAGATGATCGCGGCGATGCTCGCCACGCCGACGAGCGTGGTGCTGCCCCCGAAGCCTGAGGGCATGCGCTTGAGTACGAGCACCATGACGAGCACCCACGCCGCACCGGAGACCGCTTGCGCAGCGCCCGCCGCGACCGCCAGCGCGCGGGCGGCGCCGAGTCGCGGGCTCAATGCGCGATGCAGCGGCCGCGCGACTGCGGCACCCGCGCCGAGCACCAGCGCGTTGAGGCCGATCACGGTGATGCCGCCGTGGCCCGCGAAACCGAGAATCGCCGAGACCACGAACAGCGCTTCGAATGCGCCCGCGGGACCGAGCAAGGTGCCGAGCACGCCGATCAGGCTCAGGTGGTACTCGAACGGCCCC
>JAYSRO010000093.1:0-7217 GCA_043720995.1 Candidatus Eiseniibacteriota bacterium
GCACGTGAAGGAATTGTCGGTCGCGGTGCTGCTGGGCGAGGCGGTGCAACGGATCCACGAGGAACGCTCGCTGAGTTCACTGTTCGTCTGAGGCGCCGAAGCGCGCTTCGAAGCCCGCGGGGCGACTCCCCGCGGACCGCATCACGCAAGGAGGATTCATGGCAGTCATTCAACTGAAGGGTGAACGCAGGCCCAGCATCGGCAAGGGCGGCGCTCGCAAGTCCCGGGCGGCGGGTAACATTCCGTCGATCATCTACGGGCACGGCGAAACGCCCGTGCCGGTCAATATCAGTGCCCGCGAACTCGAACTCGCGCTGCTGCAGCACAAGGGCGGCAACGTGATCGTGAACCTGGCGCTCAATCCGGGCGAGTACACGGCGCTGATCCGGGACGTGCAGTACGACCCCATCACGCACAACATCCTGCACCTCGACTTCCAGCACATCTCGTTGACCGAGACGGTGCAGGTCAAGGTGAACATCCACCTGATCGGCATCGCCGTGGGCGTCAAGGATGCCGGTGGCGTGCTCGAGCACATCACGCGCGAAGTCGAAGTGCGCTGTCTGCCGACGGCCATTCCGCCGTCGCTCGATCTCGATGTCTCGAAGCTGGCCGTGGGCGAATCGTTGCACGTGCGCGACATCAAGGCCGATGGCATCACGATCATCAGCGACCCGGACACCACGGTCGCGACGGTAGTGGCGCCGACGGTCCAGGAAGACAAGCCGGCCGGTGATGCGGCTGCCGTGGCTGCCGAGCCTGAAGTGGTCGGCGCGAAGGGCAAGAAGGAAGAAGGCGAAGACGACAAAAAGGAGAAGCCCAAGACGAAGGGGTAGTGCGTGGCATTGGTCGTGGGACTCGGCAATCCGGGCTCGGAGTACGCCGGCACGCGGCACAACGCGGGCTGGTGGGTGGTGGACGAACTCGTGCGGCGCTGGAAGGCGTTGCCGGGCTCTCCCCAAGCCGAATACCACAGCTGGAATGCAACGGTTCAGGGCCACGCTGTTTCGCTGATCAAGCCGCTGACCTGGATGAATCTCAGTGGCGAAGCGGTGACGGTGTACCGGGACCAGCACGGACTCGGAACCCCGGAGTTGCTGGTGGTGGCCGACGATGTCTATTTGCCGGCGGGGCACCTGAGGCTGCGCGCCTCAGGATCCAGCGGCGGCCACAACGGGCTCAAGTCGATAGAACAAGCGCTGGTTTCGCGGGAGTTCGCGCGGCTGCGTGTGGGAGTGGGAGCCGTAACGGCGTCGCGACTGCGTGAACACGTGCTCGAAGCGCCGCTGGAAGACGAGGCCGCGTTGCTCGAGCGGGCTAAGGCCCAGGCCGCGGACACCGTGGAGTACTGGTTGGTCGAGGGCATCATCGCTGCGATGAATCGCATCAATCGAAGGGTGCCCAGGGAGGTTTCAGAACCGTGATCAAATACGAAACGACGTTTATCCTCGAGCCCGGTCTCGACGAGACGCGGGTCAACGAAGAAGTCGAAAAGGTCTCCGCCTGGATCACCGAGTTGGGTGGCCAGGTGCTGGAAGTCCAGCGCTGGGGCAAGCGCCGCTTGTCCTACGAGATCAACAAAAAGCGTGACGGCATCTACACGTACATCCTGCACGAGAGCCCGGGGCCGGTGGTGCGCGAAATCGAGCGCCGCATGCGGCTGGGTGAAATCGTGCTGCGTGTGCTCAGTGTGGAGCATGTGCCGATCGAAGCCCCCGCACTCGATGCCGAAGCCGTTGCCGCAGCGGCCGAGGATGCGGACGAATAAAGCGTTAAGGAGGAGCTTGTGGCCGATCTCAGACTGCCTGAAGTCAACCGGGTAATACTGGGCGGTCGCCTGACTCGCGACCCGGATGGACGGTTTGCAGGGGATGGAACGGCGATCACGCAACTCGAGCTCGCGTTCCACCGCAGCTACCGCACCCGCGAGGGGACGACGGCGGAACAGACGGGATACGTCACGGTGTTGACTTACCAGCGGACGGCTGAAGTGTGCAGCCAGCAGCTCCGCAAAGGCAGCGCCGTGTTGGTGGAAGGCCGGCTCCAGATGCGCGAGTGGACCACTCCGCAGGGAGCCAAGCGGCAAGGACTGGAGGTGCGCGCCGACCTGGTGCACTTCCTCGACCGGGCCAGCGGACGGACGGACGCGGGCGACGATTCGTCGCACGCACAACCCACCGAGGGCGAGCTGTTCTAGCGTCGCGGTGTGGCAAGGAGATCGGAACACGATGGCGAAAGAGCGCGAAGGACGGGGATTCAAGAAGAAGTACTGCAAGCTGTGCCTCGAGAAGGTCAGCGCCGTGGACTACAAGGACGAGAAGCGGCTTGGCCGGTTCGTCACGGATCGCGGCAAGATCGTGCCGCGGCGCGTGTCGGGCACTTGTGCGCGGCACCAAAAGCAGCTGACCACCGCGATCAAGCGCGCGCGGATCCTGGCGCTGTTGCCGTTCAGCAGTGACATCTACCGCTAGCGCCGCACGCTCCCGCACCGCTCCTTCGTGGGTGCGTAGCGGGTTGCTGTTGGGGCTGCTGGCGCTGCTGTCGGCGCAGACGCCCACACCGTGGGCGTTGCTGTGGATCGCAGTGCCGGTCGTGGTCGCTGCCTCGCTGCTGGCGGGGTGGCGGTTTGGGGCGCGCGGAATCGTCGTGCCCATCGTCGCGTTCGTCGCGGTGCTTATCGTGGCGGGACCGATGGCAGTGTGGGCGTGGTGGATTCCAGTCGCTTCGCTGACCGGGTTGTGGATGGGATTGCGTGAAGAAGGCGAGGGCCCGCCGTTGGGCGAGCGCGCCGGAATGCTGTTGCCGGTGCTGTTGCTGGCGGCAGCGCTGCCGTGGGCGATGCCGTACGCATCGCTGGTGCGTCATGTCGACAGCCAGTTGCTCACGGGGGACATTCAGTTTGCACAGCTGACGCGGCAGCTTGGTTACGCGGCGGACCAGCAGAAGTTGCTCGAGACGACGCTGGCCGAACAGGGCAAGTTGCGCGCACAGGTGCTGCCGCAGGTGCTGCCTTCCGCGATCTTCGTGTGGATGCTGGTGCTGGTGATGGCCGGGCGGTCGCTCGGGACGCGGGCGGCGCAGGCGATGCGCTGGCCGCCGGTTTCACGGGCGCCGGTGGCCCGCTGGCGGTTGCCGGATGGCGCGTTGTGGGTGTTCCTCGCCGGATTGGCGTTGTTGCTGGCGCCGCTTCCGGCGTGGTCGGCGACGGGTTGGACGCTGTTGCTCAACGTGGCACTGGGGTTTGGAGTGCAGGGGATCGCGGTCGTAGAATCCTTGGCTCTGGCGCGTGGTGTGCCGCTGACGGTCGTCGTGATCATGCTGTTGTTCATGTCGTTGATGGCTTTGCCCGCGTTCGCCGTCGCCGCCTTCGTGGTGGGGATCAGCGACATGTGGCTGGATTACAGGAAACTCGAACCCGCGGTACAGGCGGAAGACTCATAGCGATCGCAAGGAGATCCGCATCATGGAAATCATTCTCGTGGAAGACGTCTCGGGGCTCGGCAACAAGGGCGCCGTGGTCAACGTCAAGCCGGGCTTTGCCCGCAACTACCTGTTGCCGCGCAAGCTCGCGATTGCGGCGACCAAGAACGCCTCGAACCTCTACAAGGAACTCCAGCGCCAGCGCGATGTGCAGGAAGACAAGCGGCTGATCGTGGCGCGTGAAGTGGCCAAGCGGGTCAATGGCGCCGAGGTGAACATCCCGGCGGCCGCGAACGAAGAGGACACGCTGTTCGGCTCGGTCACGGAAACCGAAATCGCTGAGGCGCTCGTCAAGGCCGGCCACAAGGTGGACCGTCACCAGGTGCAGTTGCCCGAGCACATCAAGCAGCTTGGCCTGTACGACGTCACGCTGCGCATCCATGGCGACGTCACCGCCAACGTCAAAGTGTGGGTCGTCCGTCCATGAAGACGCTCATTGCCCGTATCGCCGTGATGGCGGCTGTGCTGGCCCTGGTCGCCACCTGTTCCACATCCGCCGCACCCGCCCGCAAGGCGCCCAAGCGAGTGGTTCGCTCGTCTTCGGTGAGTGACTCCAACGAAGTGCTGGTGCGTTTTGGCCGCGAGGCCATCACGCGCGGGGACGTGCAACGCCGTATTCAGTCGTTGCCCGAACAGTTCCGCAGCAACTACACGACGCCCGAAGGCCGCCAGCAGCTGCTGGACCGCATGGTCGAGGAGCGCGTGTGGCTCACCGAGGCCCAGCGGCACGGTGTCGCAGACAGGCTCGAGGTGAAGCAACAGGTCGACCAGCAGCGCCGCGACCTGCTGATCCGCACTTACCTGAACGAGCTGATGACGAAAAACCCCGCGGTGTCGGACGACGATGCCAAGGCGTACTACGACTCGCACCCCGCCGACTTCCATGTTCCGGCGACGATCAGCGTGCGGCAGATCCAGTCGAAATCGGAAGCTGACGCCAAGCGCGTCAAGTCATGGGCCAAGTCGGGCCAGGATTGGGTGACGCTGGCGAAGAAGTCCTCGACCGACACGCTCACGCGCAGCACCGGCGGCAACCTCGGTGTGGTCACGCGCGACGGCGCATTCGGCACGTTGGGCATGCAGCCCGCACTCGCTGAGTCGGCGTTCGCGCTCAAGGAAGGCCAGATTGGCGGGCCCTACAAGACCGACAAGGGCTGGCACGTGATCCGCATTGACCAGGTGAAGCCCGAATCGACGCGGCCGTTCGACCAGGTGAAGCCGTTGATTTCCCGGCAGCTGGGGTCGCAGCGGCAGCAGGACTTCTACAAGTCGCAGCTCGACTCGGCGCGCAAGGCGCAGGGCGTGGTGCCGGATTCAATCGCGATCCGCCACTTCATGTCATCGCGCCGCACGGCGCGCGAAATGTTCAACGACGCACAGGCGCTGGGGCCGGCCGACCAGCGTATCGCCGCTTACGCCAAGTTGCTCGAAGACTATCCAGACAGCGACGTGAGTGCGCAGGCGCAGTTCATGATCGGCTTCATCAATTCGGAAGAGCTCAAGAACTACGACGAGGCGACGACGGCGTTCAAGGCGTTGCTCGCCCATTACCCGAAGGCGGAGTTGGCGCCTTCGGCGCAGTGGATGATCGATCACATGCGTTCCGAGGAAGCACCGGCATTCATCAACATGACCCCGGATGCCGGCAACGATGCCGGCAAGGACGGGCAGGGGGCCACGGCTACCCCGAAGCAGAATCCGACGCACAAGCCGTAACGAGCCTGATCGAGAAGTCCGCCCGTTGTGGAGTGCGCCCGTTCATGGCCGTACGGGCGCCTGAAAGGGAACGGTTGCGACCGTGAACGTCGTCGAGGCCAAGGTCAACGGGCTGATCCTCGAGCCCAAGACTCAGCAGAACGTCGTGGTGCTTCGCGAGGTTTTGGGCGAGCGCATCCTGCCGATCTGGATCGGGCCTGGGGAAGCCCAGGCCATCCGCAGGATCCTCTCCGAGGAACCGTTCCCCCGGCCGCTCACCCACGACCTGATTGCGCTGGCGATCGAAGGTCTCAAGGGCCGCGTCACGCGCATCGTGATCTCGGACATGCGCGACAACACGTTCTACGCATCGATCATGATCATGCGTGACGACGAGCTGCTGTCGATCGATGCGCGGCCCTCGGATTCGATCGCCGTGGCGTTGCGCACCAAGGCCCCGATCTACGTCAACGACAAGCTGCTGCAGCTGCCGCAACCGGAAGGCGAAGGTGAGCAGGAAGACGCGCCGGCCCCTGAGCTGACCGACGAAGAAAAGGCCGAGCAGTTGCGGCGCTTCCTCGAGCGCCTGAACCCGGAAGACTTCGGCAAGTTCCAGATGTAGTCGCGCGCGTGCGCGTGAGCGGGGCAGCACATCCGCCACGCCGTCCGCACCCGCGTTGGGCGAGGGAGCGCCCCCACGATGATCCTTGGTTCCGTCGCGTCATTGCGCTCGGCCGTTTGCTGCACGCACACCCTTGCCCGCCGGCCCCGATCGCGATCCCGTGTCGCGCTCATCGCAGCACTCACCGCCGCGTTGCTCGTGGCGCCGGGCCCGCGTGCCATGGCCGCCCCGCGCGTCACGATCCCGGTGCCGCGCTCGTGGGCGGGTGCGGATTCGCTCGTCAGTTCGTTCGAACGCTCGCCCGCGCGGCTCACCGCATTCCGGGGCTGGGCGAAGGGCGCCGCACTCGAGGATCTGCTCTATGTGCTGCGGCGCGAGTCCGCCGTGCTGGGAGACCTCGAGGCTCCCGCACTCGAGGCAGCACTTTCGCGCGCCGGCACCGAGCGCACGGAATTGCGCGCCCTGCTGGCCGCGCGGCTGACGCTGGCGAGCCCGCGGCGGGGCAGCGCTCCGGTGGCCGCGGATGCTGCGGCGCCACACTCGGCCTACCGCATCGGCATGCTGCTCCCAGGGGAAGGCGAGCAGGCGGAGGATGCGGAGCAGTTGAACCTGGGCTTCGGCCTCGGCCTCGCCTCGCGCACAGCACCTTCGCGCCCGCCGTTCGAGTTGCTGGTCGCGCATACCGCGCAGGACGACCCCGCCGATGTCGCCGTGGCCTTCGATTCGCTGCAGCGTGGGGTGGCACTGGTGTGCGGCGGCTTTACGCGCGCCTCGGCGCAGTTGCTCGCGGCGGCATCGCGCTGGAGCGGCCTGCCCGCCGTGCTGCCGGCGGTGGACGATGAAGAGGCGGGCCGGCTCTCGCCCAATGCCTGGTCGATCGGCCCCGCCGCGGAGGTCCGTGGCGCCGCACTCGCGGCCGCCATGAAGCTCGCCCCTGGCGATCGCGTCGCCGCCATCACCTCGGGTGCGGCTGACACCGCGTTCACCGCGGGCTTCGCCGCCGCCTGCCGCGGCCGCGGCGCCACGTTCGTGGCGCGCATCGGCTACGCCGCGGGCAACGCCAGCTTCGCCGCCGAAGTGCGCGCGCTGCAGACCCAGCGGATCACCGTGTTGTTTTGGGATGGCGATGCGAGTGAGGCGGCTCCGTTGCTGCGCCAGCTGACGCGCGACCGCGTCTCGTTGCGCATCTGCGGCGGCGATGGCTTTGACCCGGCGCGCCATCACCGCGAGACACGCGTGTTCCTCGAGGGCGTGCTTTATGCGGGCGAGGACTGGCTGCTGAATTCCGAGGCGGGCGCTGAACTGTCGCGGGGTCTCGAGGCGATCGGCGGTGGGTCCGCCGGCGCACTGCACGTGCGCGGCTGGCTGGCAGGGCGCGCCGTGGGCCGCGCGCTCGCGAGTGGTGCAGCCCGTCCCGGCG
>JAYSRO010000094.1:0-7209 GCA_043720995.1 Candidatus Eiseniibacteriota bacterium
TACAACGTCTACTACAACTCGATCCACATGAGCGGCGGCTCGTCGGGTGCCAACTTCGGTGCCACGGGCATCTTCCATGCGGCGAGTGCGGTGGCGACGACGGCGGCGCTCAACCTGCGCAACAACATCGTCGCGAACCTGACGACGCCGAGTGGTACGGGCCTCGCGGTGGCGTACCGCTTGTCGGGTACGGCGCTGGGCAACTACGCGAACACCTCAAACCGCAACCTGTTTTACGCGGGTACGCCGGGTGCCAGTAACCTGATCTTCAACGACGGCGTGAACTCGGACCAAACGCTTGCGGCCTATAAGGCGCGCGTCGCGGGCATCCCTGCGGATGCCAATTCAGTGACCGAGAACCCGCCGTTCCTCAGCACGTCGGGTCCGAGCGCCAACTTCCTGCACATCGATCCGTCGATCGGTACGCAGATCGAGGGTGGTGCCTCGCCGGTCGCCGGTGTGACCGACGACTTTGATGGCGTGATTCGTAACGTCAGCACGCCGGATATCGGCGCCGACGAAGGCAACTTCACGGGGCCGTTCGTGACGATCACGGCGTCCGCGGGTGCGGGCGGCACGATCAGCCCGAGCGGCGCGGTGTCGGTGTCCTTGGGTGCGAACCAGACCTTCACGATTACGCCCGATGCCTGCCATACGATCGCGGATGTGCTGGTCGATGGTGTGAGCCAGGGCGCAGTGGCCACGTACACGTTCACGAACGTGACGGTGGCGCATACGATCGCGGCCTCGTTCAACCTGATCAACTACACGATCAACTCTTCGGCTGCGGCGGGCGGTTCGATCACGCCCAACGGCGCGACGACGGTCGGTTGCGGTGCGAGCCAGACCTACGCGATCGCCGCGGACGGCTGCCACACGATTCTCGACGTCACGGTTGACGGGGGGTCGGTGGGTGCGGTCGCCAGCTACACGTTCACGAACGTGACGGCGAACCACACGATCTCGGCTGCCTTCTCGCTGAACAGCTACAACATCACGGCGTCGGCTGGCCCGGGCGGATCGATTTCGCCCATCGGTGTCACGCCGGTGTCGTGCGCGGGTAGCCAGGCGTACTCGATCTCCGCGAACTCCTGCTTCGTCATCGCCGACGTGCTGGTCGACGGTGTGAGCCAGGGTGCGATCTCGAGCTACACCTTCAGCAACGTGACGGCGGACCACACCATCGCGGCCAGCTTCACGGCCGCCGCGCCGAGCACGATCACGGCGACGGCGAGCGCGGGTGGCTCAATCAGCCCGTCCGGAGCGGTGTCCGTCTCGTGCGGTGGCAGCCAGTCGTTCACCAGCACGCCCGCGAGCGGTTACTACTTCTCCGGTCTGGTGGTGGATGGCGGCGCGGTCAGCCCGGTCTCGCCCTACACGTTCACGAACGTAACGGCGAATCACACGATCGCGGCCAGCTTCACGCTGGATGTCTCGACGATCGCGGCGGGTCCGGCGAGCGGCTTGATCTGCCCGACGAACACCTGCGTCTCGCTGCCGGTCACGCTGTCGCGCCTCGGCAACACGCCGGTGCTCGCCTATAGCGTGACGTTCCAACTGTCGCCGGAACTTGCCCTGTGCGCCGGGACTTCCAGCGTCAGCGAAGGTTCGTTCCTGAGCGGTACGGGTACCACGCTGTTCCAGGTCACGGATAACGGCGGCGGTTCCTACACGGTCGACGGCGCGCTGATCAACAACTGCGGCCCGACGGCGACCAGCGGCTCGCTGTTCACGATGGCGGTTTCGAGCAGTAGCCCCTCGGGTCCGGGAACGGTCACGATCGGTACGCTCAAGCTGCGTGATTGCGCCAACCAGGATCTGGCGACCCTCGCAGGCCCGCCGGCGCTGGTGCAGATCGACAACGCTGCCCCGGTCGTCGCGGTGACGAGCCCGAATGGTGGCGAGGTCTGGATCGTCGGCGCTTCGCAGAACATCACCTGGACGGCGACGGACAATGTCGGCGTCGCGAACGTGGACATTGATTACTCGACGGACGGCGGTGCCACCTACCCGAACTCTATCGCGACCGCGATCGCCAACTCGGGCACCTACGCGTGGGTCGTGCCGAACACGCCGGGCACGCTGACGCGGGTGCGGGTGACGGCGCATGACGTCAACTGCAGCAGCGGTTCAGATGCGAGCGACGCGAACTTCACCATTTCGCCGCCTTCCGTGACGATCACGGCCTCGGCGGGAGCGGGTGGTTCGATCAGCCCGTCTGGCGCGGTCTCGGTGGTCTCGGGCGGCAACCAGTCGTTCTCGATCTCGGCGGACCCGTGCTACTCGATCGCGGACGTGCTCGTGGACGGCGTCTCGGTGGGTGCTGTGTCGAGCTACACGTTCATCAACGTGACCTCAGCGCGCACCATCGCGGCCTCGTTCGTGATCAACACCTTCACGATCACGGCTTCGGCCGGTGTGGGCGGCTCGATCAGCCCGTCCGGCGCGGTCTCGGTGAATTGCGGCTCCGACCAGACGTTCTCGATCGCGGCCGCGTCCTGCTACTCGATCAGCGATGTGCTGGTCGACGGCGGCTCGGTCGGTGCGGTGTCCACCTACACGTTCACGAACGTGACGGCGGCCCACACGATCGCGGCGTCGTTCTCACTCAATACCTACACGATCACGGCCTCGGCCGGTGCGGGTGGCACGATCAGCCCGTCCGGTGCGGTCGCGGTCAACTGCGGCGACAACCAGTCGTTCTCGATCTCGGTCGTCGGCTGCAACTCGATCGCGGACGTGCTCGTCGATGGCGTCTCGGTCGGCGCAGTGTCGAGCTACACGTTCCTGAGCGTGCAGGCGAACCACACGATCGCGGCGAGCTTCACGGTGGGCAGCCAGTCCATCGTGGCTAGCGCTGGTTCTGGCGGTTCGATCTCGCCGAGCGGAACGGTGCTGGTGACGTGCGGCAACAACCAGTCGTTCTCGATCACGGCGGCCGCGTGCAACCACATCCTCGACGTGCTCGTGGATGGTGTCTCGGTGGGTGCGGTGGCGAGCTACACGTTCATCAATGTCCAGGCCAGCCACACGATCGCGGCGACGTTTGCCCCGACGGTGTCGCCGGTCGCGGCGGCGACGGGCGTGACGGCAACGCAGCTGAAGGTCGGTAACGACACCGATGGCACGACGAAGATCACCATCGCCTACAGCGCGCCGGGTGCTGCTTCGGTCGAAGTCTGGCGCAAGGGCTTCGGTGGTTACCCGACGTACGACAATGCAGGTGGATCGGTGCCGCCGGCTCCGGGCGCTTACCCGCCGGCGGGCTGGACGCTGACCGGTGTCTCGGCGAGCGGACAGACCGACGAACCTGCGGCGCGTGACTTCTGGTACTACGTCGCCTACGCGAAGGATGCGTGCGGCAACGTCTCGCCGGTCTCGAACATCACCAGTGGCACGCTGGACTACCACCTGGGCGATGTCAGCAACGGCATCACGCTGGGTCAGGGTGACAACACGGTCGCGACGGCGGACGTCTCGCTGCTTGGCGCTCACTACGGTCTGACCGGTGGTGCGTTGACGGGCTTCGAGTACCTCGATGTCGGTCCGACGACGCTGATCAACCCGAACGGCCGTCCGACCACGGACTCGAAGACGAACTTCGAGGACCTGGTGATCTTCGCGCTCAACTACACGCCTCAGGTTTCCGCCGTCGCCAAGCTTCCGGTGACGTCGTCAATCGGCGTCAACGAAGTTGCGGCGGAAGGTCCTGCGTCGGTTGAAGCTGGCCAGGAATTCGACGTCGCGATCAACCTGAGTGGCGCGGGTAACCTGCAAGCGGCCTCGGTGGGCCTCAAGTGGGATGCCACGATCGTCGAGCCCATCGGTATGACGGGTGGCGATTGGGTGAGCGAGCGTGGTGGCGTGGTGTTCTCGGCGGCCGCGGGCTCCGTGGATGCGGCGCTGCTGGGCAAGGCTGACCAGGGCTTCGTCGGCCAGGGTGTCCTGGCGACGGTGCGCTTCCGATCGATCGCCAAGGGCGCGCCGGCAATCGGCGTTGCCACGGTCATCGGACGCGACAACCTGAACCAGGCGGTCAAGGTTGCGATCGGTACGAGCGCTGCCCCTGTGCTGCCGGGCCGTGCCACGCTGACGCAGCTGCAGCCGGTGCGCCCGAATCCGGCGCCCGGTCGCGCGACGATTGGCTACAGCCTCGTGAAGCAGGGCAACGTCGACCTGGCGATCTTCTCGGTCGATGGACGCCTCGTGAAGTCGTTGGCGCGCGGAACGCAGGATGCGGGCAGCTACCGCATCACGTGGGACGGTGTGGACGATCGTGGCTCGGTGGCGAAGTCGGGCGTCTACTTCGTCCGCTTCCATGCTCCGGGTGTCCAGCAGACGCGGGTGCTTAACCTGGTCCGCTAAGCCGTTCGAACAGCCTCACGCTGAACATCAGCCCGCGGTCGCCCCCAAAGGGTGGCCGCGGGTTGAGTATTTCCACCCACCGGGGCGGGGGAGTGCGGCGTGCGGACCTCGTGCGCCGGCCGCGAAATTCGCGCTACCGGCCGCCAAATAACGCCGTGGCCCGCGCGTGGGGCGGGGCGTATACTTGGGGCGAGCTATCGTCTGGCCGCTATCATCGAATTCATGCGCCGCGCGTTGGAGCCCAGCCGGGCTCCCGTGCGCGTTTGCGCGTCTGGAGGCTGTGCGTGTTCAAGTCGTCGTTGCTTCGAATCGGGATCCTGCTGGCGCTGGCGCTGCCCGCGAGTGCTCTGGCGCAGGGTGTCAAAGTGGCCCTGCTGCCGGCCGTCACCACGGTCGCGCCGGGCGCGGAGTTCGTGCTGTCGGTCGAGGTGACGCGGGCGGGCTCGGCGTTCAATGGCTTTGATGCCGTGATCGGCTACGACCCGGCGGCACTCACGTTCATGCCGCAGACCCCGAACTCGCTGCAGGAGGGGGCGTACTTCGTGGCCGGCTGCGGCAGCCGCTTCCATCACTTCGTGCAGGGAGCGGACAGCGTCTCCATCTCCGACGTCCTGCTGTGCGCCAACACCTCGCTCACCGGGCCTGGGCAGATCTACAAGCTGCGCTTCAAGGCCTCCAACACGGTGCAGGCCACGACGGTTCGCTTTCTCCCCGGCCTGCAGTTCTACAACGCCGGACTGTTCGTGAATCCCGACAGCTCGTCGGACGCCACGATCGGCATCGGCCTGGCACTCGACGTCCCCAAGGCGCGCCCGGTAACGCCCGGGCTGTCCCTCGCCGCCATGCCCAACCCCTCGCATGGCCGCATGAGCTTCCGCGTCGAGGCGGACCGCTCGGGCTGGCAGCGGCTGCTGATCATCGATTCGCAGGGGCGGATCGTGCGCCGCCTGAGCGACGGCAACTTCGCCGCGGGAGTGCGCTCCGTGGCGTGGGACGGCACGAACGACTCCGGCATGGTGGCAGCCCCGGGTCGCTACCTCGCCTCGATCCGCGTCGCAGGGCGCGCCGTGGAGACGCGCTTCTCGCTGGTGCGCTAGCGACGTTTCACACGCTTGCTCGAACGCCTCGTGCTCACGCCCGGGGCGTTTTCGCTTTTCTGGCGGTTCAGCGGTCCCGGGGAGCGGTCGCCGTGTTTAGCTGAGGCGAACAACGCGCATCGCAGAGCAAATGCCATCACTTCGTGGATGAAATGTCTTGCGGGTCAAAATTCATGGCCCCTATTATAGGGGTACAAGCGCTGTACTAACTGTTGTTGCAGCAAGCGATACGCGAAGCGTTTTCGTGCGCGAGACCCCCCCTGTGGATTCACGCGCAGCAGTTCAACCACCACGGTCGACCCGGTGTGGCTTGCTGCCGATTTCGGCAGACGGATTCCCTCACCGGGTCCGGGCAACGGGATCCCCATCTCGGAGGTAGCAATGTTCTTGCTCGGCGGTAATGCCGCTCGGCGCGCAATCAGGAACGGGCTCGGCTTGAGCTTCGGTGTCGTCCTGTTCGCAGCGTCGGCTCTCGCAACGTTCGCATCCGGCACCGCGCAAGCGGGGAATGTTCCCGGATCGGGCATCTCGAAGAAGCTGATCCAGGTCGAAGGCACCGACGGAAGTGTCACGACCGTCCTCGTCAATGCCCTGAAGGCTGGCGAGACCGGGATCCCCTCGAACAGCAAGTTGTTCGCGACGAACCCGAACAAGACGCTGGCCACCACCTGCAGCGTGCAAGTGACGCCGGCGACCAACGGCACGTCCGGCAACGGCCGTGCGCCCAGCACGCGCTATCGCTACATCCGCGCGGTGTACATCATCCCCGCTGCTGAACTCGCGGCGGCCGGTGTGCTCGCCGGCACCCCGATCGCGACCATCGGCTGGAACATGGACACGGGCTCTGATGTCGCCGGTGTCGCGCCGCTGAAGATCTACCTCGAGAACACCGCGGACGACGAGAACCTGAAGAGCCCCACGTGGACGTCCGCCATCGGCGGCATGACCTTGGTGCACGATGCCCCGACGGCGCTCCCGGACCTGGCGGGCGACTTCGACATCTCGTTCTCCGGCGGCTCGCCGTTCACCTACACCGGCGGCGGTCTCTATGTCGCCTTCGAAGAGAACGGCTACGCGGGTACCCTCAGCACCACCGCCCGCGTCGCCTGTAACGCCGACACTCCGGGTAGCCTGCAGGGCGCCCAGAGCCAGACGGCGCTCCCGACGACCATCGCGGGCAGCGCATTCCGTCCCGAAACGCGTCTCGTCTCGACGACCCAGAACGACATCTCCGTCGAGTATGTGGTCTCCAAGGGCGTCCTGCCGTTCGGCCTCGTCGGCCCGCAGGAGATCCAGGCGATCGTCACGAACCGTGGAGCGCTGGACCAGACCAACGTTCCGGTGTCGCTGACGATTTCGGGCGCCGAGTCATTCACCAACACCCAGACGGTTCCCTCGCTGCTCGGCTGCGGTGGAACCGCGACCGTGACGTTCGCGGCCTGGACGCCGACCGTGATCGGCAACGACGTCGTCACAGCCTCGGTGGGCAATGATGATGTGCCGGTCAACAACAGCAAGTCGCGCAACCTTGCGGTGACCGTGCCGTCCTACTCTTACAAGCACCCGGGCTCGACGCCCGCCGGTGGTGTTGGAGTCAACGGCAACACGGCGACGTTCATTGGCCGCTTCCCGGTGACGGCGGCGACCAAACTCACCCAGGTGACCGCCGAATTCACCACTGGCGGCCAGCCGTTCAGGGTGGCGGTCTACGACGAGTTCGGGGACCCGCTCTACGTCGACGCCTCCG
>JAYSRO010000095.1:0-1659 GCA_043720995.1 Candidatus Eiseniibacteriota bacterium
TGACCTCCACTCTGCCCGAAACCTCAGTAGCGCGACCGTTCGCCGACTACACGTTGCTCACGGCGAGCGAGATCCGCGAACGCACCTGGGCCGCCAAGCGCGCGCTGGGCTCGCGCCTGGTCATTCTCGGGCATCACTACCAGCGCGAGAGCGTGATCGAGTTCGCCGACTTCCGTGGCGACTCCTTCAAACTCGCGCAGCTCGCCGCCGAGCGTCCAGACGCCGAATTCATCGTGTTCTGCGGCGTGCATTTCATGGCCGAGTCCGCCGACGTGCTGCGGCAGCCGCACCAGACGGTCATCCTGCCCGACCTGAAGGCCGGGTGCTCGATGGCCGACATGGCCTCGATCGACGATGTCGAGGACGCGTGGGATGCGTTGCAAGCCGTGCATGGCGACACGATCGTGCCGGTGACTTACATGAACTCGACGGCCGCGCTCAAGGCGTTCTGCGGCGAGCGTGGGGGTGTGGTGTGCACGTCGTCCAACGCGCGCGCCGTGCTCGAATGGGCGTGGGCGCGCAAGCCGCGCGCCTTCTTCTTTCCCGACCAGCACCTCGGCCGCAACACCGCGTTCTCGATGGGCGTGCCGCTTTCGCAGATGGTCGAGTGGGACTGGCGCGCGCGTGATGTGCAGCGCGTCAACGCCAGCTGTTTCGCCAGCGAGGCGCGCATCATTTTGTGGCGCGGGTTCTGTTCGGTGCACACCAAGTTCACGCGCCAGCAGATCGACGAGAAGCGTGCCGCAGACCCTTCCGTGAAGGTGATGGTGCACCCGGAGTGCCCGTTCGACGTGGTGCAGGCCGCGGACCTCGCCGGCTCGACCGAGTTCATCATCAACGAAGTGCGCAGCAGCCCCCCCGGTACGAGCTGGGCGATCGGCACCGAGATCAACCTCGTGCACCGGCTGGCGCTGGAGCACCCCGAACAACACATCCGCTCGCTGCAGGACAACGTGTGCCCGTGCGCCACGATGAACCGCATCGACCCTGCGCACCTGCTGTGGTGCCTCGAACAACTCGTGGCGGGACATGTGGTCAATCCCGTGCGGGTCCCCGACGCCGTGCGCGAGCACGCGCGTGTCGCGCTCGATCGCATGCTGAGCTTGAAGGGCAGCGGTGCGACCGGAACGCGCGAAATGGCGAAGGATTAGGACATGAGCGAATCGACGGAACCGGGCGGGGAAGAGTTCGCAGCCGATAGCGAAGCGACCGAAATGCCCGCGCAATCCGAGCTGCTGTCCATCGGCGATCCCGGTGACATTGGTGTCTATGGCGCCCCGCGTCCCGCCGTGCCGCAGCGCTTGGCCGTGACGCCGCGTCATCGCGGCTGCGGCTCAGGCGCCGGTGCTGGCGCGGGCCTTGCCGCAGCGCAGGGTTATCGTCGCCTGCCCGAGTGGCTCAAGGTGAAGCTGCCGGGCCAGGGCGAGTACGCCGAGACCAAGAAGATCCTGCGCTCACGCAAACTCGTGACGGTGTGCGAAGAAGCGCGCTGCCCGAACCTCGGTCACTGCTGGGAACGCGGCACCGCAACGATCATGATCCTCGGTGAGTTGTGCACGCGGCGCTGCGGATTCTGCGCCGTGGCACCTGGCCGGCCGAATGGCTTCGTCGACTGGGACGAGCCGCGCCGCGTGGGTGAGGCCGTCGCCGAGATGAACC
>JAYSRO010000096.1:0-1658 GCA_043720995.1 Candidatus Eiseniibacteriota bacterium
TCTCCCTCCCGCCGGCATCCACCGTGGGGAACACGACGCGTCTCACGAGGTAATCGAGCGGCGTCGGCGAAGTCGTGATCTCGTAGTAACTCGGCCGCCCACGCGTGCTGTCGCCGCCGGTCGCCGTCCACTCCAGCGTGAGCGAGCTGTCGCGCACATTCGTCGCTACGAGGTCCGTGACGCGCGCAGGCACATTGTTGAGCACACCGTCGATCGGCGTCGCGAGCCGCGAACCCGTACGCGCGAAGTTACCACGCGCAGTCAGCCAACTCTTCGCCACGTCGACAGAAGCGGCGAGCCCCGTGGGCAGGTAGAAGTAAATGAGCCCGTCGTCACCCGAGCCTGCGAGCACGCGTTCGTGTGATGCGCCGCCGAGATCGAAGATCGTCGAGGCATCACCCGCGTGACCCGGCTTGGGGAACTCACTGCGCTGCGCCCCCGCACCATTGAATGCCAGCAGACGTCGCCCGCTCGGCACCAGTACCGCGGCGAGGGCCGCATCAAACGGAGCAGTGACGCGGGCGAGCACCGGCCCCGTCACGAGATCCGGCAGCACGGCGGGCCAGCCCACGAGCGGGTTACCGGTCGAGTCGAACGCCGCGAGTTCATCCGTGCTGACCAACGGCACGATGATCTCGTCCGCGCCATCACCATTGAGGTCGGCCGCGAGAGGGTCTTCCGCGGGCGTCCCTCCGAGCGGCTTCGTGAACAGCAGCCCGGCAGCGGGCGTGTACGCGCGCAGCGATGTGCCAAACGCGCCGACGATCATGATCCCGCCCGTCGCGCCCTGACGCATTACCAACGGCGCGCGCAATCCAGCGCCGAGCGTGCGCTGCCAAATCGGAGCCGTCGTGTTCGCACGATAGGCGTACATCCTGCCCCCTTGCGATCCGAGCACCAGCTCCATCCCTGGCGCACCGTCGAGATCCGCCAGCGTGATCGGCCCCGAGGGCGGCGCGCCATCGCCACCGAACGGGAATGGCGCGACGCGCTGCCCATTCGGGTGCCACACGAAGATCACGCCGATGCTGCTCGGGCACACGACCTCGCACACACCATCGCCATCAACATCGCCCAGGCTCGGCCCCGCGCCCGGCGGCTCGTCCGTGGCATCGAGCGTAGCGGGCCAACCACTCAATGCATCGCCGTAGCCGTCGAACCCCATGACCGTCGCGTTGTCGAGCGCCACGAAGATGCAGATGCCATTGCCATCGCGCATGTCGGTCGCCGCGGGAGAACCCACGACACCCGCGCCGAGCGGAATGCGGCGGAAGATGTCGCCGTTCGAAGACATGAAGATCAGCGCGCTGTCGGTCGTGGCGTAGACCGCGATGCGATGCACACCCGTCGTCACGATACCTACCGCCGCGCCCGTCGTCCGCGCGCCGGCGCGAATACCGAACGACACATTCGTGTTGGCGACCGCGCGCGCCGCGTCGAGCTGGCCCACGCCGCCGCTCGCCACGCCCGTGACGGGAGTCGTCGTGCCCAACGGATCGGCGTTCTCGCGCAGACGGAACTGCAGCTCCATCGGGCGCAGCGGCGGTTGCCGGAGCGCGGCGTCACGCGCGAGCACCATCGCCGCCACGCCGCACGCGATCGGCGCCGACAGCGAGGTGCCATTGCCCAGCGGCGCGTACGTCGGCAGCCGCGAGCGA
>JAYSRO010000097.1:0-3524 GCA_043720995.1 Candidatus Eiseniibacteriota bacterium
TGCCGTTGCTGATCGATCCCGTCGCGAAGAACAGGTCGAGGTCGCCATCGCCGTCGAAGTCCGCCCACGTCGGGTGATGACACGTGCCCGATGTGGTGACGACGGGCCCGGTGGTCACTTCGGTGAAGGTGCCATCGCCGTCGTTGTGGAACAGCCGGTTCGGCGTGGTGATCCCGCCCTGCCCGAGCAGTGCCGCGATGACGAGATCGACGAAGCCGTCCTGGTCGTAGTCGCCAAACGCGCAGCCTGTCCCCTTGAGCGTCGCGGGCAATCCCGCCGCCAGGTTCACCGCCAGCACGCCTGGGCTCGTGGCGGTGTAGAGGCGGCCGTTGCCGGTCGCGAGGTTCGAGACGAACGCATCGACATCGCCGTCGTTATCGATGTCGGCCCACGTGCTGCACGCGGTGTCCGCGGCATCGAGCACCAGCGGCACACCGGTCACCGCGACGAGCGTTCCCGCGTCGTTGCGGTAGAGCGCGTTGTTGCGGTTCGCGGCGAAGCCGGTGGTGACGTAGAGATCGAGATCACCGTCGTTGTCGAAGTCGACCCACGTGGCGCCAGTCGAGAAGTTGATGTGCGCCGCGAGGTCGGGCGAGTTCGCAGGGGTGAAGAGCTGCGCCCCGGCTGTGGCGGGGGCGAGCAGGGACAAGCAGGCGAGGCAGAGCGTTACCAAAAGAATGAGCTGCGGGGCGTCCGCGCGGTCGGAGAGCCTATGGGTGCATGAAAGTCGCATGGTGCCTAAGTGTGGGCGGCTGAGTCGGCACGGACACGCGCTGTCTGACGAGTGGCGGTTTCCAGCGTCCCAACGGGGTAACCGGACCGGGGAATTGGGACATGGCGCCACATGTGGACCACGACGCAGTTGCGCATCCGGCATCGGTTCGTACGCCGGGTGTCAGGCCCGTTGCCGGCTCCGTGCGCCCCAGCCAAAGTCGAACGTACCGGCGGCAATTTCTGTCCACGGGATCGCTTCGATGCCGTAACCCAGACGGTAGCGGTCGCGTCCACCGTACACGACCCAGCCACGATCGAGTCCGAGGTCTGCCATGCATTGGCGGAGCGAGATGAGGGCGCGTGGGTCGACAGAGGCGCCGAGCTTGACCTCTATGGGATACAGCTGACGGCCATCCTTCACCAGAAGGTCTACCTCTCCACCCGCTGCCGTGCGCCAGTGGAAAAGCTCCGGCCGCACCATCCGTTCGGCGGCGAGTCCGGCGAGCTCCTCGAGCACCAGACCCTCGAAGGAATTGCCTCGGAGTGGCCAATCCAAAAGGTCCGAGGGACGTCTCAGCCCGGCGAGAAAGTGCAACAGGCCGGTATCACGAATGTACAGTTTGGGGCTCTTTGCCAGCCGTTTTTGCACGTTCGCATAAAACGGCGGCAACCGCCGGATCATGAACGCAGCTTCCAGGACGTCGAGATGGTCCGACACGGTGTGGGATGACACCCCCAACGAACGGGCTAGATCGCTCACGTTCAGGGGCCGGCCATGCACGTGTGTGAGCATGGTCCACAACGATCGCAATCGCGCGGGTTGCATTCGGACACCGAGGGCTGGAAGGTCACGCTCGAGAAAATGAGTGACGTAGGCGTCGAGCCAGCGTGACCGTTGCTGCGGCTCGCGCAGCGCCAGCACCGGTGGATACCCGCCCCAGAACCATCGGTGCACCGCGAGGCGCGGCGGCAGTTCGGCAGCTGAGAACGGGGCGAGCGCGAGCAGCCCCACTCGCCCAGCCAAACTCTCGGAAACACCTCGCATCAGCGATGCGCCCGCCGAACCGAGCAGGACGAACCGTCCCGTCCCCCTGCCAGAATCGACGGTATGGCGGAGCGCCGTGAACAGCTCCGGTACCCGCTGGGCCTCATCGAATACGATGCGCTTCGGATTTGCCGCGAGAAAACCACCGACATCGGACTCCAGCGCGGTTCGGGCAGCCGGTTGCTCGAGGTCCAGATGGGTCCACTCCGGCAGCGCGTGCCGGAGCAGCGTGCTCTTGCCGCACTGGCGCGGTCCTTCGACGAACACCACCGGGAAGGTCCGCAGCAGCTCTGCCAGAAGCCTGGCCTGATGGCGGGGTACGAATCGCATACCTTGTATTCTTGAACCTTGGGTTCAAAATTGCAAGTCGTCCCAGAGCCGGCACCGCAACCCCTCGCTACCCCACCGGCCCCAGGTAGCGGTCCAGCCAGGCCAGCGTCTCCTTGATCATCTCCACGCGCGGTACCGAGTGGCCGCCGGGGTAAGTGATGCGGCGTTTGTGTTCGGGCGGGGTGCCGAGCAGGTCGAACATCGGCTTTTGCGCCGTCTCGACGGGGAAGAAGAAATCGAATTCGCCGTTGAGCATCAGCGTGGGCTGCGTGACGCGCGAGATGTAGTTGATGGTGTCGGCCTCGGGCAGCGCGCGCTGGAACGTCAGTCCCGCCACGTAGAGCACGTTGGCGCGGATGCGCTTCTCCACCGCGGGAATGATGCCGCCGAGGTAACCGCCCCAGCTCAAGCCGTAGTAAGCGAGGCGGCTCATGTCGAAGTCCTCGCGCGTCTCCAAGTAGTCGAGGGTGCGGCCGATGTCACGCACCCACATCGTCAGGTAGTCGCGATACTGGGCGGTCTCGGCAGGGTAGTCGGAGTGGAGCTCGCCGCCGCGATGGTAGGTGCCCTTGTAGATCGGCAGAACCACCGCGCGGCCGCTCCGCGTGAGGTAGTCGGCACGCCGCAGGTCCGCCACGTTGAAGGTGCGCGTGTGAATGGCGTTCGATCCGGGGAACATCACCACGGTCTGGTAGGGCGGGCGGCCCTTCTCGGGCAGGAACAGGTAGGCGCACATGCGCTCGCCGCCGTAGGCCGCGGCGAACGTGACGGTTTGCCAGCGGCCGAGAATGCTCGGCTCGTCGGCGTCGATCGTGGCGTTGAGCGTCGTCGCGTCGTAGTGGAACTGCCGCAGGAAGAACTCGAACACCGCATCGGGCACCGGGGTCTCGGCGCGGAAATCGCGGAACGGCAACTCGATCCTGCGCGTCAGCGCTGCGAGGTTCGCCTCGGGCTCGACGTAACGAATGCAACGGAAGCCGTTCGTCGGCGAGCGATCGAGCGCCGACTGTGCCCAGGCGTCATTGAATGAATATTCGGCATCGTTCCAACCTCCGCCCAGCAGGAAGCGGTGGTCGGCGTGACTGCTCGCGTTCTGCGCCCACTCGCGCACGTTGCCCGCGAGGTCGCGCATGCCGTAGCGGTTGGCACTATGCGTGGTGCCCACCGCCACCATGGCGCGGCCGGCGAGGTTGGCCTTCGCGATGATCTGAGCGCTGGCGCAGGTGAAGGCCACGCGATTCCAGTGGAAGATCGTGGGCAGGCGCTTGCCCGCCCACGCCGCGTACGCCGCGGCTTCATACCAACTCACGCCCGACACCGGGAAGTCCGCATCGTCCGCGGGGAAGTCACCCGCTTCCCAGCCGGCGGGGCCCGGTTGGCCGAGCGTGTCGGCGAAGCGCGTCATGGCTTCTTCCCACGACAGCGTGCGGTCTTC
>JAYSRO010000098.1:0-7188 GCA_043720995.1 Candidatus Eiseniibacteriota bacterium
ATCCGTAAGCCGTGTGCGGGAAATCCGCATGCACGGTTTGAAAGGGGGTTCTACCCCGCATCGTGTTCTCCACGGTGTAACGTAGGATCTACCAATGCCGGATCTGGTGATGGTCGTCGAAGACGAGAAGGAAATCCGCGACCTCGTGCGCTACAACCTCGAGCGCGAGGGCTTCCGCGTCGCGACGGTGGCGGACGGCGAGCAAGCGCTCGAACAGATCTTTGCGTCGAAGCCCGACTGCCTCGTGCTCGACCTGATGCTGCCGGGGCGTAGCGGGCTCGAGATCCTGCGCGAGGTGCGCGAAGACGCCTCCACCCGTGAGGTGCCAGTGTTGCTGCTGACCGCGCGCGCGGCCGAGATGGACCGGCTGCTCGGCTTCGAACATGGCGCCGACGACTACCTTACCAAGCCGTTCAGCCCGCGCGAGCTGGTGGCGCGCGTGCGCGCCCTGCTGCGCCGCGCCAAGCCCGCGACGCCTTCGCCCGTGCTCGAAGTGGGGGACGTGCGCATCGACGAGCCGGCGCGCGAGGCGTCGTACCGCGGGCGGGTACTGGTGTTGACGCCGCGCGAGTTCGATCTGCTGAACTTCTTCGTGCGCCATCCCGGCCGCGTGCTGTCGCGCGATGAACTGCTGCGCAAGGTGTGGGGCTACGACTACCTCGGCGAGACGCGCACCGTCGATGTTCACGTGCGGCGGTTGCGCCAGAAGCTCGGCGACGATCCGCAGGCGATCGAGACCGTGCTCGGTTCGGGATACAAATGGATCGCGGTCCCGCGCTGAGCCGCCGCCGATGATCGCGCTGCTCGCGTGTCTCGGCGCGGCGTTGGCGATCGCCGTCGTGCTGGCGATTCGCCGCGCGCGGCTGGCGCGCCGGTTGGCCCTGGCGATCGGCCGCGTCGCCGACGGCGAAGTCGCGGGCGCGGCACTCGATGTCGGCGATCGCGATCTCGAACCGATCGTGCGCGCGGTGCGACGGCTGCAGGAGTCGCGCATCCGCCGCGAGAGAGCGCTGACGCTTGAGCGCGACGAACGCGAACAGATCCTCGCGCACATGAGCGATGGCGTGGCGTTGATCGATGGCGCGGGGCGCTTGCTGCACGTGAATCCGCGCGCTGCCGAATTGCTGGGCCTCGTCCGCCCCGCGGTGCTGGGCGCAGCACTTCCGGAAGCCGTTCGCGCGCCGGAGCTGCTCGAGTTGGTCCAACGCTGCCGCGAGAGCCGGCGTGTCGAGGAGACGCGACTTACGCTGTGGGCGCCGCACGAACGCGTGGTGCGCGCCGAGGTGACGCCGCTCGCGGCGGATCCCCAGACGGGCGTGTTGCTGGTGCTGCAGGACCTGACGGAGTTCGAGCGTGTCGAGCGCATCCGCCGCGACTTCGTGGCCAACGTGTCGCACGAGTTGCGCACGCCGCTCACCTCGTTGCGCGGCTATGCCGAAACACTGCTCGCCGGCGGGCTCGACGACGCCGAGCACCGCGAGCGCTTCGTGCAGGTGATCCGCGATCAATCGGTGCGCCTGCAGGCGATGACCGAGGACCTGCTGAGCCTCGCCGAGCTCGAACGCCCCGGCGCCCACCTGCGCACCGAGCCGTTCGACCTGCGAGCCCTCGCACAGGGCGTCGTGGGCTCGTTCCGCGATGACGCGGAGCGCCGTAGACTGGCGCTGTCGCTCGAACCGGGGCCGCCTGTGCCGGTGAGCGCCGATCGCGCGCGGCTCGAGCAGGCGATCTCGAACCTCGTGGACAATGCGCTCAAGTACACCGAGCAGGGCCGCGTGCTGGTGCGCGTGGGCGACGCCGAGGGCGAAGCATGGTGCGAGGTCGACGATACCGGCCCCGGGATCCCCGAGCCTGAGCAGGAGCGCGTGTTCGAACGGTTCTACCGCGTCGACAAGGCGCGCTCGCGCGAGCGTGGCGGCACCGGTCTGGGGCTGGCGATCGTGCGCCACATCACGGAGCTGCACGGTGGCAGCGTGAGCCTGCGCAGCGAGCTGGGCCGCGGCAGCACGTTCCGCATGCGTTTTTCCACGCACTTCATTTCGCGGTAACAACGCCGCACGCTGGGGGCGGTTTTCGTTGCCGTCGCATTGCCGAATTTGCCCCCCGGTTGCTCGCCGTTAACGCCGCCGAAACACGATTCATTGAAGATGCGTCCCATCGGACCCTCACTGAGCGCCCTACTCCCCCTTAAGCCCGAGGAGTGCTATGGCTTCGTTCGATACGCGCAGGAATGCTGCTGACGACGTTCGCGATGTGGCAATCGAACACCCGGCCGCCGCTCAAAAGTCTCCGCGGCGCAGGCCGGGCCGCCCGCTCGAGATGACGCGGGAGCAAGTGGCCGCGCGAATCCGCGAACTGTCGGCGGCACCGGACGGGCTGTTCCGCGTGCACCTCGCGGCGCCCGGTTTGTATGCTCGCGCACGCCGGTTGTTCGGCTCATGGTCCGCCGCGGTGCGGCTCGCCGGCGTCGACTACGAAACGTTGCAGGGTGTCGCGCGCGCGCGCTCGCTGCAGACGCGGCGCCGCGACCGCCGGCGCCCGCGCGGCGCGAGCGAACTCCACACGAACGGGGACGTGCGCTGATGCGCACTGCTCTGACGCGTGCCGGGCTGTGCATTGCTGTTGGGCTCGCTGCCGGCAGCCACGCGGCACCGGCGGCGGCGCAGACCGCGGCTCTGTTGGCGGACTCGATTCAGGCGCAGACCGCCACGGCGACTGTTGCCCCCGCCGCGGTGACGCCCCCGCCTGTCGATGCCGCCGCGCCCTACATCGCCCCGGCGCCCCCCGACTATCCGCGCGGCAAGATCAGCGGCTACCTGTTCGGCGACGCTTATTACAACGCCAACGGTGATCCCGTGCACATCTACAACGCCACGGGCGTCGACCTCGGGTCCGCCAACATCGACGGTGCCAAGCCCATCACCAAGGACCTGAACGGCATCCAACTGCGGCGCGTCTACTTCCAACTCGATAACGACCTGTCGGTGCGTTACGCGACGCGGTTGCGGCTCGAGATGGACAGCAAAGCGCTGTCGTCCGACGGCAAGGTGAGCGCGTTCGTGAAAAACGCTTACTTCCAGGCGCGCAGCGTGATTCCGCGCGGCGACGTCCTGTTCGGCATGCTCAACACGCCGACGTGGGAAAACGCCGAGGAGTTCTGGCAGTACCGCGCGATCGAGAAGACGCTCGCCGACTTCCGCGGCATCGGCTCGGCGTCGGACATTGGTGTGGCGCTCAAGGGCTTTGTCGACGGCGATCATCACGCGGGCTACAACCTGATGATCGGTGACGGCAACGGCCAAAAGCCCGAAACCGACCGCTTCAAGAAGGTCTACTTTACCCTGCCGCTGCGCTTCGGAGAATTGCGGTTGGAGCCCTACGTCGATGCGCAGTCGGTGCGTGTAAATCTTGCACCGAAGGTCGCGAGTCACACCGACAGCCTTGCGGTCAACAATGACCAGGCGACCTACAAGCTGTTCGCGGGTTACGAATTCCATCGCTTTGGGCTCGGCGCCGAAGGCGTGGTGCGCGTCCAGCACCTGGGCCCCGCGGCGAGTCGCGAGCCACGCGGCGCCTCATTGTTCGCGCGTGGAACCCTGCGCCCCACGCTCGGCGCATTCGCGCGCCTCGACGTGTGGCAGCCCGACCATCGCGCCGCCAACCGCGTCGATACGCGGTTGTGGATCGCCGGCGTCGATTGGCAGCCGTTCAAGGATGTCCACGTGATGCCAAATGTCGAAGCCGTTCAGTACGTCGCCCACGGCACGGCTCTTGCGCCTACACACGCCGATGTGCAGGCGCGCATCACCGTCTATTGCCGCTTCAGCAGACCCCAATCCTGAACCACAGGAGATCCTGAATATGCGTTCCATGCTGACGAGATTCGCACTGCTTGCGCTGTTCGCCGTCACGCTGGCGGGCACCGCCGCCTCCCAGGGATTGACTGGCGCGGGGGCCACCTTCCCCTACCCGATCTATTCGAAGTGGTTCGACGTCTACCACAAGAAGACCGGCATCGAGATCAACTACCAGTCGATCGGCAGCGGCGCCGGGATCCAGCAGGTGAAGGCCGGCACGGTCGACTTCGGCGCGAGCGACGCGGCGCTGTCGAACGACCGGCTGCGCGAGATGCCGCGCAAGGTCGTGCACTTCCCCACCGTGGGCGGTGCCGTGGCGCTGGTCGTCAATGTGCCCGGCCTCAAGGACCGCCTGAAGCTGACGCCCGCGCTGGTCAGCGGCATCTATCTCGGCAAGATCACGACGTGGAACGATCCGGCGATCGCGGCCGCCAACGCGGGTCTCACGCTGCCGGCGGCGCCGATCCTCGCGGTGCACCGCTCCGATGGCAGCGGTACCACGAATATCTTCACCATGTACCTGTCGTCGGTAAGCGGCGCCTGGAAGGAACTCGTGGGTGCCAACACGTCCGTTTCGTGGCCCTCGGGTGTCGGCGGCAAGGGCAACGAAGGCGTGGCCGGCCTCGTGCGCCAGACGCCGGGTGCGATCGGCTACGTCGAACTGGCCTATGCGAAGCAGAACCAACTCGCGATCGCGCTGGTGAAGAACCGCGCGGGCAACTTCATCGATCCCTCGCTCGAGTCGACCACCGCCGCCGTCGCGGCCGCGGGCAACGCGTTGGCGAAGGATGTGCGAACGCCGATCGTCAATTCCAACGGTGGCGGTGCCTACCCGATCTCGGGTCTCACCTACCTGCTCGTCTACCAGGATTCGAAGGACTTAGGCCGCGCGCGCATGCTCGCCGACTTCATCCGCTGGGCGATCCATGATGGCCAGGCGATGGCGGGGGCGCTCGACTATGCCGCCCTGCCCGCGTCGGTCGTGAAGGTGAACGAGGCAGCACTGGCGACACTCACCGCGAACGGCAAGAAGCTGGTTGCCGGTCCAGTCGCGACGGACGGCCAGTAGCACGTGACGTTCTCTCGATGAGTCTCGCCACCAGCGACGCCCTCGGCCGCTCGCAGCTGCGGCCGCTGCCCTCGCACAGGGGCAGTGCGGCGCGCGCGCGGTGGTTCGACCGCGTGCACTTCAGTGTGCTGCGCGGCGTGGCGTTGCTGGTGTTCGCGGCCGTGGCGTTGATCGCGTGGGAATGCGCGGTCGGCGCGTGGCCTGCGATGCGCGCGTATGGACTGCCGTTCCTGTGGTCGAGCGAATGGGATCCTGTTGCCGAGCGCTTCGGCGCCCTGCCCTACTTGTTCGGCACGACGGTGTCGTCGGCCGTGGCGCTGTTGCTCGCAGTACCGCTGGGGCTGGGCACCGCCGTGTACCTCGTCGAGTTGGCGCCGCGTGGTGTCGGGTCCGTGGTGTCGTTTGTCGTCGAGTTGCTCGCCGCGATCCCGAGCATCGTCTATGGATTGTGGGGATTGTTCGTGTTGGCGCCGCTGCTGCGCACGGCGGTCGAACCTTGGTTGATCCATCACCTCGGATTCCTGCCGCTGTTCCAGGGCTTCCCCTTCGGCATCGGCATGCTCAACGCCTCCCTGGTGCTGGCGGTGATGATCGTGCCGACGATCGTGTCGATCTCGCGCGAAGTGCTGCGTTCCATGCCGCGCAGCTTGCGCGAGGCGGCTCTGGGACTGGGGGCAACGCGCAGCGAAGCGATCGCGGTGACGCTCGACGCGGCGCGCCCGGGAATTCTGGGCGCGGTGATCCTGGCGCTGGGGCGCGCACTCGGCGAGACCATGGCGGTGACCATGGTGATCGGCAACACCAACCATATTTCGGCCTCACTGCTCGCCCCCGCATCGACGATGTCGAGCGTGATCGCCAATGAGTTCACCGAGGCGACGGGCAAGCTGCACATGTCCGCTCTGATCGAGATCGCGCTGGTGCTGCTGGTGGTCACGGTGATCGTCAATGCGAGTGCCCGGTTGCTGGTGATCTGGGCCACGGGAGGACGCCGCGATGTCGCTGGCGCCGCCTGACCATTTCCCGCTGCTGCCGGGAGTTCGCCACCGCCGCGCGCGTCGCGTGACCGATGCGCTGGTCGTGGGCGGCAGCCATCTCGCGGCGGCCATCGTGATGCTGCCGCTCATGCTGATCGTGTGGCACCTCGTCACCAAGGGGGGCCCTGGGCTGTCGTGGGCATTTTTCACGCACCTGCCCAAGCCGGTCGGCGAAGCGGGCGGCGGCATGGCGAACGCCATCGCCGGCACCGCGCTGCTGGCGGGGATCGCCACGTTGATCGCGGTGCCGATCGGGGTGGCGACCGGGGTGTTCCTCGCGGAATACGGCGATGGCAAGCTGGGCACGATGATCCGTACCACCGCGGACGTGTTGAACGGTGTCCCCTCGATCGTCATCGGCGTCGCGGCGTACGGCCTCGTGGTGGTGCCCATGGGCAGCTTCTCGACCATCGCCGGCTCAATCGCGCTGTCGATGATCATGTTGCCCACGATTGCGCGCTCGACGGAAGAAGTCGTGCGCCTCGTGCCACGCTCCTACCGCGAGGCCGCCCTCGCTCTGGGCGCACCGCGCTGGCGCGTGATCCACAATGTCGTGCTGCCCGCCGCCTCCGGCGGCGTGGTGACCGCCGTGCTGCTGGCGATCGCGCGCGCGGCAGGCGAGACGGCGCCGCTGCTATTCACCGCACTCGGGAGCAGGTTCTGGTCGGTCGCGTTGCACCGCCCGATTGCTTCGTTGCCCGTTTATATTTTCGATTACGCGCGCGCGCCCTACGAGGACTGGAATGCCCAGGCCTGGACGGCGGCGCTGGTGTTGTTGATGCTGGTGACTGTGGTGTCGGCTGCGGTTCGCGTGGCGACACGCAACATCGTGCGGCGTTAGAGTGGCCCTGAGAAGGATCCCGCAATATGAGCCTGACCATTCCGTTTCCCCCGCGCCCCGTGCCTGAATCCCGCGCGCCTGCGGCGGGGCTGGGCGCTGCCGGCGATGCCACCCCGGTCGCGACACCCGGCGCCGCCGACATTCGCCTCGCGACACGTGGGCTCGACCTGTTCTACGGGACGCACCAGGCCTTGAAGGACGTGACGCTCGAGATCGAGTCGAACAGTGTCACTGCGATCATCGGCCCCTCCGGCTGCGGCAAGAGCACCCTGCTGCGCACCTTCAACCGCATGAACGAGCTGACGCCCGGCGTGCGCATGCGCGGCGAAGTGCTGGTGTCGGGCCGCAACATCCTAGGCGCGGAGGTCGACGTGGTGGAGTTGC
>JAYSRO010000099.1:0-1652 GCA_043720995.1 Candidatus Eiseniibacteriota bacterium
GCCCGCAGCGTGGACCAGTCCTCGGTGAGCCGTTGCTTTGCAATGACGTCCCAATCCGCCATGGACCCTCCTCAAGTCGGTCAGCCCGCGCGCGCGAGCGCGGCAACGCAGCGTGTGAAGTATAACGAAGCGCATCCAGCACGGCCAACGCGGCCATCACGCTTGCCATCGGGCCGGTGCGCAGCCCGCGCGTCGCCGGGGCTCGTGCGCAAGGCCCTATCGGGCCAACCGCGGCGCGCCGCTCAGGCGGTGACGGCGGCGGGAATGTCCACGCTCATGCGCATGCCCGCCTCGTTCGAACGCCGCGCCGCATCGAGCGCACTCTGCACCGCGACGGCGTCATCGAAGTTCGGGTGCATGGGCAGCCCGTCGCGAATCGAGGCGTGGAAGCGCTTGAGCAATTCGCCGAACGGCGCGAGCAGCGCGGGATCGCCCTCGCGAGGCGACAATTGGAGCGCATCGGGGATGTGCAACTCTTCCGGAGCGCCCCCCGTGATCGCCTGTGCGGACCCGGGCACGGGCGCTGCCTCATGCTGGATGCGCCACAGCTTGTAGCCGGTCTCGTCCCAGCGCAGCGTCGCGTCTTCCCCATGGATCTCGAAACGCTCGAACCGGTAGGGCGCGGTCGCATCGAGATCGATCATCGCCGTGACGCCTCCCGCGAACGAGTAGTGAACGGTCACGCCATCGTCGGACGTCGCGATACCTGAGCGCGAGTCACTCGCCGTGGGGCCTCGCCGCGGCTGGGCGGTGCGCAGCGTCGCCAGCACCGACTCCGGCTCGCCAAAGAAGGTGCGCAGGCAATCGGTGTGGTGCGAGCCGAGCGCCCCGAGGATGCCGCCGCCACGTTCGCGCTGCGACAGCCACGACATCGGGCGCGTGCCCGGGTGCGTCCACAGCGGATGGCGACCGATGATCTCGCCGCGTCGCGGCCGCCCGATCGCTCCCTCCCGCACCAGCTCGAGTGCCCGCATGCGCGCTGGGAAGAAACGGAACTCGTGATTGATGGCGAGCACGCGGCCGGCGGCGCGCGCGCGATCGCGCATCTCGACGGCCTGCATCCGGTTCAGCGCCGTCGGCTTCTCGCACAACACGTGGCAGCCGCGCTCGAGGGCTGCCATCGCCATGGGATGATGCAGGTCCACCGGCGTCACGATGCTGACGACCTCGGGCGAGGCGGATTCAAGCAGGCGCCGCCAATCCGTCTCAGCGACGGGCACCGCGTGGGTGTCGGCCAGTCGCTGCGTGCGCTCAGGCTGAGTGCCGGCGACTCCGACCAACTCGAACCCGGGATGGCGCTTGAAACCAGCCACATGCACCGCGCCGCCGAAGGATGTCCCCAGGACTACCGTGCGCAATGGCTGCATGCTCCGCCCCCCTGATCAATTCCGCTCGCGCGCCCCCCGGTGGGCGCCTGATCCCCACCATCGCGGAGCCGACCCGCGGGCGTCAATGCAGCTGTGCTACTCTGCCCCGTTCCATCCCCCGTGTGGGGCCAACCCCTTTCCTGAGGCCTTATCCGTGCGCGATCCCCGCAATGCCGAGCTCGCCCGTCTGCTGGTGCACCACTCCACCAAACTCCAGCCGGGCGAAACCTGTTTCGTCGAGGCATTCGATGTCTCGGACGGCCTCGTGCTGGACCTCGTCGAAGC
>JAYSRO010000100.1:0-7170 GCA_043720995.1 Candidatus Eiseniibacteriota bacterium
CCGACTGCCTTCAAGAGCGTGGGATCGACCAGGCCTTCGACGACCAACGCATCGGCGGCGTGCACCAGCACGATTTCGCCGATCAGCAAAGTCCCAGTGCCCAGCGCCACCTCGCGCTCGACGCGGCACTCGAACTGCACGGGCGACTCCGCGACGCGCGGCGCGCGCACGCGCTCGGACGCCAGTGGTGTGAGCCCCGCGAGTTCGAATTCGTCGACCCCGGCGGGCCACTCACCCGAGGTCCGCACCATCGGCTTGAGGATCGCCTCGGTCACGATATTGACGACGAAGTCCCCGGTGGCGCGGGCGTTGGCGAGCGTGTCCTTGGGAGCGCCACCGCGCGCGTTGATCGAGATCCCGAGCAGCGGCGGGTTGCTCGAGAGCGGCGCGAAGTATGAGAAGGGCGCCACATTGAAGCGCCCCGACGCATCACTCGTCGAGACGAATGCGATGGGCCGCGGAATGATGGCGCTGATCATGAAGCGGTACAGCGCACCGGGCGTGGTTGTCTTGGGATCGATCTGCATGCTGGCTCCGTTCGCGAACCTTCGAGGGCGTGTTGCGACGCCCCCACCGTAGCTCCCGGCCCCAAGGATGAGCAACGCCCGCGACTGGAGTAAACTCCGCGAACTTGTCCCGCAACCTACCGCCCCTCAGGAGACAGCCTCATGAGCCACGCGATCATTGGCAGACCGGCACCCACCGAACACGCCCCCTACTACGGCAAGTACATCACACGCGTCGCGGGTGATGACGCGCTGGCGGCGTTGATCCAACAGGTCGAGGAGACCGCCGCACTGCTGTCGCGCGTCGATGAGGCGAAGGCGGCGTACCGCTACGCCGAAGGCAAGTGGAGCATCAAGCAGGTCATCGGGCACATCATCGACGCCGAACGCGTGTTCGGCTACCGCGCGCTGCGCTTCGCGCGGGCCGATACGACACCGCTGCCGGGCTTCGAGGAAAACGACTACGCCGCATCGGGTGGCCACGACGCGCGGGTGTTCACGGACATCGCGGTCGAGTTCCGCGCCGTGCGCGCGGCCTCGATCGCGCTGTTCGCCTCGCTGACGCCGGATTCCATGGCGCGCGTGGGCACCGCGAACGACTCCCCCATGTCGGCGCGCGCCGCGGCGTGGACGATTGCCGGTCACGAAGTACATCACCGCGCGCTGCTGATCGAGCGCTATGGGCTCAAGTAACCGCAGCGCCGTGCGCGCGTCACTGCGCTGGCCATCGCGCGCGTGGGACACGACGCCACGCAGCGCGCTGCGTGCATACAGCAACGGCCCGCCGCACCGGGTGCTCCCCGGCGAGGCGGGCCGCATGTATTTGCGCGACTAGTGCGACGGTTCCGGCTTGGGCGCTGCGCCGTGATCCGACTCGGCCTTCGCTGAATCCGGGCTGCTCTCAGGGTGGTGCTGGCCACGATGGCAGGTCCAGCAACTGACGACGGGCGTGTCGCCCTCCATGTCCTTCATCGCCGGCAGCACGCGGTTGTTGAGATCCTTGCTCATCTCCCACATGTCGCGCGCGATGCGCTTGTTGGCGTGGTCGTCGCTCGCCATGTCGCCGCGGACGTGACAGCCCAGGCAGCCCATGCCGAGGTTGCGCTGGAAACCCATCACCATGATTGCCGGAACCTGCTTGGCCGGCATGCCCTTGAAGATCTTGATGTTCTTGTAGACGCTCTCGGCGGGCATGTCTTCCTTGCCCTTGATGTCCTCGAGCATGTGCGACATCTGTTCCTGCGCACGCGCCGGATCCCACACGAACTTGCGCGGCGGGCCGCCAGGACCGCCCTGCGCACCCGGTCCGCCGGGTCCGCCCGGCCCACCCGGCCCACCCGGCCCACCTGGTCCACCCCGCCCGCCCGGCGGCGTCTGCCCCGACGGCTGACCCTGCGCACTGGCCGCCAGCGTGTGAACCATGTTCGCGGCACCGGCCGCGAGAACGACGAAACCAATCATGGCAACGAGCGAACGACGCATGGATCCTCCATCGATGAGCGTGAAAGGGCACGTTGGGGCGCGTCAGAGTGCCAGTTTTCTACCCACGACATCAACCCAACCACTCCGCTGCGTGAACAGCGAACTCGCCCTGGAGCGAGTCGCGTTTTCTCGCGTGGCGCTACGCGAGCGATGAGCTCCTCGCGGAACGCTCCACACGCTAGTCATCAAAATTTATATTCAGGACGCGTTAGCGAAATCGCCCAATCGCTATTTCAACACGGGTGAATTGCCCCATCTCGCCACGCCGCCGCGCCGCGCTACGCCATTTCACCCAACGCGACGGGCCGGCTCGCGCTCACCATGCAGGCACAAAAATACTGCGTGTTTGCTAGCGTATTTTTGCATTTCAATCATTCCGAGCACGACATCGCGTGCCGCGACGGCGACCACGCCCTCAGATTGTGACCTCCAACGATGACGGAATGTGGATTGCAGGGAGTCCTAGTGGTAAATCTTTTATTTTGCACGATGTGTTCGTTGATCATTCGTTTTGTTACCTCGATCAAACGCGGCCTTTATACACTTGTACTGCGGAGCCCCATGCATCTCCGCGCATTCCGCCGCGTGCGACCCACTGGAGGACCTTGCCTGTATCACGAGCAACATCGTCTTTGGCCGCCGGAATCAACGGCTGCTACGACATCCTGTCATTGCATCCCTAGAGGAGAGCAACCGTGAAGAAGCCACTGAAGTTGGGTATCGAAAAGCTCGAGGACAAGATTGCCCCGGGCTTGCTGAGCGCAGGCGTGCTCGGCAACGACGGAACAGTCGGCACGAAGGGTAGCGCCGGCACGAAGGGTACTACTGGCACCAAGGGCACCGGCGGTGGCGCCACCAAGGGCACGACGGGCACCAAGGGCACTGCCGGCGACGGCACCAAGGGCTCGGCGGGCACCAAGGGCACCGCGGGTGACGGCACGAAGGGCTCCGCCGGCACCAAGGGCACCGCAGGTGACGGCACGAAGGGCTCCGCCGGCACCAAGGGCACCGCGGGTGACGACACGAAGGGCACCGCCGGCACGAAGGGCACCGCGGGTGACGGCACCAAGGGAACCGCCGGTGACGGCACCAAGGGAACCGCCGGTGACGGCACCAAGGGAACCGCTGGTGACGGCACCAAGGGAACCGCTGGTGACGGCACGAAGGGCACCGCCGGCACCAAGGGCACCGCGGGCGACGGCACGAAGGGCACCGCTGGGACCAAGGGTACTGCTGGGACCAAGGGCACCCACGGCAGCAAGGGACACGATGGAAGCAAGGACCATGGCTCGAAGGGCCACGGTTCCAAGGGGCACGGTTCCAAGGGCCCTCGCGAGCAGCACGGCAGCAAGCACCACGTGGATACCAAGGGCAGCCACGGTCACAAGAAGTAAGCGGTTCATCACGCCAGTGCGGTGGGGACGCAACTTGTCCCCACCGGTTGGCAACGCCTCACCCGCCCCACCGCGTCACCTGGATCCCTGCTATCGACACTCAACCTTTAGGACTGCGGCCGCACGCCGTCGCTCCTCCCCGAGCCCAATCCATGTCGACTCGCACACCGCAGTTCCGCGATGACCTCGTCACCAGCCGCCAGGAGACCGGAGGCGCGGTGTTCTATGTCATCAAGGATCCCGTGAACGGCCGCTTCTTCCGGTTCAAGGAGGCCGAACACCACATCGCCCGGCTGCTGGACGGCGTGCGCACGCGAGACGAGGTGCGTCGGGCCATCGAGGAAAAATTCGAAGCGCCACTCGACGACGACACGCTCAAGGGATTTATCAAGGAGCTCGACGGGCAGGGCCTGCTCGACAACGGCCAGGCACCCGCCGCCGCCGAACGCCCGGTGTGGACCCACAAGAACCCCTACATGGTTCGACTACGGCTGTTCGATCCGGAAGCCGTGCTCAACAGGCTGGTCGGCCCGCTGCGGTTCATGTTCACGCCCGCCTTCGTGGGTCTGGGGCTGCTGGCGATCCTGTCCGCCGCCGCGCTGACGACCGTCGAATGGGGCGGCATCACCCAGGACTTCTCGAAACTCGGCCTGCTGAAGGCCCTGCTGCTGGGATGGCCGGCGCTGTTGATCGTCGGCACGCTGCACGAATTCGCGCACGGCCTGACCTGCAAGTATTTCGGTGGCGAAGTCCGCGACATGGGCTTCCTGCTGATCTACTACCACCCCGCGCTCTACTGCAATGTCAGCGACGCTTGGATGTTCCCGCGCAAGGCCCAACGCCTGTGGGTGATGTTCTCAGGCACTTTCCTCGAGTTGTTCATCTGGGCGCTCGCCACCATGTGGTGGCGCTTCACGGAGCCGGGCGCATTCTCCAATTCCGTGGCGCTCGTCGTGATGGCGACCTCCGGTGCCAAGGCGCTCATCAACTTCAATCCGCTGATCAAGCTCGATGGCTACTACATCATGAGCGATCTGCTGGACATCCCGAACCTGCGCAAACGCGCCTTCACGTTCCTGCGGCACCGGCTGCGCATGATCAAGCAGAGCGAGGTCGAGCCGGCCTACACGCCGCGCGAGGGCAAGATCTTCCTCGTCTACAGCGTGGTGTCGATGCTGTTCTCGATCGGCATGCTGGTGTTCATGTCAGTGCAGGCGGGGACGTTCCTGATGGGCCGCCTGCAGGCGTGGGGATTCGTCATCTTCCTGCTGCTGCTGCCGATCATCTTCCGCTACCGGCTGCGGCGCCTGCTCCCGGGCGGAGCTGCGATCCCGGACCCCAAGAAGGCCAAGGTGGCGATCGGCGGCTGGCGCCGCGTGGCGACTGTTTGCGCGCTAGTGCTCGCCGCGCTGCTGATCATCCCGATGCAGCTGCGGGTGACCGGGGACTTCAACATCCTGCCGGCCCAGAGCGCGGACGTTCGCTCCGAAGTCGATGGGCTCGTCTCGGACATCACCGTCAATGAAGGGGACCACGTGCGCAAAGGCGCTGTGCTGGGCCACCTGTCGGCGCGCGACTATGCGTCCCAGCTCGAGCAGGCCAACGCCCAACTGGCCGAAGCCACCGCGCGGCGCGACTTGTTACGCGTCGGCCACCGGCCGGAGGAGATCGAACTGGCGCGCAAGGAACTGGCGACCGCGAAGATTCGCCGGGACAACGCCTCCAAGTCGCTCGTCATGCGGTCGAACGTGCGGCGGGAGGAACTCGCCAAGGCCAAGAGCGCGGTGACGCTGTGCGAAGAACGCTTCCGGTACGCCCAGAGCAACCTCGAGCGGGCGCGCAAGCTGATGGACGGGCAAGTGCTGTCGCAAAAGGAATTCGAGACGGTCGCCGAGCAGAAGGCCATGCGCGAACGCGAGCTCGGCACCGCGGTGGCCGACCTGAACTCGCTGCGCGACGACGATCTCGTCGCCGAACGGCGGGACCTCGAAATGGCGCAGAGCGGCCTGGGCGAATCCGGCCAGCGATTGAGGATCCTCCGCGCCGGCTCGCGGCCGGAAGACATCGCGGCCATCGAAGCCCAGGTGGGACGCCTTACGGCGGAGCAGCGGCACCTCAGCGAGCTGCTGGCTCTCACCACGATCCGCAGCCCGATCGACGGCATGGTCACCACACCGCAGCGGCAGCTCAAGGAGATGGCGGGGCAGTACATCAGCAAGGGCGAGCTGGTGGCCGAGGTCTACGACCTCAGCACCGTCACCGTTGAAACGGCGGTCTCGGAGCGCGAGATCGAGGACGTCAAAGTCGGCCAGCCGGTCTCGCTCAAGGCCCGCGCCTACCCGGACCGCCTGTTCAAGGGAACCGTGACGGCGATCTCGACCACGGCGCACGCCCAGGTTTCAAACAACTCGAAGCCGCAGACGCTGAGTTCCCGCGACCAAGGATCGGGCGCACACAGCCTCATCGTAAGAACGCAGATCCCCAACCCCACCCAGTTGCTCAAACCCGACATGACTGGCCGTGCAAAGATTTCGTGCGGCCGGCGCAACCTGCTCGATCTCATGACGCGCCGCTTTGCCCGCGCCATGCGTGTCGAGTTCTGGTCCTGGTGGTAAACCCGATGAAGACCTTCACGCGGCACAAGAAGCAGGCGGTCAACGGGAACAACGGCGACGACTCGATCGAATTGCGGCTCGAATGGGCGCCCGCGACCGATGCCGGAGCGCCGCTCATCGATGAGCACGTATTCCTACTGGGCCGACCGTCCATGCGGCAATACCTGTCGTTCGTCACCGATCTCGCGATCGATCCGGCGGACGAGCAGGAACTGGCGGCGGAGTGGCGGCAGGCAGCCAAGATCATCGCGCGACGCGAGGTCGAGGAAGCAGGCATCGCCGACAAGCCGTCCATCGAGCCACTGCCGAAATCCTTGTCGGCCGTCCGTGACGCGCTCGGCGAGGACCCGAGCTTCCAGAGCTTCAACCTGGTGACGACCGAGGTGGCCATGGTGCGGCTCGATGACATGGTCGTCTACCAGAAGCACATCAACCTGGAATTCACGAAACAACTGCGGCTCAAGTTGGGAAAGAATCCGTCGGAGGAGGCGATCTTCCGCACCTGCCTGCCGTTCGACCATCCCTCGCCGCCGGTGCGCTACATGCGGACCAACAGCAACACCTTCGTGTTCCTCTCGCCGTCGAACGACATTCGGTACCTGGGCAGCCTGCAGCTCAAGAGCGAGAACCTCGTCGGCGTGGACGTGCCCGCGAACATGGTGGCGTGCATCGGCCTGGCGGTGGGCTTCGGCTCGAACTTCCTCAATGCGATCCACTGCGAGAACCGGCTGGTGCTCAACAACGGCAGCCACCGGGCGTTCGCGCTGCGCGAGATGGGAATCACTCACGCGCCGTGCATCGTCCAGCATGTGGAGTCGCGCGAGGAACTGAAAGCCGTCGCATCGTCCGACCTGCGCCGCAATCCCGACCAGTACCTGCGGGGGCCGCGTCCCTCGATGATGAAGGACTATTTCGATCCTGAGCTGCGCAAGGTGGTCCCCTGCCAGCGCCGCCTGCGGCAGGTGCGCGTGAAGTACTTTTCGGATGAGTCGGACCTTCCCGCCGTCTAAAGACGTTCGCGTCTGGCTCGGGGCCGCGGCATGTGCCCGGCTCTAGCTGTTTCCTGCCGCCCCCAAGCACCCACCGGGGGGCGGCGTGCATTTCGCTCGTTTCGGGTTCTGCTCAATCAACGTGATCGTTCACGCGGGAGACCTCACCGGCAGCGGGGCGCGC
>JAYSRO010000101.1:0-1649 GCA_043720995.1 Candidatus Eiseniibacteriota bacterium
CCAGGCTCGGCACCATCGAACCCCGTGTCGATGGCGGCGAGCTCGCGCTTTCGGTCACCGTGGTGCTCGCCGGCTGGCGCTTGCCGTCCGAGCGCGATCCCGATGCCGCGGCGCTCGAAGTGCTCGGCCGCTTGCTGGCGGGGGGCGTTTCGTCCCGTCTCAATCAATCGCTCGTCACTCCGGACGGTTCATTCCTCCAGGTGCAGGGCAACTTCGAACGCCGCGCCGACGGTTGCCTGTTCGTGGTGGCCGCGGCTCTGAAAGGTGCCATCGACACGACCGCGATCGAGACTCAATTGACGCAGGCCGTTGAACGCTGGGCACGCGATCCCATCTCCGGCGCCGATCTCGAATCCGCCCGCGATGCCGTCGAAGCCTCAGCATTGGAGCGCATGCAGGGCGCGGGTGGCCGTGCTGAAGCGCTGGCGACCGCGTGGTTGCTCGACGGCTCAGTCAATGCCTGGGAAGCCTATCTGGCACGCCTTCGCTCGCTGACGCCGGCGGACGTGAAGCGCGCCGCGGGCCGCGCGCTCACCGAGGCGCAGCGCACGGTGGTGTGGACAGAACCCGCGCCCGCGCCCGGGGAGGACAAGCCATGAGCCCGCGCCGAACGTTGTTCGCTGCGCCATTGACCGGGGCGCTCATGATTCTCGCGGCCTGCGTGCTGCCCGCCACGGTCACCGCCACGACGCCACCGTTCCGTTTGCCGGAACCCGTGGTGCATACGTTGCCCAATGGCCTGACCGTTGCCGTGTTTCGCGACTCGCGCCTGGGGCTGGTGCAGGTGCAACTCACCGTCGCCGCGGGTTCCGCCACCGAAGGAGCTTTCCCTGCCGGCGTCTCCTATGTCACTTCGCAATTGATCGGGCAGGCCACCGCCTCGCGCGACCTGGCCGCGATCCAGGACGATGTCGAACGTGCGGGTGGCCACATGGCGGCGCGTATCGGCCGTGACATCGGCAGCCTGAGCGGCACATTCCTCGCCTCCCAATTGCCGCTGGCGCTCGATGTGCTCGGCGACGCTTCGATGCACGCGGTGTTCTCCGAAGGCGACTTCGCGCGCGTGAGCCGCAACGCTCGCTCGCTGGCGCGCGGGCCCGCGGGGATCGCGCGGCAACCGGAGGACCGCCTGTGGACCGCCGCGTTCGGGGAGGCCGGTTACGGTCACGCCCCGGCGGGCACCGCGGAATCGCTCGATCGCCTGACGATTACTGACGTGCGTAACTTCTACAACTCGCGTTGGGGTCCCTCGAGCGCCCTGCTGGCGATCGCAGGGGACGTCCAGCCGGACAGCGTGATCGCGTGGGCGAGCGAGGTTTTCGGCGGCTGGACGGCGCGCGCCGCCGGGGCCGCGACGATGCCGAAACCTGTCGACGTAGCGCGCAGCATGACACTCGTGCACCGCCCAGATGCCACGCAGTGCGAAGTGTGGCTCGGCGTGCCCGGCCCGAAGGCCGGTGATCCGGATGAAATCCCCGTAGCCCTCGCCAGCCAGCTCGTGGCGCGTGCGGCCGGGCTCGCCGGTGTGCGAGTGGGACAATCCGCGCTGCGCTCCGGCGGCTTCGTGTGGTTGTCGGCGACGTCACGCGTGGACTCGGCGGCCATCGTCGCAAAGCGGCTCGAGGCGGCATTTGCCTCGCTGCGTACGA
>JAYSRO010000102.1:0-7158 GCA_043720995.1 Candidatus Eiseniibacteriota bacterium
TCCGTCGCGAGGTCGTCGGCCTTCCACGTGCCGCCGTCGATCACGAACTTGTAGGCGTACTTGCCCGGGTCGAGCTTCTTGACCAGCACCCAGCTGCCGTCGGCCAACTTGGTGAGCGCGTCGGCGGAGGTGTTCCAGGCGTTGAACTCGCCGGCCACGTTCACGGACTTCGCTTCGCCTTTGTACACGAAGCGCGCGCCCTCATCCGTTGTGGCGCCCGCGGTAGCAGGGGCAGCGGCGGCCTTCGCCGGCGCCACGGTCACGGAGGCGGCAGCCGCAGCTGCAGCGGCAGCGCCACCCACGACCACCACCGAGTTCTTGCCGCCGTAGCCGTCGTCCATCGTCTCGGTCGCGAGGTCGTCGGCCTTCCACGTGCCGCCGTCGATCACGAACTTGTAGGCGTACTTGCCGGGGTCGAGCTTCTTGACCAGCACCCAGCTACCGTCGGCCTGCTTGGTGAGCGCGTCGGCCGACGTGTTCCAGGCGTTGAACTCACCGGCCACGTTCACGGACTTGGCTTCGCCCTTGTAGACAAAGCGCGCGCCGTCGCTCGCCACGGCTGCGGGCGTCGCGGCCGCTGCGTCCTTCGCCGCACCCTTCACCTTGGCGGGGGCGGCGGCCGCGGCCCCCGCCGGTGCCGCCATCGCGTTCGTTCCCGCGGGAGCGCCGTTGCGCCAGCCGCCGGCGCAACCCGTCAACACGGCCGTGATCATTGCGAGCGACAGGCATGCGCGAAGCTTCATCGGACTCTCCTCGAGTACTGCTGTGTGTGGGCGTTCTGCGCGGCCGTCGCGAGCGTGACGGTGAACGTCTGGCGGGCCTCGTCGAGCGAGAACGTGTAGTTACCCGTGGTGGGGAAGTTGACCTTCAAGTTGTGGGCGGGCCCGTGGCCCAGCGTCGCGCGGTGATTGACGAGCGGCGGGGAAAGCACCTCGGAGGCATCGCCACCCCAGCCGATGAGGTCGTCCGGGAAGGAGTTGTCGGTGACGAACATGAACTCGTGGACTCCGGCGGACACAGCCACCGTAGCGTCGCTGTGGAAATCGGAGGGATAACTCTGGATGCCGACGAGCGGGGAACTGAAGATGTTGAAGAAGTAGCTGTCGTAGTCGTACCCCGGCATGTCGCCGATCAGGCCGATGAAGGACGAGTACACCGCGCTGTTGATGGGCAGGGTCAGGTCGCCCGCGTCACGCACCGCATCGAGCACGGTCACTCGGACGAGCGGCGAATTGAAGCCGCGCACGACAGCGCGCACGAGGTAGGGGCCTGGCTGCAATCCCGCGAAGTCGAACACATTTGTGCTCGTGGCCAGCGAGTCGTAGGTCACGAGCGTGCTGTCCTGGCCGCGCAGCAATTCAACGCGACTCGGGGGAAACGGCCCCGATGTGAGGTCCGGCCGATTCGCTGGCGCGTAGTGCAGCACCCCCAGCACGCCGCCCGTCGCAGTCGCCAGCTTCGGCCGCACGCCCGTGGGGATCAGGTAGGGCGTCGCTGAGTTTCGCTCGCAGCCGCTCAGCAGGGCGCAGGCCAGCAACGCCAGCGCGAGCCACGCGCGAGCTGCGCCAGCAATCACAGCGGGCGCCAAGCCCGTCGCGGGACGCGCGCCAGTCGGCGCGTTGTGCGCGACGCCGATGGCGCGCCTACCGAGTCTCGCGAACATCCACGATCGAATTGAAACCGCCATAGTGGTCGTCATTGCGGTTGGGGTTGTTGGGATCTTCCTTCCAGTTCACGCGATCAATCAGGTACTTGTACTCGTATCGCCCGGGCGGAAGTTTCTCGACACGTTCCCACACGCCGCTGCCGGTGGGGTCTTTCATCTCGCCGACCAGGAACGAACCGGTCTGCGCCTGGCCGTTGCCCCAGTTGTTCTCGGGCCAGCTGCCCATCACCTGCACCACACGCGCGGACGGCGCGTAGAACACGAAGCGGATGCCGTCCTTCACCGCAGTGGGCGGCGGCAGGCGGCGCTTGATGAAGTTCATGGTGCTGCAGCTGGTGACCAGGCAGGTGGCCGCCAGCAGCCCCAGCAGAACGATCCGCAGGGTGGTGCGTCTCATGGATAGATTTCTCCTGCGCGGCCAGCCGGAACCCCCTAAGGGTCCCGCCTAGAAGTGGACGATGGCCTGCACCTGCACCCGCTTCACGTTGCGCAGCGCGCGTTCGGCGGCAGCGATCTGCGGGCTCAAGCTCAGGTTGTTGGTCTCGGCGATGAAGCCGTTGACGTTGCGGTTGTTCAAGAACACATCGCGCCCGATGGTCGCGTATTCATTCGTGTTGGGGTCCAGCACGTTCGGGTCGACGCCCCAGCCCAGCGAGAACTGGACGGTCGGCGCGAGCCGGAACAGCGCCTCCGTGTACGTGCTCACGTAGCCACGCCCAAGCGACAGCGCCGGCGCGTTGTACTTGGCCCAGCGCGTGTCCGAGTTGAGCCGCAGCGTGCGGTTCACGTCGAAGCCGTACTGGAAGATCGACTCGGCGTAGCGCGGCTGCTTGTCGAGACCGACGCCTGAGAACGTGCCGCGCCAGGTGAAGCGCATGTCGCGGCTCTTGAGCAGCGGGATGTCGATTGTCGGGCGGATGCGCACGGTTTGCTGCTCGCCGAGCACGGTCATGCGGTCGATGCCCACCGCGCTCTGCCCGCTCTCAAGCCAGAAGTTGCCGGTGGGGAACCAGATTTGGTGCTCCCACGAGGTGCGCTTGTCGTAGGAGAAGTTGATCCACTCGACATCGAGCGAGCTCTTCACCTCGCGCCCGAGGTAGTAGCGCCAGTTGCGGTCCCAGTCGAGCTTCAACGTGGTCGCCGAGTTGTCGAGCGTGGCGTTGGGGTCGGTGTACTGCGCGCGCTGGAAGTCGACGGTACGGAAGCGCACGTGATCGACCGACGCGAGCCCGGCGAGTGCGATGGGTGACTGCGTCCAGAACGGCACGTGATGCGTTTCCTGCGCGACACTTAAGTGCAGCCCGATATCGCCCTGCGCCATCGTCCAATCTCCGCCGAGCTTGAAGCGCACGCTCTTGTCGAGCGTGGCATGGTCGCCGTCCGCCTCGATCGAGCTGCTGGCGGCGGCTTCGGGCGTCGCACCGGCGGCGCCAATCGACGAGAGCTTGTAGATGTACGTCCTGCTTCCGTTGACGAAGTTCATGCGCCGCGATCCGGCGAGCAGTTCACCGTAGAGCTTGCCGTGATCCGACGGTGTCCACGCCAACTCGGTGCCCACGCCGAACCACTCCTGCACGTAGAGGTTGCTGCTGGCCTTGACCAGGCTGTCGCCCACGGGCTCCGCGTACGCGAGGCGGCCGAAGCCGAAACCTCGGTCGGTGCGGCCCAACAGGCCGGCCTTCAAGTGGGGCATGAGTTGGCGCTGGGTGCGAAGGGCGAACATGTTCTCGGCATTGTCGCCATAGCCGAACAGCTTGCCGTTGTCGCCGATGTCCTGCGTCATCACCTTCGCGCCCTGGCCCGGAGTCACGGCGAAGGTCGGCGTCGGCGCGGAGAGCGGCGAGGTGCGCGTCGTCTGCAACAGCGCGATTGCCTTGAGCAAGGCGGCCGCATCGCTCGCCTCGAACGTGATCCCCGATTGCTGGTTCGGCCCGAACGCGAAGGTGGGGAAGTTGTCGATGCGGTAGCCCTGGTACAGGTCGCTGTTGCTCGAGAGCCGGTCGTCGAAGTTGTCGGTGTAGAGGATCTCGGTGTCGAAGCCGTAGCGCTGCATTCCGAGCTTCACGCCTTGGCGCTGGTAGCCATAGGGGTGCTCGAACGGGCCAATGTTCCCGAGCAGGTGCAGGGGATCGTCCCACGTGCCCACGCCTTCGCTGTCGAAGGCGAGCAGCGACAAGTTGGGCTGCGAGACGAGCAATGAGCCGCGCTTCAGGTTCAGGCGGCTGCGGTAGTCCTGCACGTTTTCCTGCTCGGGATTGATGTTCATCAGCCAGTGCGCCTTGAGCACATCCGACATCTTCACGTCGAACGCGAGGTCGATATCAAACGTCGGCCGCGTCAGTTCGTAGCGGGTCGTCACAGGGTTGTAGATGCTCTCGTAGAGCCCGCGGATGCGCCCGCCGATACCGATTTTGGGGTTATACTTGAGCGTCGCGGCAGCGGCCTGGACGACCAGCTTCCCGTCAGGCCCGACCTTGACCATGCTGTTCTGGTCGGAGCCCGCCGTCACCGCGTTCTCGGGGTCGCCGATCCACTGCGTACCGTTGATCACAAACTTGTACTGGTGCTCGCCCGCCGGCAGCGCCACCTCAACGCTCCACGCGCCATCGGCGCCCTTCGCGAACGGCGTTGCGGAAGTCGACCAGTTGTTGAACGCACCCGCCCAGTTGACGCTGCCCGCCGCCGGGTCGGAGTAGGTAAAGCGCACGCCGCCTGAGACGGATTCGGGCGCGGCATTCGCCAGGCCCATGAGAAGAGGCAGCAGGACGAGCAGCAGGACTGCGGCGAGCCGGGTGCGCCGGGTCGCGGGCACGAAGAGCATCCGCGGTCGCATCAGAAGTTCCCCTTCAGGATGAACTTGAACACGTCGGACTGGTCTCCGCTGCCCGCGAGATTACCGTCCTCGACCGGGTTTGAGCCGCCGCCGATGTCGTCTGGTCCGTACTGGACGAATAATTCCATGTTGGAGGTGGGTCTGTACTGGAGCTGCGTGAAGATTGCCTTGCGCAGGATCGTCGGGTCGTTGCCGAGCGCGAAGCGGTTGTAGATCTTCGTGCGCTCGGTGAGGTTCAAGCGCTCCTCGATCACGAACAACTGCTTGGCCTCCGGGCGCCCGATGTCCTGCAGCTTGCTCTGGAAGCGTAGCCACGCCAGCTTGCTCTCGACCTGCAGCTCGTTGGTCCACGAGTTGTGGGGAGTGCGCACCTGAAAGGGACCGCGCTGCTCGTATACCTCGCGGCGGCGGTAGGCGGTCTTGCCGTTGAAGCCGTTGAGGAATTCAACGTACAGCTCGTTGTAGATCTCACGTGTCTTGTTGCGGCTCTCGATCTTCTTGCCGTACCACAGCAACTGGTTCGAGTAAGTAACCGCTCGCTCGGGCAGCAGGTAGTAGCTCTGGATGATGAAGCCGGTCTCGTCCGAGCCCGGGCCGCCCATATTGTTCTGGTACAGGGGCCCTCGCATCCACCAGCCCGGCGTCACGTTCAAGTAGCCGACGCGCGGCGTGCCGAGCTTGATGCTCTTGAACTCGGCCTGCGCCACCGAGCGGTCCGAGAGCCGGATCGGCGTGGCCTTCTTGAAGATTGCGAGCTGCGGATTGTTCACGTTGCCCACGGCCGGCGTCGTCTGCCCGTACTCGATCGCGAGATCGGCATCGCGCATGAATTGTGGGCCCTTGGTGAAGTGGTAGCGCGTATCGACTCCGAACACGCTGTTCCAGCGGCCGGCGGAGCTGGTGCTGTCGCGGCCGGTCCACGATTCCGAACGGTTGAGCGTGAGGCCCACTTTCAGCGGGGCGCCCTTCAAGAAGCCGCGGCGCAGGCGCGCGACATACATGTCGTCGGTGCGCAGCTTGCGCTGGGCGAGCAGCGAATCGACCGGCGCAATCGGGCCAATCGGATAGGGCGCGTTGCCCTGCGGGAACAGCAGGCCGCCATAGCTGCGGTTGATGGCGTCCTGCGGATCGAGTTGATTGCTCTGGTCCGCCGCGATCAACGTCATCTCGGTGCCGGCCAGGCCCCACGTATCGAGCCGGATGCCTTGCGCATCGCCGCGGCCATTGACGAACGGGATCAGGTATCTGTTCGTCCAGAAGCGGTCCTCGCGCGAGAACAACATCGCCTCGAAGCCGCGCTTGCCGTCGCGGCGCAACTTGATGTGCGCCTGATCGTACTGGAACTCAGGGCGGTCCGTCTGGTTGTCGTTGTGCCGCCAGTCCGCCACCACCTTGACGAAGATCTCGGTGCCGGGCGCTGGCGTCGAAACGATCCAGAAGCGCGCCGGCGTCCCCGTGGCGTCATCGTTGCTGTCGAAGTCCCACGGGTAGGCGCGGAAGCTCTTGCGCAACTCCATCATCAACTGGTACTCGCCATTGAGTGTCGTCGCGGCGTGTGCTGCGAGCGGCGCGACGCACAGCGCGATCCCCAGCAACGAGGCGGCCAGGCGGCGCATCAGGGCGTCACCCCAGCGCCGAAAGGCACCCGCAGGCTGACACGGTACGAAGCGCCAAGGTCATGGCTCGCGGCGGCGGCGGCGTCGAGCGTGTAGCCCTTGTGGAGCAGGCCGAAGCCGCCGTTGTAGCCGATCTCGGTGGGGCGGCCGTAGTCCTGGTAAATGCGCGAGATGTTCGAGATGCCCGAACGCACGGCAAACACGTCGAAGAACAACACTTCGACGCCCGCGCTCAGCGAGCCCACGCCGTACTTGTCCTGCGACCAGCCCATGGCGATCGTCGACTCGCGGTTCCAGCGGATCGCAGCACCCAACTGCAGTCGCGCGCGCTGGAGGTCGCCGCCGGTGTTGTCCACGAACTGGTAGCGCGGCTGGTTGATGTCGCGCAGCACGCCCGAGAAGTCGAACTTCCACGGCGTTACCCATTTGAGGCCGGCGTCGAGCGAGCCCTTTGTCTGCGAGCCCAGATCAATGGTGCCCGCAGGCACATTGAACGGCTGGAAGGCCATGCGCCCAAGCTTGAACGTGGCGCCCGCGAGTACATGGTGGCCCGTGCGCGACTCGAGCACCGTGCGCGCCGCGGAGAGGCAGAACTGGTCCTCGCTGTAGACGTTCGCGATGCCGTAGTGGTGCCACGCCAGTCCCCACCCCGTGCCGAAGCGGCGCGCGGAACCGGCGATGGCACTGGCGCTCAAGTCGGGCACCGCGTAGGGCCGCGCGTAGTCGATCAGCAGCTCAGGACGGTGCGTGTCGGCGAGGGCGGCGGGATTCCAGTAGTAAGCGGAGGCGTCCGAGACCAGCGCGATCGAGGCGTCGCCCATCGAGATGCCGCGTGCGCCTGTGGCGACGTCATCGAAGTACGCGGCGGCAGGCCGCGCGAGGGTCGAGAGCGCCAGGGCGAGGCAAATGCTGAAAGCCGCAGTCCGGCGGATCATCGCACCACCACGATCGCGCGCGTCGAGCGGCAAATGTTCTGCTCCACCACGAGCCGCAGGATGTAGACGCCGGGTCGTACCAGGAGACCGCGTTCATCGCGGCCATCC
>JAYSRO010000103.1:0-7146 GCA_043720995.1 Candidatus Eiseniibacteriota bacterium
AGGCTGAACGTCGCCGAGATCGTGTGAGCCGCCTGGACATTGGTGAAGCTGTAGCTCGTCACCGCCCCGACGGACGCACCATCCACCAGCACATTCGCAACCTGGTAGCACGCACTCGGCGTGATCGTGAATGCCTGATTCGCGCCGCAGTTCGCCACCACCGCTCCGGCCGGACTGATCGCCCCGTTCGCTCCAGCGGAGGCCGTAACTGTGTAGGTATTGATTGCGAAGGATGCCGCAATCGAGTGATTCGCGCCGATAGTGGGAAACGTGTAACTCGTGACCGCGCCGACGGAAGCTCCGTCCACGAGCACGTCCGCCACGTGATAACAGGAGTTGGCCGAGATCGTGAATACCTGGGAGGATCCACCTGCATAATTACTCGAACCGTTCGGCGCAATCGACCCATTGGCCGAGGCTGTGGCCGTGATTTGCCACGTCTTGCACTTGCCCAGACTCCCGGCTATGTAGAGGGCGCTGATTTCCGTGGAGGTCAACGCCTTGGCGAACAGTTCCACTTCGTCGATGTCGCAGTTGGTAACTGCACTGCCGCCGTCGAATGCTTCCCCGATTCGGAGGGCTGCGGTGTTCGTGAGGCTCCCGGAACGGCCTGTCGGATCAAACGTGAGCACCACGTTGCCATCCACGTAGAGCTTACCCCCGCTTGCCCCAAGCGATCGATTCACGCTGGCCACGACAAAGTGCCACGCGCCGTCAAGGAGAGAGGGAGTCGTCGACCCAAAGCTCGTGTATCCCGGGCTCGTCCCATCGTCGGCAAGCTGAATCGCGAGATGCCCCTGATACAGGAACAACTCATAGCCGCGGTATCCGGGCGATGAGACGCGTTTGTCGAGGATCACGCGAACGCTCTGCGACGCGTCGGAAGTCCTGATCCAGGCGTCGACGGCGAAACTGCCCGTACCAAAGTTGATGCTCGGGTGATCCGCCACCGAGACGTACTGCGTCCCGTTTGCGAATCGCGCGGCGCCCAACACCTCACCCGGGGAATGTGTGACCGCACCCACGTATGTGCCCTGCAAGGCGCCAGCCTGATTCGCAACCGTGGTTCCGGACGACTCGTCCAAGGGCCACCACGCGGTCAACTGGGAAGGCGAGGCCATGCAGCTTGCCTGAGTCGTGTTCAATAATATCGCGACCTTGCTTGTGCTGTTCTCCATGGACGCTAGATCAGGCTGGCCGCCGCCGTCGAAGTCCGCGACGGCGAGCCCCACAGGACCCGCGAGACCGCTGCCAACCTCGAAGTGGGCTTCGAATGATGGGGAACCGGGGAGACTCGTATTATTCCTTAGAATCGATTCATTGTTTGACAAGTAGTTCGAGACAGCCAAGTCGGGCCGTCCGTCACGATCCAGATCGCTTGCCACGATGTTCGTTGGGTTGTTTCCTGCGAGCAGGTCGACCCTTCCCGCAAAGCTCACGACAGCGAGCGTGCTCGTGTTGCGGAATACGGAAACAGTGCCAGTGTTATTCGCTGTGGCAAGGTCGGCCCATCCATCGCCATCAAAGTCTGCCGCTGCAATCGATTGCGGCGAACTGCCTGTCGCGTAGACAACTTGCGACAGAAAGGAGGGCAAACCAATCGTGCTCGTGTTGGTCAGGACAGAAATAGTGGCATCGCCGTAATTCACCGTGATGATTTCACGCTTACTGTCATTGTTCAGGTCGGCAAAGGCGATCGCCTCGGGCCGGCTACCCGCCGCGAAATCGAGCCGTGCTGCGAACGACAGAGTCCCCACAGAACTCGTATTGCGCAGGACGGAGGCAAGCGCGGTGACGTTGTAGGACACCCCGATATCGGACTTGCCATCGCCATCGAGATCACCAATCGCTATGAAATAGGGCCCGGCGGCCGTAACGATGTCGACTTTGGGGGCGAACGAGATCGCCCCAACGCTGCTCGTGTTTCGCAACATGGAGATCGTGTTCGAGGTGAAATTCGCGGAGACGATTTCCGGTCTGCCATCGCCGTCGAGATCCCCGATCGCGACACCCCAAGGGTACCCGCCGACCGTGAAGTCCAGTTTCGTAGCGAAGCTGGCGGTCCCAGGAGTGCTCGTGTTCCGCAGAACAGATACCGTGTTCTGGCCCACATTGCCGGTTATGACGTCTGTCTTGCCATCGCCGTCCAGATCCCCAGCGGCGTTCTGGTATGCGGTTCCCACGGCAAATTCAGATTTGGAGCCATAGGTGATGGGAAGCGTCGCGTTCGCAATTGAAGGCAGCCCAACTGACGCGATCAAGGCAAGAGTCGGCCACAGACCTCTATTGCGAAACCGGCGGGCAAGTACGTCCATGAGCTCGTTCTCCCTTTACTGCGGGTCCACTTGCGCGCCGGGCGATTGACCGGCACGTGGTCAATCGAAGCAAGCACTTGCCCGGAGCGAAGTAATGTTGACTCAAGCGCGCGGTGGGGAGTGATTCAACGCTCCAAGCGCACGAGGTCGGGATTGCCCTGGGGGAATGCGCGTCGAGTCGCGCTCATCTTCCTCGAACAGCCAGCCGCGGTTCACGTCGAATCGCCGCAGCATGACATGGCCGCGCGAGGTGTCGGCCGAGGGGTCCGGCAGGACGTCAGGCTCGGCTTCATTGCGAGCTTGATATCGGGACGGCGGCCGGCGCAGAAAACTGCGCCGCGGGGAGAATGCGCCCGTGTCAGGACAGCGTCAAGCTGTTTCTGGCAACGCGTCCGATTCCTTTGCGGGATCTATGATCACCCGCCCATACACATCCGCCCATTCCGCCATCCGCTCGAGGCGCCAGCCTTCGAGTTGTTCCCAGCGGAAGCGCCAGGCCCAGTTTCCCGCAGGGCGTCCCGGCAAATTCATGCGCGCGGTCTCGTCGAGTTCGAGCACATCCTGAAGCTGCACGATCGCGGTGTGTGAAACACTCGCCATCGCGGCGCGGATCAGCGCCCACGTGAAGCCGGCATCGTCGCAGCCGAGATAGCGCCGCGCGTGGTGCTGCTCGTGTTCCTTCGCTGCGGCGAACCATGCGCGCGCGGGTTCGTTGTCGTGCGAGCCGGTGTAGGCAATGCAATGCTTCGGAAAGTTGTGTGGGAGAAATTCGTGGCCCGCGCCGCCACCGAAGCCAAATTGCATGATCTTCATGCCGGGCAGGTCGAAGGCGTCGCGCAACGCGGTGACACCGGGCGTGATCAACCCGAGATCCTCCGCGAGAATCGGCAGCTCGCCCACTCCCTTGAGGATCGCGGAGAACAACGATGCGCCCGGCCCCTTCACCCACTTGCCGTGCTCCGCGGTCGCCGCGGTCGCTGACACCTCGTAGTGGGCCTCGAATCCCCGGAAGTGATCGAGTCGCACGATATCGACGACTTCGAACGTGGCGTGCATGCGCTCGATCCACCACGCATAGCCCGTCTTCTCGTGCACGTCCCAACGGTAGATCGGGTTGCCCCACAGCTGGCCGAGCGGCGAAAAGTAGTCGGGTGGAACGCCTGCCATGACGGCGGGGTGTCCGGCGGCGTCGAGCTTGAACAATTCGCGGTGCGCCCACACATCGGCACAGTCGTGCGCCACGAAGATCGGCACGTCACCGATAATCTGGACGCCGCGCTCGTTCGCATAGGCGCGCACGGCGCTCCACTGGCGGAGGAACAGAAACTGGCGGAAACGTTGTGCATTGACTTGGTCCGCCAGCCGCTCGCGCGCTGCGGCGAGTGCCTTTGACTCTCGCTGCGCCAGCGGCTGCGCCCACGACACCCACGCCCTGCCGCCATGCTCGGCCTTGAGCGCCATGAACAACGCGTAGTCCTCGAGCCAGCTCGCATGGGATTTACAGAACTGGTCGAACTCATTCTCCAGCTTCGAGCGGCCGCTCTTGAACCGGTTCCACGCGGTGTCGAGGATCGCGAGCTTGAACTCAATGACCGGGCCAAAGTCGACGGCGCCGTCCGGGAAGCTCGGTGCGGCCGCGAGATCCGCGTCCTCGAGCAACCCGTCCTCGAGCAACTGCTCGGGACTCACGAGATAGGGGTTGCCCGCCATCGCCGAGAAACATTGGTAGGGCGAGTCGCCATAGCCCGTGGGCCCCAGCGGCAGCACCTGCCACAGCGTCTGCTTGCCATGCACCAGCGCATCGACCCAGCGGAACGCGGCGGGGCCGAGATCGCCGATGCCGAAACGCCCGGGCAGTGAGGTCGGATGCAACAGGATGCCGGCGCGGCGCGGGAACTTCATGGCGTGCGGGATTGTCGTGACGAGGCCGATTCGATGCGGAACAGCGACTTGTCGCCCTCGAGCAGCCGCGTGACCGAATCCCCCGGGGACACGCCCGCGGCGAACCTCTTCCAGGCGCGCGTCTCGATGAGGCACAGCGTGCTGGGATGCTGCTTGATGAAGTTCGCCAGCCCCTCGGGGCCCACGATGATGGGCAGCGGGTGTGGCGAGAAATACGGGCGCGGGCTGCCGGCGAGCACATCCGGCGTCTGCCGCGAGTAGTACGTCAGGCCGCGCACGAGGAAGCGCTCGGCCAGCAGCGCCTCCCCCGGCTTGCGGTTCGCAAGCACCACGGCAGCGGCATCGCGCGTCGAGACGCGTGATTCGATGAACGGCGTCCCCACGGTCAGCAGCCCCACCAACAGCACGAGGCTCGCGGCGAGCGTCGAGGCGGCCCAGGCGCGCCAGTGACCGAGCCACAACAACACCACGCCGATCGAGAGCAACGCCGCGATGCCGGAGATCGGCAGCTTTAGTGGCGCGAGCATGGGCACGTTGGCGGCGATGGCGAAGGCAATCGCCTGCACGACCGCCACGCTGATCGCGCTGATTTTCACGGTACGCGCCAGCCCTGGCTCGTCCTGGTGCTGCGCTGCGATCGCGCGGCCGGCGAGCAACGCCAGCGGGACGAAGGAGAACAGGATGTAGGTCGGCAACTTCGAGTGCGCCACCATGAAGAACGCGACGTTCGCGACCAGCCAGCCCCACAGGAACACCGTCGTGCCATCGCGGCGCATCTCGGAGCGCGCACGCGCCACGGCGGCGGCGACCGCGGGCAGCCACGGCAGCGAGCCCACCACCAGCACGAGCAGGTAGTAGTAGAACGTGTCGTTCTCGCGGTGCTCGGCGCGCATCAGCCGCTCGAAGTTCTCGTGAACGAGGAAGGTGCGCAGGTAGTCCGTTCCGAAGCGCTGCGTCATCAGCGCGTACCACGAGAACGCCACCGCGGCGAACAGCACGCCCCCGATCGCGAGCGTCACCCAGTCGGGGCGGCGTGGCGCGCGGTTGTTCAGCACGGCGACGAGCGCGGCCAACCCCGGCACCAGCATCCCCAAAGGACCCTTGGTCACGACGGCGAGCCCCGAGCACACCATCGCCACGAGCCACCAGATGCGGCGGCGCGATTCGCTGGTGGCGCCATTCCAGAAGGCGAAACACGACAGGCTCGTGAACAGCGCGAAGATGGTATCGGTGAGCACGAGGCGCGAAGTCACCATGAACTCGACGCCGGTCGCGAGCACTAGGGCGGCGGCGAGCCCTGCGTGGCGGCCGAAGTGGCGCACGCCGAACGCGTAGACCGCAAACACCAGTGCGATGGCGGCCACCGCCATCGGCAGGCGCGCCGCGGCCTCGGTGACGCCGAACGCCTTCATCGAGGCGATCATCCCCCAATAGACCATCGGCGGCTTTTCGAATTGCGGCTGGCCAAAGATGAGCGGCACGATCCACTCGCGCGCTTCGAGCATCTCGCGTGAGGTCAGCGCGTAGAACGGCTCGTCGGGATCGATGAACGGCAGGTGGCCCATGCGCCAGCAGAAGCACAGGGCGCTGACGACGCTGAGCAGCAGCAGGTCGCGCACGCGATCCAGGACGGTCGGCTGCGGGGTGAGCGCTCCAGTCATCAAACGCCGGGCCTGATGGAGGAGGGAGCGGGTGCTGATGCGGGCGCCGGCAGCTGGCGGCGGATCCGCGCACGCAGCTCTACCGGGCTCGCGACCGTCAGCATGGGCAGCGAGCGCCAGCCGGCCTCGTCGAAGAAGCCGAAGCGCGCCTCGAGTTTGGCGAAACCCGGCAGCAGACGCGGCATGATCGCCAGCGGGATGCGTATCTCGCCATGGAGCGGACCGCCGGTGTACTCGGCGGCCTGCGGGCCGACGCGGCCGTCGGCGAAGCGCACGGAGACCTTCGAGGAGTGCCACGGCATGCGGATCCGCAGCGAGCGGCGCATGCCCTGCAGGCTCGGGTACATCAACATCAACGTTGCCGGGCCCCACGCGCGCATGCACGGCGTGCGCGCGATGGTCAGGCACATGCGATCAGCCTCGACGCGCACCCAGCGAATGGGATGCGCAGGCTCATCACTCCCCGCACGCGCCGACTCGAAGAACACTTCGCGGCGATGTGCGAAGGCGAGCAATTCGGCGCGACGGAAAAACAATTGCGAGACGTGGCAACCGATGGCGTCACGCTTGCGCTCGACTTCCGCGGGCTCCGGCGACAGGCCCAGCACGTGCCCCGCCGGCTGCTGCGTGCCGTCGTGCACGATGTACTCGAACAGCCGCGGCGAGCGATGCCGCCCACGGCGCGCGCACGCGGCGCGAATGGCAACCGCGGCAGCGCTGTGATCGGAGTGGTGATCATGCAGCGAGGGCGAGAACACGTGGGTCGGCGCCTGCTCAGCGAACACTTCGTTCAGCACACGCGTCAGGGCCGGATCGCCGGCCATCACCAGACCGGTCAGCTGCTGGTCGGCGAAGCCCAGGAAGCTCACGCGATCAGGCGCCAGCCCGAGGCTGCGCAGCGATCGCAGCGCCTCACCACGGCGGCGCGCACCCCATCGCGCGCGTTCGCGGGCACCGATCCGCCAGCGCCGGTCGGCAACGCGTTGCGGCCAGGGATTGTTCTCGCCGTCGGTCAGGAAGGCGACGTAGACCTGTGCGCCCTTGGCTTGTGCCCGCTGCAGCAGTCCGCCGGTCGCCAACGCTTCATCGTCCGGATGCGGCGCGATCATCAACAGCCGCGAGTCCTTGGTGATATCGAATGATTCAAATTCATCCATGGTCTGCAATAACCTAGTGATGTGCGCCACCATTCTTGTTCGCGGCACGCCAATCCTCGACGCCGCCCTCGATCCTGGCGGTGCCCTTCTCAATGCGGTCGTTCCACGATT
>JAYSRO010000104.1:0-7142 GCA_043720995.1 Candidatus Eiseniibacteriota bacterium
CGCGATCCGGGCGAGGTGGCGCTGACGCGGCTCGCGGAATTGCGCGCGCGCGGCTTGCCGGAGGCGGGGCAGTTTGGGACGCACGCCTTCGAGCTGACGGGGATCCTGCGACGTTTCCTCGAGGCGACGACGGTGCAGCTGCGGCCCGGCTTCACCACCTCCCACTTGTCGCGCCGGTTGGAAGAAGAGTCCGTCCCCGCGGGCGAGGCGATGGTGCTGGTGAGCCTGCTGCGGGTGTGGGACCGCGTGAAGTTTGCGCGCGCGCCGTTCACCCCCGATGAGGCGCGCAAGTCGGAAGACGCCGTCGAGCAATTCGTGCGCCGCCGCAGGCCGCCCGCCGGGAAGGAGTCCGCCTGATGCGTTTCGAGGCGCCCGCATTCCTGTTGCTGTTATTAATCGTACCGCTGCTGCTGTGGCGCATGCAGAGCCAGACCGCGCGCCGTCCCGCCGTGTTGTGGGGACGCAACGCGAAGGGGTGGGGCCTGGGCGCCGGTTGGCTGCTGCGGCTGCTCGAAGTCCTGCCATGGCTCGCGCTGATCGCGGGCGTCGTGGCGCTGGCGCGGCCGCAACAGGGCGTGCGGCTCAGCGAGACCGAGACGCGCGGCGTGGACATCGTGCTCGCCATCGACATCTCGCCGAGCATGATGGCCGAGGACTTCCAGCCGGAGAATCGCCTGGCCGTCGCCAAGAGCACCGCGCGAACGTTCATCGCCGGGCGGCCGCACGACAGGCTGGGGCTGGTGGGATTCGCGGCCACCGCTTTCAACCAGTGCCCGCTCACGCTCGACCACGAGGCGTTGATGGAGTTGCTCGACGGACTCGACTTCGGTCTCGCGGATGACGGCACGGCGATCGGCATGGGCCTCGCGACCTCGGTGGCCGGGCTGCGCAGCAGCAAGACGCCGAGCAAGGTCGTGGTGCTGCTGACCGACGGCCAGAACAATCGTGGCGCCATCGACCCCTTGACCGGCGCCGATCTGGCGCGCGCCTATGGCGTGAAGGTGTACACGGTGCTGGTGGGCCGCGGCGGGGTAGTGCCGGTGCCAGTCGACGACCCGCTGCTCGGGCGCCGCACCGAGATGGTGCGCATGGATGTCGATGAGGGCACGCTGCGCGAGATCGCAAAGCGCACGGGCGGGAGGTTCTACCGCGCCACCGAGTCGGCGGCGTTGCCGGGGATCTATGCGCAGATCGACCGGTTGGAGCGCGCCCCGATCAAGGCGGTGACGTACCGGGAGTACTTCGACCTGGGCCCCATGTTGCTCGGGTTTGCGGCGTTGCTCATGGTGGTCTACTTGTTGAGCCGCTCGACGTGGGGATTGACCTCACCATGAGCCTTCGCGTGAGCATGCGATACAACATCCCGACTCGCCGGAGGCGCGCATGGTGAGTTTCTCCGACCCACGCTGGCTGTTGGCGCTGTGGGCGTTGCCGCTGGTGGTGCTCGTCGAGTGGTGGGCGGCGCGTCGAGTCAGCCGCCGAGTGGCTTTGCTGGTGGGCGAGCGAGGCGATCATGCGCTGCTCGAAGGACGGCTCGATCACGAACGGTTCACCGGTGCCGCCCTGCGCATCATGGCACTCGCCGCATTCATCCTGGGAGCGGCGGGGCCTGAGTGGGGACGTGAAGTGGTGCGCCGCGGCAGCACCGGGTCCGATGTGGTGCTGTTGATGGATGTGTCGGCCAGCATGGATACGCGCGATGTCCCGCCGAGCCGGATCGATGAAGCGCGCCGCGAAGCGTTGGCGGCGCTGGACCGCCTGTCCGGCAGCCGCGTCGGCGTCGTGGCGTTCGCCGGGGATGCCGTGCGTCTGTGCCCGTTGACGCTCGACGTACCGGCGGCGCGGCTGGTGGTCGAATCGATGTCGACGGGCGTGATGAGCACTCCGGGGACGGATCTCGCCAAGGGGCTGCGCATGGCGCTCAAGGTGATGCCGCAGGGCCGGCGCGAGGAGCAGGCGATCATCGTGTGGACGGATGGGGAGGATCTGGTGGCGGGCGGGCGCTCGGCGATCGAGGATGTCGTGAGCACCGGCATCCGCGTGTTCGCGGTGGGCGTCGGCACACGCGAAGGCGATGTCATCCCCGTGCTCGATGGCGGTGGCCGCGTGACCGACGTGAAGCGCGACGAAAAGGGCAATGCAGTGCGCAGCCGGATCGATGAGGGGCTGTTGCGCACGCTGGCGCAGCGCACGCATGGCGCCTACTTCGCGGCGAACCGCCCGGGCGGCGAACTGGGCCGCCTGTTGGGAGCCATCGACAACCTCGCGCGCAGCGGCCGCAAGCAAAGATTGGTCGAGCGTCCGGTGCCGCGCTTTCCATGGTTCGCGGTGTTGGGGCTGCTGTTGCTGGCGGCGGATCGTTCGCGCCCCAAGCGCCGCCGCGAACGCCAGGGGCCGGCCGTGGCCTTGAGCCACGGGCGCAAGTCCGTCGCCGCGGTGGGGCTGTTGCTGTTGTTCGTGCTGCCGGACCACGCGCTGGCGCAGACGGCCTGGGCGCGCGGCGACCGGGCATTCGCGAAGGGCCGCTTCGGTGCGGCCGAGTCGCTCTACGCCACCCGGCTCAAGCGTCGCCCCAACGATGATGTGCGCGTCAATCGCGCCACCGCCGCCGGGCTCGCGGGGCATGCCGCCGACGCCGAGCGCGAGCTCGAGAAGCTGGGGCAGTCGCGCGGGCGTGCGGGGGATGCGGCGCGCTACAACGCCGGTACGCTCAAGGCCGAACGCCGCGCCAACGAGGAGGCGCTCGCCGCCTTGCGCAAGGCGCTCGAAGCGAACCCGAAGGACGCGGACGCGCGCTGGAACTACGAAGTCGTGGGCAAGCGAATCGACGAGCAGCGCCGCAAGGATGAACAGCAGAAGCGCGAGAACGGCGGCGGCGGTGGCAACGACCCCAAGCCCTCGCAGCCCCAGCCCCAGCCGCAGCCGCAGGGGCAACAACCGCAACCCGCTCCCAAGGCGCCCGCGCAGCAGGGACCGACTCCTCCGAGCCAGAACGCGCAGGGCGGCGGGATGACCAAGGAGCAGGCGGACCGGCTGCTCAATGCGCTGCAGGACTTGTCGCGCTCCGAGCAGCAGAAGCGGCAGGCGGTGCGCCCTGCGAATGAGCGCAAGGGCAAGGATTGGTGATGCGAGGCGCCAACTTCACGAGGGTCGCGCGGAGGCTGCTCGGCATGTGGATGCTCTGTGCCTGCGCCGCAGCGACCTCCGCGCACGCCGAGCCGGTAATCCAGGCGCGGCTGGACCGTTCGTCGATCCAATCGGGAGAGTCCGCGACGCTGGTGGTGAGCGTGGAAGGCGCCGACGGCAATGTCGGCGCGCCCAACGTCACCCTGCCCGACGGCATCCAGACTTTGGGCACCAGCCGTTCGCAGAGCTTTTCGTGGATCAACGGGAAGAGCGCATCGCAAATACAGATCCGCATCGAGCTCGGGGCGGATCGTGCGGGGACCTTCGCCATCGGCCCGATCGCGATGCGCATCGGCTCGCAGGTCTACTCACGTTCGCCGCTCACACTCACTGTTGCGGCCGACCGTCCACGCGTGGGCGGGGCCGCGCGCAGTGGTGCGGCGGCGATGATCGTCGATGTGTCACCACCGAACCCGTACGTGGGCCAACCGGTGATCCTGCGCGTGCGGTTGGTGCAGCGCACGCCGCTGGCGGAAGACCCCCAATACACTCCGCCCGCCACGCCGGGATTCTGGGGTGAGAAGGCTTCGCAGCCGACTTCCTACTACGCGGACGAGAACGGCTCGCGCGTGTTGGTGACCGAGACGCGCACACGGCTCTACCCGCTGGCGGCCGGAACGGCGCGAGTGGGGGAAGCCGTGGCGGTGCTGTCCTTGGCGGTCCCCGAAGGCAGCTCGGATCCGTTTGGAATCTTTGGCGGCGGGGCGCGGCGGGCAGTGCAGGTGCAGAGCCCGCCCGTCGATGTGCACGTGCGGGCGCTGCCTGGCGGGGCACCCGCGGGCTTCGATGGCGCCGTGGGACGGTTCAGCGCGACGTGGTTGGGGGACCGGATAGAGACGCCGAGGGACGTGCCCGTGACCGTGGTGCTGGATGTGCGCGGCGTGGGTAACTTGCCGTTGCTCCATACGCCTTCGCTCACCAGCCCGGACGCCGAAGTGTTTTCCAGCACCGTTCAGGACAGTCTCGGCTCGCCGGGGTCCCTGACGGCGGGGCGCCGCCGTTTTCAATGGACCATCCTGCCGCGCAGCACGGGAACGCTGCGTCTCGCGGCACCCGCGCTGGCGTGGTTCGATGAGGCCAGTGGGAGGTATATGGAAGCGGTGTTGCCCGCGATCACGGTGCAGGTGATCCCGCCGGTTGGCGGGCACTCGGGCGAGGCGGGCGGCTTCCCGCCGGTGTTCGCCGAGCATCCGCTGCAGGCGCAGGCGCGCCCGGTGTGGGCATGGGGACTTGCGATTGCGGGGGCGCTGTTGGGATGGGGGTGGCGGCGGGTCAGGGCGTTGCGGGCGCGTGCCGAACAGGCGGCGGCGCCCGCGCCGTCGTGGTTCGAGGGCCTGCGTCATGCCCGGGGGCCTTCGTTCTGGGCCGCCGCCGGACGCGCCTGCGAAACACTCGCCGGCGAGGGTGTCGACGTCAGCACGTGGAAGGCGGAGATCGATGCCGCGCGTTATGGCGGTCAGGGCCACGACGAGGACAAGTTGCGCGGCGCCATGCTGCGCCGCGTCGAGTTGAGTGTGCGCACATCCACCCAGAGCTCGGCGATGGACAGGGTAGTCCCGGTGCTGGCCGCCGTGGTCGCACTGGTGTTGGTCGCGGTCAGTCTGGGGCTCGGCCGCGGCGATGCGTTTGCTGCGCTCAGCCTGCAAGCCGACACGCAGGCGCGGCGCGGTGACGTCGAGGCCGCTTCGAATCGCTGGAAGGCGCTGTGGAAGGATGGCGCTCGAGCGCCCGGGCTGGCGGCGCGACTGGCGTGGGCGGCAGCGCGCGGGGGTGACGTGGCGCGCGCTTCCGCATGGGTGTTGCGTGGTGAACGTGGCGAGCCCCGCGATGCCGCGCTGCGTTGGACGACCGGCCAGGTGCGCGATGCCGGTGGCCTCGAAGGCTATTCGCCTGCGCGCCTGCCCATCCGCAATCTCGAGTGGGGCCTGTTCGCACTGGTGCTGGCATTGGCGGCCGGCTGGGTAGGGCGTCGCGGGGCGATCGTGTTGTTTGCGCTCGCGGCGGTGGTCTCGGTGGCGCCGTGGCTCGATCATGCGCGTGCATCAAGGGCACCGCGCGCAGTGGTAGCGCGCGCGGTGCTGCTGGGGGGCGCGGGCGTGGACCTGGCTCCCGGGCAAGTCGTTCGCGTCGTTCGCATCAACGGCGGCACGGCTCGCGTCGCCGCCGGCCCACAAGTCGTGGGTGATGTGCCCCGTGGTGCGTTGATCATTGATGAGGCCGGCCGGTGAAGACACTCGTGTTGTTGTTGAGCTTGCTGGCCCCGATCGAACAGGCGGACTCCACGTTGCAGCAGGCCATGCAGCAGCACCGCAGCCCGGCGCTCGAACGCACGATGCGCACGGCATCGGACATCGGCAAGCCCGTGGTGGTGTTCGGCGCGCTGCTGGCCATCGCGGTGTGCGACGCCTCGCAGGGTGTGCCGCTGGCGCGCGTGGCTCTCGTGAGTGCCGCGGCCGTCAATCTCGCGGTCGAGGCGATCAAGCGCACGACCGGCCGCACGCGGCCCGACGGGGAGCACAAGCGATCGAATGCCTCGTTCCCTTCGAGCCATGCGGCCAATGCCTTCGCGCTCGCGGTGGTGTTCTCGCGGCGCTGGCCTAAGCTTTCTTGGGGCTTCCTCGCGGGCGCGACCCTGGTGGCGGTGTCCCGCGTCTACCTCAACCGTCACTTTACGTCGGACGTGGTGGTAGGGGCGCTGCTCGGGGCGGGTGTGACTCTGCTGGTGGCCCGGCAGATGCGCTGGCCAGCGACGCCGCCGACGCCCGTGAGCGGGGCGCCCGTGGCGGCTGCGCGAGAGTAGGCCGCGCCGATCGCGGGGGCCGCGCGCGATTCTGGCGGGGCGGATGCGATCGCAATGGCGCGGCGATTGCAATTGAGCGTGGAGCGGGGACCAGGCATCTGCTAGCCTCCGGCGCGAGGAGGACTTCCGTGCCGATGATCTCCGCGTTCGGCGCTGCGCAGCTCGACCCCTCGCTCTACATCCCCGAACTCAAAGTTCGGCGCAAGCCCGCTGTCCTGCAGGAACTCGTTCGAGTCGCTGCCCACGCCGGTGTGGTGCGTGAGCCTGAAGTGCTGTGTGCCTCGCTGGGTGTGCGCGAGCGCTTGTTCGGCACCGGCATCGGCAAGGGCGTCGCGGTGCCCCACCTGCGCTCGATCGCTGTCATCGAGTCGCGCCTTGTGATCGCGCGTTCCCGCCGGGGCCTCGTGTGGGAATCCGGCGACGGGGTCGCCGTGCAATTGGTGCTATTGGCGCTCTCCCCTGCGGAAGCAGGCGAGGAGGCGCATCTCGAATTCGTCTCGCGCGTCGCCGCGGTCGGCCGCCTGGTGAGGAACCGTGCGAGACTGCTCGAGGCTGCGGAGTTCGCCGAAGTGGCGGCCGTGTTCGCGGAGTTCGGATCATGAGCAGCCTCGGCGTGCTGCTGGAATTGCACGATGTCGATGTGCTGCGTGCCGAGCTCGCGGACCCGCGAGTTGTGGCCCGTTTGCGGAAGTTGGGCTTCACCTTCCCCGCGGGCACGGCGCTCGAGACGTTGCGTGCACAGCTGGTGGCGCAACTCGAACCCCGTTGGGCCACCCAATACCAGCGCCTCCAGGGACGCTACGGCCGCGCCGTCACCGTGGTGCGGGGGCGCGCCTGCCAGGGTTGCTTCATTACCCTGCCCACGCGGGCGGCGCCTTCGGACGGTCAGCCGCTCACAACCTGCGAGTCCTGCGGCCGAATCCTCTACTGGCGCTGAAGGCTGCAAGAGTGGACCCCCGGCCAGATGGGGCCCTGCATGCCCGCAATCCCCTGGCTCCGCGATCCCTCTGCGATGCCCCGAGCGCCTGCCCATGCTATCGGTTATGCTGGTACTTGTACCGGGCAGCGTCTCCCGCACCGAGGAGGAGTCTCACGTTGGTCATCCGGAATTCACGCGCCTGCGGTTGGCTGCTGTTGTGTGCCCTGGCAACCGGCA
>JAYSRO010000105.1:0-1640 GCA_043720995.1 Candidatus Eiseniibacteriota bacterium
GGGTTACCACGACGTATGAATTCTCCCCGATCTGGAGCTGGTTCTTGCGGTCGAAGTGCACCAGCGCACGACCATCGGCACCGGTCTGGATCGCATCTCGATCCCGCAGGGGTTCACCATTGCGCGCCGGGGCCCAGGCGATCGTCCACGACGCACGACGATTGACGTCCGGGCGCAGCACGTCGAGTGACGCGATGACTTCGTTCTGGCGTGCGGCCAGCGCTTCCGTGCGACGCAGCGCGGCCTCGCCAAACCCGTCAATCGGGCGGCGCCCGTCCAGCGCGAGCGTGCGCAGGCTCTCGCCCTCGGGGAACGCGACGGCAAGCAGCAACAAGAAGCACCCGAAGAACAGGAGTGTGAGCAGCACCGCAGCGGTGAGTTCGACGGCGCCGCTCGCGATCCGTCCAACCGCGCGGCGAGCCGGGGGCGTGGCCGATGCGGCCGACGGGACCGGCCCCGATCCCACACGGCTCGGCGACGTGACGGTCACGGCGTGGTCAGTACTGGGTCTGGGCGCGGATGAACCAGCCATGCGCATCCTCCGTCCCACGGGACAACTCATCGCCCGAGACATGACTGAAGTTGAAGCCGCCGCCCAACCGCAGGTGCGGCTTGGGATCCCACGAGAGTTCCTGGAGCCAACCGCCGAGTCGGTCTCCGGACTCGCGCTGGCTCGTGTTGCGGTACTCGACGCCCAGCCGCACGGGTGCAGCGATCCGGAAGTCGAGTCGGTTCACCCACAAGCCGCCGTGTGTGGTGGCGCTCGGAAGCCCGCCCTGGCTCGCGCGCAGCAGGCGTGCTGCGCCCTTCGCAGACCATTCGAGCAGCGGAGTCAGTCGCAGGGTGCCTTCGAGCGCGACGACACCGATCATGTTCTCCATCGCCGTCGAATCATCTGCGCTTGCCGCACGTCTGTCCGTCAGTCGTGTCCACCGCGCCAGCACCACGACGCGCTCCGAGCGTGGGCGGAACGACAACCCGAACCGGCTCTCCTCGAATCGCAGTGGCGTCGATGCGGTGGCCGCGTCGCGCGTCTGCCCCATGCGCCAGCCACCGCGCAACGACCAGCCCTGCACCAATCGAAGTTCCAGGTCGGAACTGGTCAGGAACTGCCGGTGCCCGGCGTTCGCGCCATCGAAGCGCCACTCTGCTCGCGTCGAACCGCGAAGCGGCGACTTTCCTTGGAATGAGGCGTCAGTCGCGACCGTGGATCGACGGCCTGCCCCGTTCGCAGCCCCGCCGTCGCCATGCTCACCGGAGATGCGCAGCGTCGCGCCGGCCGCTGGCTGCCAGCCTTGCTCCATGCCCATGACCGAGATGCGCTGCGGAGTTCCCGCGGCGCGCAACCACTGGTACTCGGTATAGGCGCGACTCATGGGTCCCAGCGGGGCCTGTAAACCGAACAGCGTGCCAACGCGACGCGGCGCCACGCCCTCGCTGAGCTCCTGCCGTACGTATGCGGTCCGGCCCGCCGCGGTGATCGTCGCACCCCCGCGCAGCGACCGCCCCAGACTCCCATTGGCAGCGCGAGCCTCGAGCACGAGCGGCCCGATAACGCGCAGGTCGAGTCCGATGGCGGTCTGTTCGGCGTTCGGACCCGCGAATGACTGCTGCTGGTCCAATAGCAGGTGCAGTCGCTG
>JAYSRO010000106.1:0-7078 GCA_043720995.1 Candidatus Eiseniibacteriota bacterium
CGCCTCACCTATGGTTATCCAGGCATCCGAACGTTCAATAAGGCGCGCGCGGTGACCATGGTTTACAACAGCCAGCACGCCAAGCCCACCCCGATCGTCCGTGCGTGGGTTACGCGGCAGGTGGACAGCTGGCAGCCCAACTATGTCCGGGCGACCCTGCGGATCAATGGCGTGCAGCAAGCGACGAACAGCTGGCTCGCAACGGGATGGGCCGCCGGTGAGCAGCGCCAAGTCGCGCTCTCATTCGATGCGACGAATCTGACCACAAATCTCTACAAGTATGACCTTGACATCGTGTTCGACTACGGCGATCGGATCGAGACGATCCCGAGCACCGGCGAACTCGCGATCGTCAATCGCGCCGCGAGCGAATTTGGGCCGGGCTGGTGGGTGGCCGGCTACGAGACCATCAAATCGGTGCCGAATCCCACGCAGACGGACGATATGTACTGGGTGGGTGGGGACGGGAGTACGCGGAAGTACGTGTTTCAGTACGAGGCGGCGAACACGGCGTATTGGATCTACAAGGCGCGCTCGCTCGCCGGTGTCGACAGTCTGATTTATACCCGCGACGGTTTCTGGCGGCGCGCGCTGAGCCGTGGCGCGTACGTGAAGTTCGATGCCAGCGGGCGACATGTGGCCACGGTCAACGACGTCGGCCATGTCACGAACTTCCTGACGTATTTCGGATGCAATCGGCTGGTCCACATTCAGCTCCCGTTACCGGTCGGCAACTCGGGATATCTCGCCTACACGTTCAACTACGACAAGGACGCAACGCCGACGCCCTGCGTCGGACAAGCCAGGCATTACAACTCCGGCGTGTCGGAAACGCCCAACAACACTTGGCGTACTGTGACGCGGACCATCGGTACCGCCGCAGGCAACTTCAATTTTGCGGGCGATTCCCTGGCCTACACCGAGGCGAACGGGCGCATCACGACGCTGTGGGACAGTCGTGGGACGACGTCGACGTTTGTGTATGGGGCGGGCGGGTTGCTGACGAGTGCGCGGACGCCGACGGGGGTGTTGTCGGACAGTGTGATCCAGCAGTTCCGCGCTGGCGAAGGGGCGGCCCTGGCGAGTCCGGACGTGGCGGCCAATCTGTACACGGCGCTCTACTCCCCGCGCTGGCCCGCCGTGCAGGCCTTCAAGAAACTGTGGCTCGGCCCGTGGGGCAATCCGCTCACGATCACCGACCCGATGGGCCGGACGACGTCGGTGGTGCCCCACGCGACCTTCCCGCTCCTGGCCGCCCGGGTGACGAATCCGGCGGGCTGGTCGCAATACGCGCTCTACAACGCGCAAGGCAAACTCACCTATATGAACGCGGACCCGGCGACGCCGGGCGGGCCCGTGCCGGAGTGGTACTACTACTACACCGACGCGGCGTACCCCGACAATCTGATTTATACGCGAGACGTCGCCGGCGTGTGGACGAAATACACGTATTCTGGGCCGGTCTTCAACACCTATCCCGTGCTCTCCGACGTAGAAAATACGGCCGACGCGGCCACGCTGGTGACTCTCAGCTATTGCACGACGCCGAATTGTCTCGGGCTCCCGAGTGCGACCACGTCGGCCCAGAACGCGCAGGGACTGCGTTCAACCGACACGTATGAGTACGATGCGCTCGGCAACCTGAGTGCGACCCAGACTGCCGAGGGCAAGCGCACCGAGTTTATGAACGACGACATCGGCCGGGTGCTGGTCGCGCAGACGCGCCTGGCGGTGACGCCGTATCCACGATGGCTGATCGATTCGACGTTCTACGACGCCTTGGATCGGGTGACGCGCACGTCGCGCTCGGCGTGGGGCGACGGCACGGCGGGTTCGGGGCCGCAGGCGGTCACGGTGAATACACTTTATCTCGGCGCGACCGGGTTGCCCGTGGCGGTCACGCGCAGCGCCAGTGACGGGATCATGGGCACGCTGAAGGACAGCACGGAGTACGATGCCCTCGGCCGAGTGACCCGCCGCTTCGCGCAGGGGCTGAGCGTCCCCGAGCTGTTCACGTACGATGCGGCGGGCAACGACACGCTGCGCGTCACCCCGCGTGGCGGGCAGATCACCTCGACCTACGACGCGCTCAATCGCCCGCTGACCGTGATCACCTCGGCGATGACGTACGGCTCGCTCCAGATCGGCACGGCGACCAACACGCAGATTTACGATCTGACGCTCCGGCCGACGTTCCCGCGCGTAGATCTGGGCCGGAGCAGTCGTCTCGTGGTTGATGGCGATACCGCAACCTTCACCTACGACGTCGGCACCGGGCAAGTCGCCATGGCCAGCAATCGCGCCGCGCAGGTGAGCCGCACGTATCTCCCCAACGGCGCGCTGCAGTCTGAAACGCAGAAAGTCCGCACGGTCACAGGCGACGATTTCACGCAGCACGTCTACACGCTGCAGTACACCTATGATGTCGCGGGCCGCCGCCTGACGCTGGGCCATCCAACCCAGCTGGCCCCCGGCACCAAGACCGAAACGTGGGCCTACGATGCCGGCACCGGCCGGCCCGCGTCGGTCCGCGACCCGATGGACAGTACGGTCACATTCTTCTTCGATCCGGCCGGACAGCTGACGCGCCAGATCAGCCCGAACAACGTGTCGCGGCAGTACACCTACACGCTCGACGGCGAGGTGCTCCGCGACCTGCTCGCCGCGGGCAACAGCACCGTCGGTCCGCCGCTGACGCCCTCGGCGACGCCCCTAGATCCGCTGCCACGCACCGCCGGGCCGTACGGCCAGTACGACGGCTACATCCGCGACGTCGACTTCAAGTACGACTCGGTCGGCAAGCTGCGGACGGCGACGAACAGCAAGGGCCTGCAGGAGGCGATGACGTTCGACTACACGCCGATGGGCTATTTGCGGAGCAGCACCTACGCGTCGCGGTACTACGACTATGTGGCGGGCCTCTCGTCGACCGCCACGCTGACGATGAGCGAGACGATCCGCCCCGATGCCTTGGGCACCAGCACGTGGCGCCAGACCGCAACCCAGAACTACAACTTTGGGGGCGCCTTCTACAGCGATGGCCGCTACAACGCCAGCGCCAAGCGACTGCCGACCTATACGCCGAACACCGGCCGGCTGCAGCGCACGTCGTTCACGGCCGGGCCCAACGACGTGGAGGTCGCCAGGGACACGCTCTGGTACGACGCGGCCGGCAACACGGCTGCGCAACTGCATCAGGACTTCCAGACGTTGGGCACGGGCGCCAGCCGGGCGGAGGCGACCGATCGCGTCGAGTACTACAACGCCGCGGACCAGCTGGTGGCGGTCGACGCGCGCATCGCCGAGCCGTATGGCTGGAGCAACCCCTTGCACTCGCTGCTGACGTTCGATCAGTACCGCTACGATGCGCTTGGGCGGCGGGTGTTCACGCGCTCCAGTCGGCGCTGCGCGGAAAACAATGCCGGCGTGGATCAGGGCGCGGACTTCTGGTTCGAGTGCAATCTGGGGTACGTGCAGCGCACCGTCTGGGACGGCGCCAAGGAGTTGTACGAGGTCCGGATGCCGGACCAGAGCCAACACTGGGAAAAGGACGGGCTCGCGCTGGGCGACACGCTCGGCGTGGCGAACAACGCGGCGACGGACAAGACATTCGACCGCGATGCGTACTACGGGCGCGTCGGCTACGTGTATGGCGGCGCGATCGACAAGCCGCTGGTGATGCTGCGCCAGGATTACGGCGACCACAACTTCCGCGCGTACCAGAATCCGAAGCCCTACCGCCGCTTCCAACCATTCGCGCTCTACCCGCAGTGGGACCTGCGCGGCGAGCCGTCCCTCGGCACCTCGGCCGATGGCGGCATCTCGCGCTGCGAGATGGATGGCGCCGTCAAACGCTGCACGTATGCGATGGCCTGGACCCAGGTGTGGGCACCCAACGGCAAGCCGATCGATCCGCTGGTGCGCGGCTGGGCGGGCTCCCTCTTGCAGGACAAGCGTGAGCCCAATGGATTGCTCTATCGGCGGAACCGGTATCTCGATCCGGCGACGGGGCGGTTCACGCAGCCCGATCCCATCGGCATCGCGGGCGGCCTCAACGCCTACGGCTATGCGAATGGCGATCCGGTCAACTTCGCGGATCCGTTTGGGTTGAGTCCTAGTGATACTGCTTACGTTGGCTGTCGCCCGCTCGAAGGAGCCCTAGCCGCACTGGGGAAGCACTGCGCTGTAGCGGTTGGCGAAGGAGACGAAAAACAGGCGGGCGAGCTATTGAACGTGGGCGGAAAGAACACAATCAGACTTCTAGATCCTGATGACGATCGATATTTCTGGACGAAGGTCCAGGTTCCAACAGGGATAACATCGCGCCAGTTCGACGCGAGAGTGATCAGCGCTTTCAACGCGATCGGGAAAGCCAGCCACGGTGAAGATTACAGCTCCAGTGGCGCGGTGAATTCGAATCACTTCGTGTGGTCAGTGATTACAGCTGCAGGTGGAAAAGTACCATCGAGGGCCGTATCCCCATGGCCGCTAACACCAGGAATCTGCGGCGGAGCGTCTCGGTTTGGTCCGGGCAACAAATGTTCACGCTGAGGTACCCAACATGCTCTATTGGGTTTTGTTTGCAGTTGTTTCGATAGCTTCCGTCCTTCTTGCAGTCTGGTCGATGCGGCGAGGTGGAAAGCGCTTGTTAGTATCGTCTTGGGTCGTGGCGATGGCATTGCTTCTCGGACTCGGCTATTTCGATTGGTTGCGTCAAGCCGTAGTAGAAACGCCTCTGCACACCTATGTACTCCTTGCTGTTCTCCCGACCGCGGGGGCGACATTCACCGTTGCGTTGCTCTCTGGTCGTGACGCGAAAGCCTCTCAGCAGGTGATATCAGCGACGCTAGTGTCACTTGTACTGGCGGCGATTTCTCTTCTCAGTGGTTTCTATCCGTAGGGATGGACTTGACCCGGTTTGGTGGACACGGGGTTTGGACCTGACCCGCTTTGGTGGACACCTAGCCTGACCTGATTTGATTCAGGGAGGAGGTGGACATGCCGAAGAAGCGCGTGCGGCGGCAGTTCGATGCCGCGTTCAAGGTGGAAGCGCTGCGTCGGATGGAAGAACGGCGGGCCGTGAAGGTCCCGATGGCGACCATCGCGCGGGATCTCGATGTACGACCGGAGCAGCTCCGGATGTGGGCGGACCAGTTGGGGGCGCCGTCTGGCCGGCCACTGACCGACGTCTTCCCCGGGGCAGGGCGCGTGTCGAGTGAGGCGGACGAGATTCGGCGGTTGCAGCGTGAGGTGGAGACGCTGCGGATGGAGCGCGACTTCTTGAAAAACCATCACGTCGCGTCGCGCGCCGCCTGTTGAGCCAGAAACTCCAAGCGCGTAGTATCCCGGTCCGAGCGAAATGGCCGTCAGCTTAATGGTGTTGTTCAGCCCGTGGAAAAACATGGTCCGGGGGTGGCCTGCGTACGTGCGAGTGGAGACGCCGGTTCTGGTGATCCCGTTTAGGAAAGTGATCTTTTGTCGCCACCCCTTCGCTCGGACTTCCCTCTTGCACGGAGGCACGATGCCCGAGAAGAAGCCGAGGCGCGCGGCACCCACCACTCTGCCGCTGATGCATGCGCGCGCAGCGGGACTGCGGAATTACGGTGACAGTGCACCTTATACCGTCCACTCCGCCGCCGCCCTACACTGGCGGATGCGGAAGGGCGTGTTCCTCGTTGGTGATGTACAACGTCACGACGCGATGGGCGCGTGCCTGCGTCGTCCACTCGTCGCCCGCGGGCAACAAATGTTCACGCTGAGGTACCTAGCAGGCTCTATTGGGTGTTGTTTGCAGTTGCTTCGATAGCTTCCGTCTTTCTTGCAGTCTTGTCGATGCGCGCGAGGTGGTCGGAAGTTGAAGACAGGTCACGCAGCTTTCTTAGGCACACGGAAGCGGGTGGCAACAGCCGACGAGTTCGACCGCGTCGGCTAGGTCTTTGACGCCGCCATCGACCGACCGCATGCCTCGCGAGAATTTCCGGCGCCACCGGGCAGCAGAAGGGCACGCGACTTCTGGCGTGACTGTACAGGGCACCACTCTAGCTTGGCGGCGCGAGTTCCGACGGCAGGCGGAGCCGTCGCCCAGCCGCAGGCTCGCTCAGCGCGCCGATAGTGGTGAGCGCGTCGAGCGCGACCGTGAAGGTCGTCCACGGCAACGCCGCCACGAAAGCTGACGCCCGTCGCATCATCTGCGGATACGGCGCGAACGTGTTGGTGCGCGATGCAGCGCGGAGTGCCTCAAGGTAGTCCGTCAAGTGCGCGTCGGTGCCGCGTCGCGCAGGCGCGCTCCAGCACTGAAGAGCGCCGATCATACGCCCGACCCGGGAGCGGACCGTCACCGTTCCATTGCGCGACCGGCTGTTTCGACGCAATGTCCGCGTGGCGCGGGCCTAACGGTGCTTGCTGCTGCCGAGCGGACTCCGCATCAGACTGGCGCTCAGCATCACGCGGTCCGCGCGCAGCACAAGCTTCACAGACGAACGCCGGCTGATCACGACCGATATTCTTCACCCGCTTTCCACCAACTCGTGCTGCAGCCATCGCCACATCATGACTGATCGACTGCGGTACGAATTGCGCGGCCTGGCGTACTGGGCCGAATGCGCCAATCCGTTTCGCCGCACGGTCACGGCGCGGCACCTCCCACTCGGCCTGCAGATCGATAGCTACAAGCGTGACGCAGTCGGGCGTGGTCTCTATCGTCGCGGCATTCACGAAGCGGCGCTAACGCGATTCGTGCTCGGGAACTACACTGCCGGCGATAGTTTCCTCGATATCGGTGCAAACATCGGATACTTCTCCTGCCTGTTCGGCAAGATTGCGGGTGCGCGTGGCCGCGTCGTCGCGATTGAACCGGAGCCGCAGAACAACGCATTGCTGCGCGAGAACATCCGACAGAACCAGCTTGAGAATGTCACCGTCCACGCCTGCGCCATCGGCGCACACGACTGCACCGCACAGTTGGGCATCTACAAGGCAGCGAATCGTGGCCGACACTCACTGATCGACACGGCGAGTTATCGCACGACAATTGAAGTTCCGGTGAGACGTCTCGATGACGTCGTTCGCGACGCCGCTG
>JAYSRO010000107.1:0-1626 GCA_043720995.1 Candidatus Eiseniibacteriota bacterium
GAGTCCGCGGCGTGGGGCGCTACCGCAGGGGGGCGGGGTTTCCTGATCCCGCATCGGCGCCGGCCGATACCGGCGCGCACACCAGTGCCTTCGCCATGATGAGCAGCGCCACGCGCCGCGTGTTCACACCCGACTTCAAGTCCGGTGATGCGACCGCCTTCATGGGCGGGTGCGAGATCGACCTGCGGCCGAGCGGGATCCTGACGGGGCCGGCGGTATTCGATGTATTCGCGCTGATGGGCGGCATCGATCTCTACGTGCCAGGCGACTGGGTGATCCAGAACGAAGGCGTGGCGATTCTGGGCGCCATCGAGGACAACCGCAAGGAAATCGCCGGCAACCCTTCGAAGGTTTTGATCATTCGCGGGTTCTCGATCATGGGCGGCGTGGAAATCAAGAACTGACATGCATCCGGTCCTTGCCCGCCGGATTCGCGTCGAGCTCTATCTCGCCGCATGGCTGCCCGTGGCGGCGCTGGTCAGCGCGACGCTGGCGGTGCCCGAGCATCGTGGCCTGCTCGAAGGCGCGTTGATCGGCGCGCCGCTGACGCTGCTCGCCGCGTTCATGTGCATGGCGCAGTGGCCGATGTGCCGGGCGCTGCCGCTCAATGGGCGCAACCTGCTGCGCTTCACGGTCTCGCACGTGCTCTCGCTGGTGGTCTCGGTCGCGGTGTGGGTGGCGGCGGGCTCGGTCGTCGCGTTCGTGATCCAGCATCACCCGATGTTCCCCGATGCGTTCATGCGCTATCGCCTCGATGCCCCGCTGATCAGCGCACTGGGCGCGTTGTTGTTTTTCTGCGTGACGATGCTCAGTTACTTGATGATTTCGTTCGAGGACGCGCGCGATGCCGAGCGGCTCGCCCTCGAGGCGCAAGTCCAGACGCGCGACGCAGAGCTGCGGGCGTTGCGCGCGCAGATCAACCCGCACTTCCTGTTCAATGGGCTGAACGCGGTGGCTTCACTCGCGGGTTCGGATCCGGTGCGCGCGCGCACGATGTGCGTGATGCTTGCGGACTTCCTGCGCCGCAGCCTGGCGTTGGGCGGCCGCCGCGAGATCCCGCTCGAGGAAGAGCTCGACCTCGCAGAGCGCTACCTTGAGATCGAACGCGTGCGCTTCGGCGATCGCTTGAAGCTCGAGTATGACATTGATCCCGCGGCACTCGATTGCCCGGTGCCGGCGCTGCTGCTACAGCCGCTGGTTGAGAATGCCGTGACGCACGGCATCGCGCACTCGATCGAAGGGGGAGTGGTGCGGCTCACGGCGCGCCGCATCGCGGGCCGCTTGGAGATCACGGTCGAGAACCCCGCCGATCCCGAGCGTCCTGCGAGCCGCGGGCAGGGATTGGGCGTCGCCAACGTGAAGTCCCGCCTCGCCTCGCTGCATCCGGGCGCGACGCGGGTAGAATGCATTGAATCCGACGGCCGTTATCGTGTTGAAGTCGTCCTGCCGGCCGTCAACCGCGAACCCGAAGTGGGCCTAGCTCAAACGCAATCTGTGGCACCCGCACCCGGCGCCGCCGTGGAGGTCGCATGAATGCATCCGAACGAATTCGCGCGGTGATCGTCGATGACGAACCGCTGGCGCGGCAGTTGTTACGCGAGTACCTGTCCGTGCATCACGACATCG
>JAYSRO010000108.1:0-1621 GCA_043720995.1 Candidatus Eiseniibacteriota bacterium
GGCGGCGGCATCAGCGGTTGCGCGCTCACACAACAGCCGGCCGCTGGCAGCACGGGTCCGCTGGCATGGACTCTCGCGGGCGCGCTGACGCCGGGCGGCAGCGGGAGCGTGAGCTTTCGCGTGCGGGTGAACTGAAGCGCGGACGTGGCTTCGTCGTTCGGACTGCTTGGACGGTTGGCGCAGTGAGTGGAGCCTTGGCAAGAGATGCGAACCAAGCAAACGACCCGCATGTCACGCCAACCACGAGCCGGTGCGGTTTCGCTCCCCGGGGAATGGGCGTCAACCACCCGTGTGCCCGCACGGGCGATTCGTCCTACACTCGCGCCCAAAGCCGCTCGCCCGCGCCTCGCGCGCTGTTCCGTGACCCGGAGAGTCCCATCATGCTCGTCGCCATCCGTTTCCTGCACGTGCTGCTCGCGTTCGCGTGGTTCGCTGCCGTGTTCGCCGCGCACTGGAACACCATGCAGGCCCGGAAGGCCACGGACTGGGCGGTGCGCAACACGCTGTTCGCCATGAACCGCGGGCTGTCGACGATGATCGCGCTGCCGGCACTGCTCGGCTTGGGGCTCGTCGGCAACTTCTTCGGCATGCAGATGGGCTATCGCATGAAGGACACGTGGCAGTTCATGGCCGCGAACGGCTTGTGGGTGGCACTCGTGCTGGTGACGCTGGCGATCGAGATGCCGGCCACCGGCGCGCTGGGGGCTTTAGCCCATGCCGCCGCCGATGCCGCCAAGCGGGGTGGCGAGGGCGAGCCCGCGGGTTGGCAGAAAGAGCTCGCGCGTTGGCGTATGGCAAACGGAGTGCAACTCCTCCTATACGTCGTGCTGCTTGCACTCATGGTGGCGCCATGGGGAGCAATCCGGTAGCCCAACCCGAAGGTTTCACACGACTTCCGCCGACCACTCCACTAACCTTAAGTAGCCCCGGATGGCATCCCGAACCAGGAGATCTCCCCAGATGCTCGCTTGCACACGCATCGGTGCGCGGCTGGCCGCTGCCGCACTCGCGTTCTCGTTGCTCCCGACGCTCGTCTTAGCGCAGGCCGAACCGCCTCGTCCACATCCGTGGAAGCTGGCGTTGGCGAAGCGCATGGCCGAAGAGCGCTTCGAGCATCGTGAAGCACGCGAAAAGCGTGAAGCGAATCTGCGCCGGTTGGCTCGCGAGCAACAGAACGGCAAGAAGCCTGTGAATGGCCGTGGCGACCGCATGCGCCCCGCGCGCCCGGACGATATCCTGCCAGCGTCGGGTGCGCCCACCGCGAGCCCGCGCCGATCGCAACGTTTCGCCACGCAGGCCTTCAACACCCCGGTGAATCATATCGTCAACAATCGCGCCGGCGACGCCGCGGATGCGGGCCAGAGCGAGACTGCGATCGTGGCGGTGGGTGACCTCCTGGTGGCCGCATGGAATGACGGTCAGGGTTTCCAGACATTCGGCGACACGCAAGGCTGGGCTACTTCGGCCGATGGCGGTCTGAGCTGGACTGACCGTGGCAGCCTGCCGCATGCCACCGGCGTGACCGGCTTTCAGTGGACGAGCGATCCGGTGCTGACCTCGAACGAGAAGACCGGCGCGGTGTACTACGCCGGACTGTGCGACTTCAACGACGCGAACGGCG
>JAYSRO010000109.1:0-3461 GCA_043720995.1 Candidatus Eiseniibacteriota bacterium
CTCGCCGGCGCGTGGCCCGACTCGATGGCGTCGAGCGCGGACAAGGACCGGCGCCCCGACCGTCACGATGGCGCCTCGCGCGATAGCCTGCGGCTCGACCGCATGGACGAGGACACCAGGCCCGGTTGGTCGGCGGGACCGCATCCATTTCCCGCGCTGCCCGACAGCGTGACGCCGTTGGCGACGCGCATTCCATTGCATGATGACGGTGGGCCCTTCGCGCTGCCCGATTCCGTGCTGGGCCAGAAGGCCTCGCGCTACAAGCCTCGCTTGGCTCCCGACTACGGCGGCGCCGGGTTCTATGCCGCCACGGGCTATGGCTTCGTGGGCAGCACGCAGTTCGTGTTCTCGGACTTCCTCGGTGATCACAGTCTGTATGTCGCGACGGACGTGTTCAGCAATTCGATTTCCGAGACGAACGCGCTCGCGATTTACAGCTACCTGCCGCGCCGCTGGGACTTCGGGGGCGGGATCTTCCACTTCAAGGACTACTTCGATTCGCAGGTGTCGACGCTGGGTGAGTCGTTCGGCTCGCCGCGGTTGTTCTCGGAGCGCAACTTCGGCGCGCTCGTGTCGGCGTCCTACCCGTTCGACCGCTTCCACCGCGCGGAGTTCAACTTCACGCAGATGTTCCTCGACCGCCAGTTCTTCGTGCGCGACGTGTTCGGCGATGTGGCGGCGGCGAATCACGAGTACCGCTCGGTGTCGTCACCGTCGGTCTCGCTGGTGTCGGACAACGCACTGTTCGGCTACTACGGCCCGGTCAACGGCCAGCGCTGGAACCTGACCTATGGGCCATCGTTCGCGTGGTTCCAGAACGGGCTGGCCTACAACACGGTAACGTTCGATGGGCGGCGCTACTGGGATCTGACCCATGGCTACACGTTCGCGACCCGCGTGCTCACCGGCGCGAGCGATGGCCGCAATCCGCAGTCCTTCAGGATTGGTGGCTTCTCGACGCTGCGCGGGTTCCCGGACTTCGACCTGCTCGGCTCGCGCGTGGCCTTGCTGACGACCGAGTTGCGCTTTCCCTTCATCCAGCAACTCGGCATCGTGGGCCCAGTGCCCGTGGGCCTGTTCAACCTGCGTGGCGTGATGTTCGGTGACGTGGGCGCGATCTGGAGCGCGGGAGAGAAGCTGCGCTTCAGCGAGAACGGCCGGCTCACGGATCCGCTCAAGGGGCCGGGCGTCGGCATGAGCTTCGGCACGGGGCTGCGGACCTCGCTGCTGTTCCTCATCGTGAAGGTGGATGTGGCGTGGCGCACGGATCTTCAAGAGGTGAGCCGCCCGCGTTGGCACTTTAGTCTTGGGCCGGAATTCTAGAAGTCCTTCGGCGCGGGTGGACGCTCAGGCGGACTTTTCGTAGATTGCGAGGGAGGCGTTTCGTGTCCGCATCCCTTTTGATCGAGAGTCCTTCGTGGAAGCAACGCGTTCCCTGAATCCGCAACAGGCGTTGGCGGTGGCGCACGAGTCCGGTCCGCTGTTGGTCATCGCGGGGGCCGGTAGCGGCAAGACGCGTGTGCTGACTTCCCGGGTAGGCAGGCTGCTGGAACGCGGCGTGCCGCCCTACGCGATTCTTGCCTTCACCTTCACCAACCGCGCGGCGCGCGAGATGCGCGAGCGGATGGAGCGCCAGGTCGGCAAGGCTGCCGCCGAGGTGTGGATCGGCACGTTCCACGCGACGGCGGTGCGGTTGCTGCGGCGCGAGCACGAGGCGGCCGGGCTGCTGCGCGAATTCGTGATCTACGATCGCGAGGATCAGGAACGCATCCTCAAGGACATCCTGCGCGTGCTTGAAGTGCCCGAGAACACCGTGAAGCTGTCAACGGTGCTCAATCGTATCTCGGACGCCAAGAACAAGCTGGTCACGCCGTCCGGCTTTGTCTCCGCGGACGCGCCGCCCAACGAGCGGCGAATCGGCCAGATCTACGCTGGCTACCAGGCGGCGCTGAGGGCCAATGGCGCGCTGGACTTTGATGACCTGATCGCCGAGTCGGTGCGCCTGCTCGAGACGAATGCGGAAGTCGGCGAACGCTACCGCCGGCGGTTCCAGCATGTGCTGGTGGACGAGTACCAGGACACCAATCTTGCGCAGTTCCGGCTCGTGGCCGCACTCGCCTCAGGGCATCGCAACCTGTTCGTGGTGGGTGACGATGACCAGTCCATCTACGGCTGGCGCGGCGCGGACGCGGCGAACATGCTGGAGTTCGAGGAGGCCTTCCCGGGTGCCGCGATCATCCGGCTCGAGCAGAACTACCGTTCGACCGGCAACATCCTGAAGGCCGCCAACGCCGTGATCGAGCACAACCGGTTGCGCAAGGGCAAGACACTGTGGTGCGACCGTGAAGCCGGCGCGCAATTGCGTTTTACCCTGGCGACCGATGAGACCGACGAGGCGCGGCGTATCCGCGGCATTCTCGAGACGCATGTAAAGCGCTCGGGCGCCTTGCGCGACTACGCGGTGCTGTACCGCACGAACGCCCAGTCGCGCTCGCTCGAAACGGAATTGCGCATGGCGGGTGTCGCCTACGAGATCGTGGGGGGCGTGTCGTTCTTCCAGCGGCGTGAAGTAAAGGATGTACTCGCCTACCTGCGGCTGGTGGCGAATCCGCACGACTCCGTGTCGTTCTGGCGCGTGTGGAACACGCCGCGTCGGGGCTTAGGCTCGACGGTCGAAGCCAAGGTGCAGGCGCGTGTCGCCGCGACCCAGGAGTCGCCGCATGACGCGCTCGCGGCGATCGTCAAGGCGGGCGACTTGTCGAAGGCGGCGTACACGGGTGCCGCCGAGTTTCTCGAACTGCTGGCCGAGTTGCGCGCGCTGCAGGCGGAGCCGGTCGAGCGTTTGATGGAGCGTTTGCTGCAGCGCTCGCAGTACATCGAACATCTCGATGCCGACGACGATGCCAACGACCGCAAGGACAACGTGCGCGAACTGCTCGTCTCGGCGGCGGGCTATTCGAACACCGGTGGCACGCTCGCGGAATTCCTGGGCGAGGCCTCGCTGATCACCGATCTCGACCGCGTCGCCGAGGATGCTGACCGCGTGCTGCTGCTCACGGCGCACAACGCAAAGGGCCTCGAGTTTCCGCACGTCATCGTGGCCGGGCTCGAAGAGGGATTGTTGCCGCACGGTAACTCGCTCGATGAGCCTGAGAAGCTTGAGGAGGAGCGCCGGCTGTTCTACGTGGCGATCACGCGCGCCCAGCAGTCGGTGGTGTTGACGGCGGCCGCCTACCGCCGCCGCTTCGACGGCGCGCGTGGGGCCAGCGTCTCGCGCTTCGTCAATGAGATCCCCGCGGAGTTGCTCGACCGGGATGACGACGCTGCGCTGTTGCGGCGCGCCGACTACTCGAACCAGGTGGGGCGCGCGGCGCGCAATCCCAGCAGTAGCCCGCGGCGGCACGAAGGCAGCAGTCGCGCGTATGTCGCGGCGGTCCTGCCTGAAGCAGCACCGGCGTGGG
>JAYSRO010000110.1:0-7049 GCA_043720995.1 Candidatus Eiseniibacteriota bacterium
TGCACGCAGCGCCCGCGAGTGGCGTTTGCGGGCGGCGGCGTGGCTGATGCCCGTGACGCTGGCGATCTGATCGTGCGGCATGCCCTCGAAGTCGTGGAGAATGACGCTGATCCGCAGGTCGCCGGGCAGCCGCTGCACCGCCGACTGCACGCGGACTTCACTGCGTGCCGCGGCCAACACCTGCTCGGGGTCTCCCTGGCCGCTGACCAGTTCGGGCGCCTCGTGCGCGGAGTCGATGCGGACACGGTTCCGCCACAAGCGCCACCACCCAGACCGGTGATGGTCGCGGCACGTGTTGATCGCCACCGTGTAGAGCCACGGCGCCGGATCCCGCTCGACATCGAGGCGCGAGATGTGGCGCCGGACCTTCAGGAAGATATTCTGGGTGAGATCCTCGGCGATTTCGCGGTTGCCCACGTAACGCAGGACCACCGCGAAGATCTTGTCGAAGTAGTGCTCGAAGAAGCTGCCCAATGCCTGCTCATCACCGGCCTGCGCTCGCCTGAGTGCCTCGAAGCCAAACTCGGGCCAATGCCCGGCTACGGGTACGCCGGGGGAGGCGGACCCGCTGCTTGCATCGACCCGGACGGATTCAGGATCGGGGTTGGATGTGTCACTTGGGTGAACGGGCAAGACACCTCGACGCGCCGGAACCTGCACGGGACATGGCGTTCATCTCTATCACGTTACGAGGGCGCATGGTGTGACAACAATTCGGCGGCCTCAGCGGGCGTCGACCACCGCCCGCGCCCGCGCGAACACCGCGTGCCACATCGCGCGCGTCAATCGCTTGGTATTCGTGTTCTGCCGGCTCGGGTGGTACGAGGCGAGCAGCAGCGGTCCGCCCTCGAGTCGCACCTCGGCGCCATGCCCAAACTTTGGGCGTTCGCGGGGGACCAGGCGCTCCCACCACCCGGACGCGCGCAACCAGTGCTCGTGTCCCAGCGCGCCGAGCGCCACCACGACAAGCACTTTGTCGAGCAAAGTAATCTCCCGGGCAAGGTACTCGCGACAGTTCGAGAACTCTGTGGGCGTGGGCTTGTTGCCGGGCGGGGCGCAGCGGGCGGCGGCGGTGACGTAGGCGCCGGTCAGCTTGAGGCCGTCGTCGCGCCCGGTCGACTCCGGCTGGTTGGCCCAGCCATGGCGGTGCAACGCCTCGTAGAGCCAGTCCCCGCTCGAATCCCCGGTGAACACGCGGCCGGTGCGGTTGCCGCCGTGCGCCGCAGGCGCCAGCCCCACGACGAGCAACCGGGCCGCGGGATCGCCGAATCCCGGCACCGGGCGCCCCCAGTATTCCTGGTCGGCGTACGCGCGCCGGCGCTCGCGGGCGACGCCCTCGCAGTAGCGCCGCAGGCGGGTGCAACGCTCGCACGCCACAATGTCTTGCGTCACCTTGGCAAGCGCTTTCCCCGCCGCACCTTGCGCACGACCTTGCAACCCCATAATGTCCCCCGCCGTGCTCGAACGACTCCGCGAAATACTGGTGGGCGGCAAGAAAAACCTGCTCGACCCCCGCATCCACCACACGCTTGCCCTGGTCGCCTTCTTCGCCTGGGTAGGCCTTGGCTCCGACGGGCTGTCTTCGTCGTGCTACGGCCCCGAGGAAGCGTTCCTCAATCTCGGCGCCCACCAGCATCTGGCGTTGTACCTGGTCGTCGCCATCGTCGGGACGGTATTCCTCATCTCGGCTTCGTACAGCTACATCATCGAACTGTTCCCCAGCGGCGGCGGCGGCTACCTGGTCGCCACCAAGTTGCTCGGTCCCACCCCCGGCGTGATTTCCGGCGGCGCGCTGGTGATCGACTACATCCTCACCATCGTGACCTCCGTGGCCTCCGGCTGCGACGCGATCTTCTCGTTCCTACCGCACGCATTGATCGGCTACAAGTTGCCCACGGAATTCGGCGTGTTGCTGTTCCTTACCGCCATCAACATCCGCGGCGTCAAGGAATCGATCGTCGTGCTCACGCCGATCTTCATCGCCTTCATGATCAGCCACGTCGCGCTGATCGGCATCGGCATCTTCGGCCATGCCCCGGCCATGCAACAGCTGACGGCCGACACCCTGCGCGATACGCATTCGGCGGTCTCGGAGCTCGGGCTGTTCGGCGTGATCATCATCTTTCTGCGGGCGTTCTCGCTCGGCGGCGCCTCGTTCACGGGGATCGAAGCCGTCAGCAACAGCACCGAGATCCTGCGCGAGCCCAAGGTCGAGACCGGCAAGAAGACCATGCTCTACATGGCGATCTCGCTGTCGTTCACGGCCGGCGGCATCCTCCTGTGCTACCTGCTCAACAACGTGCATCACGAGCCCGGCAAGACGCTCAACGCGTCGTTGTTCGCGACCATCACGGCCAACTGGCAGATCGGCGGCTTCAAGACCGGCACCGGCGTGGTGTGGTTCACGCTGATCTGCGAAGGGCTGCTGCTGTTCGTGGCGGCGCAGACGGGGTTCCTCGCGGGGCCGCGCACGCTGGCCGCGATGGCGGCGGACCAATGGGTGCCCAAGCGCTTCAATCACCTGTCCGAGCGGCTGGTCACGCAAAACGGCGTCATCACCATGGGCATTGCCGCCGCGTTGATGCTGCTCTATACGCAGGGCTCGGTGAAGCTGCTGCTCATCATGTACTCGATCAATGTGTTCCTCACCTTCACGCTCACCCAATTGGGCATGGTCAGGCACTGGCTCAACGTGCGGAAGCAGGTCGCGCACTGGCGGCGGCGCTTCCTGATCGGGTTGGTCGGCACGCTCGTCACCGGCGGCATCCTCGTCATCACCACGGTGATCAAGTTCCAGGAAGGCGGCTGGGTCACCCTGCTGGCGACGGGCGCCTTCGTCGGCGTGTGCTTCCTCGTGCGCAATCACTACCAGCGCGTGCGCAAGATGCTGTCGACGCTGGACGACGCGCTGACCAACCTGCCCTTCCCCGAGCCCAAGGAATACCAGGAGCTGAGCCCCGATGGCCCCACGGCGATCGTGATGGTCGAGTCCTACGCCGGGCTCGGCATCCACACCCTGTTGTCGGTGCAGCGGTTGTTCCCGCGCCACTTCAAGAACTTCGTGTTCATCTCGGTCGGCCTCGTCGACTCCAACAAGTTCAAGGGCGTGCAGGACGTCGAGGCGTTCGAGGAACAGGTGCGCGAGGACCTGATCAAGTACACGAACCTTGCCCAGCGCATGGGCTACTACGCCGAGTACCGCTACACGCTGGGTACCGACCTGATCGAGGAGCTCGACAACATCAGCACCGATCTCATCAAGGAGTTCCGCCGTTCGGTCGTGTTCGCCGGGCAGCTGGTGTTCCAGCGTGAGAACGTGCTGTCGCGCACGCTGCACTCAGAGACATCGTTCTCGATCCAGCGCCGCCTGCAGTTCTCGGGCGTGCAAGTGATCATCCTGCCGATCCGCGTCTGGGAGACGCAGCGGCTCGCCTAGACCCGCGCCCGCCTTGGGTCCCCACGACGAACGCGGCGTCACAGACCTCACGGAGGCCCGATGTACGCCATCGATCTCAGCGGCCGTCACGCGCTCGTCATGGGCGTCGCCAACCATCGCAGCCTGTCGTGGTCGATTGCCGAGCACCTGGCCAAGGCGGGAGCGAAAGTGTGCCTCACCTACGCCGGCGAGCGGCTCAAGTCGAGCGTCGAGGAACTCGCCGCCAAGCTGCCGGATGCGATCGTGCTCCCATGCGATGTCACGCTCGACCATGAGATCGACGCGGTCGCCCGAGAGCTCGAGACCCGCTGGGGCTCGCTGCAGATTCTCGTGCATGGCATCGCCTTCGCGCGCCGCGAGGACCTGGAGGGCAGCTTCGTCGCGACACCACGCGAAGGGTTTCAGCTGGCACTCGAGGTGAGCGCCTACTCCTACCTCAACGTGACGAACCGCGTGTTGCCATTACTCGAGAAGCAGGGCGGCAGCGTGGTGACGCTGTCCTACCTCGCCGCCGAACGCGCGGTGCCGAACTACAACGTGATGGGCAGCGCCAAGGCGGTGCTCGAACAGATGACGCGCCAGATGGCGCTGGAGCTCGGACCGAAGAAGATCCGCGTCAACTGCATCAGCGCCGGTCCCGTGAGCACACTCGCCGCGCGCGGCGTGCGCGGCTTCGTCGACATGCTCAAGGAACACGGCGAGGCGTCACCGCTGCAGCGCAACATCACCAAGGATGAAGTGGGTGCCGCGGGATTGTTCCTCTTGTCGGACCTCGCGAGCGGCATCACCGGCACGACGCTCTACGTCGACGCCGGGTCGCACATCCTCGGGACGTAGGCCGAGCCCGGGACGGCTGGGGTCACTGCCAACCCCTTGTGTCGCGGGGGGTGTGGCGGGATTGCGACGCTCACACCCGCCATTGGCGGCGAAAAATCCCTGCAAATGCTGGCGTTTCCGGGTTTGGAATAACCCTCCCTGTCTGGCGTAGTTCATGCGAAGCCAAGTTGGCTAGGGACGCATCGCCACCGACACGAGGAGGACGCCATGAACACCGCCACGATCAAGACCCACTCGCCGCTCGCTCTGGCCGCACTGGGGTTCGTCCTCACGGTCGCGGGCTTCGCGCTGGCCACCACCGCTTCCGCCGAGCCGTGGAACTATGCGCGCCGTGGCAGCTACGGCACGCCGGCCCACAACGCGGTCGAGGGCAACGTCGTCGATGTGCTGGTCAAGGTCGACGGCGCCAACGCGCCGCTGTTCTTCAAGCCCGGCACCACCGACCGTCACTACTTCCAGGCCTACCAGGGCCGCAACTACTCGCTCGTGGTGCGCAACACCACCGGCCGCCGTACCGGAGTCGTGATCTCGGTCGACGGACTCAACGTGGTCAATGGTGAGCGCTCCTCGCTCAACCGCCACGAACAGATGTACGTGCTCGATGCGTGGGAGACGGCGGAGATTCAAGGCTGGCGCAGCTCGCTGCAGGATGTCCGCCGCTTCGTGTTCGTCGACGAGCAGCGCTCGTACGCCGAACGCACGGGCCAGGCCAATGGCGACATGGGCTGGATCCGCGTGGCGGCCTTCCGTGAAATCGAACAGCAGCCGTGGTGGGGACGCGTGAGCCCGAAGGAACGCGCGCGCCGCTATGACGACAGTCGTGACTCCTACGACGGCGGCAGCGCTGCCCCGCAGTCGAGCAACGAAGCGGCGCCGGACATGCAGGACGCGCCACGCGGCATGGGCGAGATGAAGGCGGTGCCGCAGTCCGAGTTGCGTTCGATGGCAGGCAAGAGCATGGCGCGCGAAGAGGTGCAGCAGTCGGCGCCGGGAACGGGTTGGGGCGACCGTCGCTACGATCCCGTGCAGCAGACGAGCTTCGAGCCGCAGAGGTGGGCGGCGGACCAGATGTCGCTCCGCTACGAATACGCCTCGGGGCTGCAGGCCCTAGGGATCAACCTCCGCCGGCCGCGGGTGTTCGAGCGGGAACGGGGCGAGCTGGGATTCGCGCAGCCGCCGCGCCGCTAACGCGGGACACATGCAGCACGCAGGGCAAGGCCGTGGCGGGATCGACGCCACGGCCTTGGCATTGTAGGCTGGACATGCGATCACTTCGGTGCGCCGCGCAGCAGCTCAAGCCCGCGCCCTCCACGCCCACCTTCGACTCGAGGCCATCATGGAAGTCACGCTCGCCCTGCTTGCCGATGCCGCCAACATCTCCGGCGACGGCAAACTCAACATCCTCGGCATCTTCAATGCGCTCGGCGCCCAGAGCTTCCCCGTCGTCCACCCGCAGATGGCGCTGGTGCTGCGCTTCGAGGCGTCGCGCGCGGAAGAGGGCAAGGGCCGCCAGATCGAACTGCAGCTCGCCGACAGTGATGGCCAGAAGCTGTTCAAGATCAGCGCCCAGCTGATGGTGCCGACCGGTACGCCGCCGGGCTCGCCGATCCGGCTCAATCACATCCTGATGGTGAACAACATCCAGTTCACGAAGCCCGGCGACTACATGTTCAGCATCTTGATCGGCGACGACCAGAAGGCCAGCATCGACCTGAAGATCGTCGAGGTCCGCCCGCCGGTGGGAGGCCCTGCGATGCCGCCACCACCCCAAGTTCACTAGGCGCGGGGCCGCCGCAGCACCACGATCGCTGCGTTGGCTCGTTACGGCTCATGCACTCGAGGTCCTGCAGCATCCTGCTGTCAGTTACTCGGGTTGAGGTCCTCGCGCAGCGTCGGCCCCGGCTTTTGTGGCACCGCGAAGTACCACCAGTTGTGGTCGGCGGTCCAGCCTTCCTGCTCGGCGACGCGCTCGCCCCACAGGCACTCGTGGATAATGCGCGCCACGCGCCGCATCCGCGCATCTGCTCCCTCGACGCGCACGCACGCGGCGGCCCTGTCGAGCTTGGGGGCGACCTTGAGCGCGTCCTCGAGTAGCTGGCGGCCGTCGAGGTCGTTGAGGTAATCGTCGAGTCCGAGCGGGTAACCGTCCTCGACTTGCTCCACCGCGCGCTCCCACTCCTCGACCAGCCCCTGCAGCCCCAGCGTGACCACATCACCCGGGCAGCCACGCGACAGCAGGAATTCGCGCACCGTGTCTTCCGCCATTACCGTCCCCTTCCGTTACGCATCGCCTGTCGCTTGAAGTAACGCTCGCCGTCGCGCGGCTTGAAGCAGGTCCGTATCGTACCGTTGCGGTTGAACGCGATGAACGTACCGCTTTCGCGATCGAAACGCGCCGTCACCCCATCGTCTCGCACCAGCTCGAGCACGTTACCGCCCGCCGGCGCATCGCGCAGCGCCTGCGCCTGGGCCAGGTACTCCGAGGGCGTGATGCCGCCGAACTCGCGGCCGTGCTTGGCGTAGTGCTCACGAAACAGCGCCAGAGTGCGGAAGCCCACATCGTGCCATTCGCGCCGCGGCCGTGCCTGCCGCTCCGGGGGCACCGAGCGATCCGATCGCGCGAGCGAGCCGGAGGCCAGCTCGTGGGTGTTGGAACTGCCCGCGGTCGCGCTGCCCGTCGTTGGGTGAGCTGGCGCACAGGCCGCGAGCCCGAGTGTCAGTAGAGCGATCGCCAGGCCCGCGGCGATGCTGCCGCCAATCGCACGCTGCACCGCCG
>JAYSRO010000111.1:0-1619 GCA_043720995.1 Candidatus Eiseniibacteriota bacterium
CCACACCGCGAGATGTTCGCCCGCGGTGAGTGATGCCTCGGGCTGCAACTCACGCACGCGGCGGCCGAGCGCGTCGTAGATCGCCAAGCGTGCGCGCGCCGCACGCGGCAGCACAAAACGAAGGCTCGCAAAACCACGCGAAGGCGACGGATAGACCGGCGCAAACTCGACGCGCGAAGCGGCACGCCCCACCAGGCCCACGTTGCCGTTGTCATGCACAATGCGCCGCACTTCACCCGAGCCCGAAGCGAAGTCGTAGCCATTGAGCGCGTAGTAGACGGCGCCATCGGGACCCAGCACGTAGTCGCTGGCCTGCGCGTAGCCGCGCGCCCAGTCCGCGGTGCTCGGCTGGCCCTGCACGACCGGCGCCTTGACCCACGTGCCGGAACTGTCGCGCAGCATCCAGATGAAGCCGGTGTAGTAGTCGCTGAACAGGTAGCGCCCGTCGTACGACGCCGGGAAGGTCACGGTCGAGTTGGGCACGGAGCGCAGCACGACGCCGCCGATGATGGTGGCGGGACAGTTGTTCGCACAGTATTCGGTGCGCGCGTACTTGAACGATGGGCCGACGAGACCTGAGGGCGCTGGAATACCACACTCGTTCGTCACGAATGTCGTGGTGCCTTCGAGATACGGCCAGCCGAAGTTGAGCCCACCGGTCGAGGTCACATTGACCTCTTCGAACTGGTCGAACCCCACGTCCGCGATGAACAGGCGTCCGGTCGGCTTGTCGATCGAGAAGCGGAACGGATTTCTGAGGCCCCGTTCCCATACCAGCCGACGGTTGATGTTCGGGCTGCTCACCCACGGATTGCCGGCGGCGGCGAGCAACGGCTTGTTGGGCGGCCCCGGCGTATCGGGCAGGCCGCGCACCTCGAGCCGCAGGATGACGCCGTTCAGCTTGGTGGTGTCGGTCGCGGTGCAGGCGATCGCGTCTTCACCGAGACTCACGTAGAGCAGCGAGTCGGGCCCGAAGCGCAGGGTGCCGCCGCTGTGCACTTCCGTCACGCTGGCGATATCGCGGATCAATTCGCGGCGCGAGCCCGCCACGATCTCGAGATTGCCGCTGGTGCCATCACTCATGTCGCCGGCCGCAGTGAAGCGGGAGATGCGCAAGGTCGCATCGAGTGCCGAGGACAGCGTGTAGATGAAGGGCTTGGACGGCCAGCGCGGATCGGCGACCACGCCGAGCAGCCCCTGCTCACCACCGGACGTCGCGATGCTGTCGACGATGCCGATCGGGTCGATCGCAGCCAGCTCGCCATTGACGATCATGCGCAGCCTGCCCGACTGCAACTCGCACACGAGGATCCGCCCATCGGGCAGGAAGGCGATGCCGGTTGGCCAGTCGAGGCCCGATGCCAGCACCTGGTCCTGGAACCCCGTGGGAAGCTGGACGGCAGCCTGGGCGCGGGGTGCGAGCACGGCCAACCCACTGCAAAACAAGGCAGTAACCAAGGCGTGCCGGAGCGAAGGCAATGAGATCATGGCTGTGGGAGCTCTCGATCCGAGATGCTTATTAGCGCGAGGGGGGCGCCGCGAGGCATCAGGTTAACATGCAAGCTTCGCATGATCTAGGCCGGGTTTGACCCGCTAAGCAGGCAAATCCCCTCAGTGGG
>JAYSRO010000112.1:0-7038 GCA_043720995.1 Candidatus Eiseniibacteriota bacterium
CGCGCTCAAGGTGCGATTCGGATTCGTTTCCAAATCGTGTCTGGATTCTCGATCATTCCGAGCACTCCACGATGGAGCGCGTATAGGACGCTGTCACAAATCCAGAAGTTGGTCAGCGCGTCCTGTCGTGAGAGTAACTCCGCTTTCAGGGCTTCGTGACGTCGCACTTGTTCATTGATAAGCCGAGCGTTTCGAGCGATGTCCACGAGTCGGGTCAGGGCCTGGGTATCGCTTCTCAGCAGTGGGGCGATCTCAGTTAGCGAGCGTTCGTACCCCTCGTACAGTTCCGTCACTGGCGAGACGTTCGGGAGCAATCGAAAATTGCTCGCTCGCATCGCGTTCTGTTCGCCTCTCAACAACCGGTTGTTGATTGTTATGAAGCGATGGTTGCTCTGAATTTCTGCAAGCGCGGCGTTCAGCAACTCCTGGCGATGGTTACGTACGTTAGAGAGATCGCGGCCAATTTGGATGCGTTCGCCGACAAGTAGCACGAGCAGGCCAGCCAAAAGTCCGATAGTTAGCTCACTGGCGTGCCGTCGCAGCCACGACCTGCGCTTGGGACGAGCCTCGGGCTTCCTTTTCGGGTGCTGCACTGACACGGCACCTCCCAGTACCCCGCGGCTCAGTCGGATGGAGCAGCGGTTTCCCAGACATCAAGGCGGCCACGCCAATCGGCCTCCCTCGGCCCGTTCCACACTTGGCCTCACTCCTTCGCCGACGTCGCCCCGCTCTTTTTCACCTCGTCGACGTAGTTCATGCGCAGCTCGGACAGCACCTGCGCGAGCACGCGAGCCTCATCGGGCTCGAGGTTGCCCTTGGTGCGGGCTTCGACGGCGGCGAGCGTGTCGATGGTGTCGCGCGCGATCTCGAGGTTCGTTTCGATCTTGCGGCTCATCGGGTTCATCAGCTTGCCGAGCGAAATCATCGCACTCTGCTGAAGCCCAAGGACGAGCTGCAGGAACAGGGCAGCCTGACGGGAGGGAACGGCTTCGGACATGAGTTGAGTCTCCTCTATTGGAGGCGCTTGGCTTCTTCCCACAGCACATCCATCTCCTCGAGCGAGGCCTGCGAGGGGACGCGGCCCTGTTCGGCGAGGCGCTGCTCGATGTGATCGAAGCGGCTGCGGAAACGTTGCATGGTGGCGCGTAGTTCGCGTTCGGGATCGACGCGTAACTTGCGCGCGAGGTTCACGGTGGCAAACAACAGGTCGCCGATTTCGCGCGCCCGCTCGGGGCCGGTGTCCTTGTCCAGCACTTCGGCGATCTCCTCGGTTTCTTCGCGCACCTTGGCGAGTGCACCTTCGGGCGTGGGCCAGTCGAAGCCAACAGCCGCGGCTTTCTCCTGCATGCGGTAGGCGGCGACGAGCGCGGCGAGTCCCTTGGGCTGTTCGCCGAGGAGAGACCCTTTGCCGCCCTTCTCCTGCTTCTTGATCTCCTGCCACTGGCGGTAGGCGCCTTCGCCATCAGCGACCTTCTTGTCACCGTACACATGCGGGTGGCGGCGGATCAGCTTGTCGACGGCGCCATCGAGCGCCTCGGCCAATGTCGGACCGCCGCGCTCGCCGAGCAGCTCGAGGCAGAAGATCGAGAGGAACGCGACGTCGCCCAGCTCCTCGGCGATGTCGGCAGGCACGCCGGTGCCGATCGCGTCGGCGGACTCGGCGGCTTCTTCGACGATGTAGGGCGTCATGGACTCGAGCGTCTGCTCACGGTCCCACGGGCAGCCATCGGGGCCGCGGAGCCTGCGGCATACTTCGAGCAGCCGACCGAATGCTTCGCGCTCGCGCTCGCTCAAGAAGGTTTCGCCGATGTGCGCCGGCGCCGTCCGGTCATCCACAGAAAGACCAGCAGCATCAACAGCGCGATGATGACGGGAGCGAGAAACGCGATGGCGATAAAGGTGAACGACATCACGTCCTCGACGACCGAGAGCAGGGGATTGGCGAGCCCGAGCGTGAAGATCGAGCTGCCCACGCGCGTGTTCGCCTTTGCCGCGTGTATCGCGAGCGCCGAGCCGCCGAGCAGCACGGCGATGATCTGGGCCCATGGGCTGGGCCAGTGCACGAGAATCCCGTAGGTGGCGAGGGCGGCGGTCACCGGACGGATGAACGTGGCGGCGACGTCGAGCGCATGGTCGATCGCCGGGATCTTGTCGCCGAGGATCTCGATCGCGGTCGCGCTGCCGAGTGCCACGAGCGGGATGTCGCCCGTGAGCCATTGCAGCGCAGGCTGGAGCTGGACGTGGAAGAAGCGGGCGCCAACGCCGACGGCGAGCAGCGGCAGGAAGGCGCGCAGGCCACTGGCCGCGGCGAGGGCCATTCCGGCGAGCAGGGCGAGCGATAGTGTGACGTAGTCGGAGTGCATGTCGTTGGTGGCGTGGGCTGCCGGACCCGCTCCATTTGAGCTCGAGGTTGCCGCAACCGCAACGCGTGCGTATCCTACGCGCCCGCTGCGATGCGCGCCAGCCGCACTCTGCGTGAGCAAGGAGGACGCCATGCCGATGCCCGTCTCCACCTGGGTGGAGATCGATCTCGATCGTTTTTCCGCCAACCTTGCCGCCATCCGCGGCGTGGACGGGGGGAGCCGCGACCTGTTGCTCGTGGCGAAGGCCGACGCCTATGGGCACGGGGCCGTTGAGATTGCGCAGGCCGCCGAGGCGGAGGGCGTCTCGCACCTCGGCGTCGCCACGCTGCACGAGGGCATCCAGTTACGCCAAGCCGGCAACCGCCTGCCGATCGTAGTGCTCTCGCCACTTCTGCCGAGCGAGATCGGCGAAGCCGTTGCGCACGAGTTGAGCCCGACCGTCGCCGACCTCGACTTCGCGCGCGAGCTGTCCGCGGCGGCTGCGAGCGTCGCGCTGCCCGTGCGAGTGCATGTCGAGATCGACACGGGCATGGGCCGCACCGGTGTTCGCACCGACGAGGCCGAAGACTTTCTCGTGGCGCTGACGGCCCTGCCGCGGCTGCGGCTCGCGAGCGTGTACACGCACTTCCCCGATGCGGACGCCGAGGACCTGTCGTTCGCCGAGGGCCAGGTCGCGAGCTTCAACGCGCTGATCGAGCGGCTCGCCGCGCGCGGCGTGCGCCCGGCGCGCGTGCACGCGGCCAACAGCGCGGGCACCTTGAATGTCCCGGCGGCGCGGCTCGACTGGTTGCGCGTGGGGCTGATCGCCTACGGCGTTCAGCCGCCCCATGCGCGCACGCTGCTCCCGCTGCAGCCCGTGATGGCGTTCAAGAGCCGCCTCGTGCAGGTGCGCTCGATGCCGGCGGGGACGCCGATCAGCTACTCGCGCACCTTCGTGACGCAGCGGCCGACGCGCATGGGCGTGGTGCCGGTGGGTTACGGCCATGGGCTGTCGTGGCTGATGTCGAACCGTGGTCACATGCTCCTCGCGGGACAGCGCGTGCCGATCATCGGCCGCGTCACCATGGATCTCACCATGATCGACCTCACCGGCGTGCCCGCCGAGGTCGGCGACGAAGTCGTGCTGTTCGGCGACCAGGGCGATGCCTCGCTGCCGATCGATCAAGTCGCCGCGTGGAGCGAGACGCTCGCGTATGAAGTGATGTGCACGATCGGCAAGCGGGTGACGCGCATCTACGTGAAGGGCGGCAGGCCCGTGAAGCTCACGACGCTGGTGGGCGAGCGCACCGAGTGGGCGACGCAAGCTGCCGATCACTTCCGCATGCGCGCGGCGGCGCTCGCGGCCGTGAGGAAGGGTTAGCGCGTGCGCGCGTTCCTGATCGTCCTCGATGGCGTCGGCATTGGCGCGTTGCCCGATGCGGCGAGCTATGGCGAGGCCGATGTGCGCGCCAACACGCTCGCGCACGTGGCGGAAGTCGCCGATGGCCTGAAGCTGCCGCACCTCGAATCGCTGGGGCTCGGCCAGCTGGGCAAGTTCCAGGGCATCCCGCCGACGATGAGCCCCGGCGGCGCGTTCGGGCGGCTCACCGAGTTGTCGAAGGGCAAGGACAGCACGACGGGCCACTGGGAATTCGTGGGACTCGTGCAGGAGCGCGCCTTCCCGACTTATCCGCAGGGCTTTCCCGAGGAATTGCTCGAACGCATCGGGCTGCGCATCGAGCACGAGTGGATCGGCAACGTCCCAGCCTCGGGCACGGACATCATCACGCGGCTCGGCGAGCAGCACCAGAAGTCCGGCAAACTGATCGTCTACACCTCCGCCGATAGCGTGTTCCAGATCGCGGCGCACGAGTCGACCTTGCCGCTCGACCGCCTGTACGAGTTCTGCCGCATCGCGCGCGAGGAGCTCACGGGTCCGCACGCCGTGGGGCGCGTCATCGCGCGGCCCTTCGAGGGGACCCCAGGCGCCTATGTGCGCACCGCGAATCGTCGCGATTTCTCGCTGGTGCCGCCCCGCGCTACGCTGCTGGACCTGTTGGCGAAGCAGGGTCACTCCGTGACCACCGTGGGCAAGGTCGATGACCTGTTCGCGGGACGCGGCGTCACCCAGGCCATCCACACCCACGACAACGCCGAGGGTCAGGCGCTGTTGCTCGACCTGCTCAAGCGTTCGGGGGAGGGACTGGTGTTCGCCAACCTGGTGGACTTCGATACACAATATGGGCATCGCAACGACCCCAAAGGCTTTGCGGCCGCCTTGGAGTCGTTCGATCGAACGCTGGGCGAGTTGCTCAGCCGGTTACGCTCCGACGAGTTGTGCATGGTGACGGCCGATCATGGCAACGATCCGACGACGCCCGGCACCGATCACACCCGTGAATACACACCGCTGCTGGTCGCCGGGCCCCGCGTTCGCGCGGGACGCGACCTCGGCACGCGCGAAACGTTTGCTGACGTGGGCGCTACGCTGGCCGAGTTGTTCAGCGTCGAGCGGCTGCCGTGGGGCACGAGCTTCCTGAAGGAGATCCGAGGATGACGCGACGAGTCAGTCGTACCGCCGAACAGCCGATCGCCCCGCCCGCCACGCCGCGTCACGCCAGCCCGCAACAGTTGCTCGAAGAGGCAGATCTGGCGCGCCAGGCGTCGTACGCGCCGTATTCGCACTTTCCCGTTGGCGCGGCGCTGCTGACCCGCGGGGGCAACGTGTTCCGCGGCTGCAATGTCGAGAACTCGTCGTTCGGTCTGTCGATGTGCGCTGAGCGTACCGCGCTGCTGAAGGCCGTGAGCGAGGGCGAGCGTGACTTCGTCGCGGTTGCGATCACCGCGGGCCCGGGGGCCGTGCCCACGCCGTGCGGCGCCTGCCGCCAGGTGCTGCACGAGTTCGCGCCCGGCATGTGGGTCTACTGGCGCGACGCCGCGGGGCGCATCGTCGGGCGCAAGCTCGAAGAACTGCTGGCGAGCCCGTTCGTGTTCCTCGATCCCAAGGCGCACGCGCCACGGCGGGCCGCGAAGGGCAAGGCCGCCGCGCGAGGTGCTACGCCGGCGCGTAAGCCCAAGGCGAAACCCTCCAAGCGAAAGCGCGCATGAGCAGCGCCCGCGATGTCGATGCGCTCGTCGATGTGATCACGCGCAAGGTGCTCGAGGAGTTGTCGGGTGTGAGCGCCGCGCCGTCGCGCTCCGCCGTAGCCCACGATCACGACGCCGAGACCTGCGAACGCTGCCGCAACTGGGGCGTCTCCGGCACGCGCGGCCCCGAAGAGACGCGCCTGCTCGCCGAAGCCGGCGCCTCGCGCGTCGTTGCGACCATGGGCTATTGCCCGGCGTCCGACGGGCTCGCCTCGATGATCGACCACACGCTGCTCAAGCCTGACGCGACGCGCGGTGACGTCGAGATGCTGTGCCGCGAGGCGGCGCAATTCTGTTTCGCCTCCGTGTGCGTCAATCCCAACTGGGTGCCGCTGTGCCGGGAGTTGTTGCGCGGCTCGGGCGTCAAGGTTTGCACGGTGATCGGCTTCCCCTCGGGCGCCCACGCGCCGGACGTGAAGGCCTATGAGGCGCGCCGGGCCGTCGAGCAGGGCGCCGAAGAGATCGACATGGTGATCAACATCGGGGCACTCAAGTCGAAGGACTACGCGCTGGTCGAGCAGGACATTCGCGGCGTGGTGCAGGCCGGTGCTCGCGACACGGTCGTCAAGGTGATCCTCGAGACCTCGCTGCTCACGCGCGAGGAGAAGATCATGGCGTGCTCGCTGGCCAAGGCTGCCGATGCGGACTTCGTGAAGACCTCGACGGGCTTCGCCGGGGGCGGAGCGACGGTCGAAGACATCCAGTTGATGCGCGAGACGGTCGGGCCCGAGATGGGGGTCAAGGCGTCCGGCGGCGTGCGCACGCGCGACGATGCCGAGAAGATGGTGGCGGCAGGGGCGACGCGGCTCGGCGCATCCGCCGGCGTCAAGATCGTGCGCGGCGAGGCGGACGGCGCCGCTGCTTCTAAAGGCTACTGAGATGGCCGGGGCGCGCGAGCTGATTCGCGACAAGCGCGATGGTAAGTCGCATGGCGCGGGGGAGATCGAGGACTTCGTCGCCCGCTACATGAAGGGCGAGGTGCCCGACTACCAGGTCAGCGCCTGGCTGATGGCTGCCTTCCTCAACCACCTGAACGACGACGAGACGCGCGACCTCACGCAAGCCCTGCTGCACTCGGGCCGCCGCTTCGACTGGAGCGCGATTGGGCGCCCCTCGGCGGACAAGCATTCGACGGGCGGCGTCGGCGACAAGATCTCGCTGCCGTTGGCACCGCTGGTGGCTGCGTGCGGGGTGATGGTGCCGATGGTGTCGGGCCGTGGCCTCGGGCACACGGGCGGCACGCTCGACAAGCTCGAGTCGATGCCGGGCTTCCAGACGACGCTGCCGCCGGAAGCGCTGCGCGGGCAGCTCGAGAAGATCAGCATTTTCATGGTCGGCCAGGGCCCCGATCTGGCGCCCGCGGATGGCCGCCTCTACGCGCTGCGTGATGTGACCTCGACGGTCGAGTACGAGCCCTTCATCGTCTCGAGCATCGTCAGCAAGAAAATCGCCGAGGGCGCCGAATCGCTCGTCTATGACGTGAAGTGCGGCGATGGCGCCTTCATGCGCGAGCCCGAGCGCGCGCGTGGCCTCGCGCGGCGACTGGTCG
>JAYSRO010000113.1:0-7017 GCA_043720995.1 Candidatus Eiseniibacteriota bacterium
CTAGCCTGAATTTCCACGCACCGGAATCCGGCTAACGCCGAGGGCCGCCCACCGCGGCCCAGCGCGGGTGTAGGAGCCGCGTCGACGTGGCTCCCGCGCGCTCGATCGCACCCCATGTCTTCGACCGCCACCTCTCCATTGTGAGTATAATAGGTGCGCTGGTCGCTATATCCGCTTGTCGCAGTTTGGACCGTGGGCGATCGGTCGACGCGTGAGGAATGTCTTGAAAACTTGGAATTGCGGCCACCAGAACGGTCTGCATGCCCTGTACCTTGTTGTGTCCGCCGATTCGGGTTGACACCGCCGATCGCATGTACCACTCTGTAAGTATGCCTTTAGGAGAACCTAAGTCCCTCACGTGGTGCAAACGATTCTTCCGCGAACCGCGGGTGGCGCGGCAGCGCATGTACGAGGCTCTGCGGGCGTATTACGTGGAGCGCCGCCCGTCGCACGAGGCCGCGGCCACGTTCGGCTACACCCCCGCCTCGTTCCGCGTGCTGTGCCACCAGTTCCGTCGCGGCCGTGTTCCGGAGTTTTTCTCGGTTCCGCGACCCGGGCCGCGCAGCCAGCCCCAAAAGTCCGCGGCGCGCGAGTTCGTGGTCAGCCTCCGCAAGCAGAATCATTCCGTCTACGAAATCAGCGACGCGCTCAAGGCCAAGGGACTCCCGCTCAGCTCCACCGCGGTGCGCGAGGTGCTGCGCGAAGAGGGCTTCGCCCGGCTTCCGCGGCGCCTCGACGAGGAGCGGCCGGCCACGACACGGCCGACCGTCGAGGCGGTCGCCGACGTGCGCGCTTTCAGCCTCGAGTCACGCTCGTTCTCCACCACCTGCGGAGGACTGTTCCTCTTCGTCCCGGACCTCGTACGCCTCGGCATCGACCGACTCGCCGGGTCCGCGCAGCTCCCCGGCACGAAGATGATCCCCGCCGGTCACGCGCTGCGCGCGACGCTCGCGCTCAAGCTGTGGTCCATCGAACGCAAGAGCCACGTCATGCCGCTCGCCGCCGACGAAGGCCTCGCGCTCTTCTCCGGCCTCAACGTCACTCCCAAGCGCAGCTACCTCTGCGAATACTCGTCACGCTTCGCTCACGCGAAAACGATGAAGCTCATTGCCGGCTGGCACGACCAGGTGGTCGACGACAAGCTCTTCTCCGAGGAGTCGTTCAACCTCGATTTCCATTCGGTCCCCTACTACGGCGAGCATCCCGTGATCGAGCGGCACTACGTATCCTCCCGCAGCCGGCGCCAGCTCAGCGTGCTCGTCTTCGTCGCCCAGGACGCCGAGGGCCGCGCGTTCTGCTACACCAATGCCGACCTGCGCAAGGGCGAGGAGAACGACGAGATCCTCCGCTTCGTCGAGTTCTGGAAGCGCACGCACGGTGCACTGCCGCGGCATCTCGTCTTCGATTCGAAGCTCACGACCTACGCGAACCTCGACAAGCTCGACGCGCTGGGCATTGTCTTCATCACGCTGCGCCGTCGCTCGCCCAGGCTCCTTCAGCAAATCGCGAACCTCCCGCGCTCCGCGTGGCGCCAGGTCGAGCTCGACGTCCCGTCACGCAAGTACAAGACGCCGCGCATCTACGAGCAGCAAGTCTCCCTCGCACAGCGCCCCTTCCGGCAGTTCTACATCCAGGACCTGGGCCACGACGAACCGACGATCCTCGTCACCAACGAGACGCGGACGCCGAAGAAGATCATCACTCGCTACGCCCAGCGCATGCTCATCGAGAACGCGCTCTCCGACGCCGTTCGTTTCTTCCACATGGACGCCCTCTCGTCCTCGGTCGGAATGAAGGTCGACTTCGACATGGGGCTCACCGTCATCGCGAGCGGCCTCTACCGGCTCCTCGCTCGACGCATGCGCGGCTACTCCGACGCTCAGGCGCGCCAGATCTTCCGGGACCTGATCGACATTCCCGCCGATGTGTCCGTCACGCCACACGACGTCACCGTGAAGTTCCACCGCCGCTCGCACCTGCCGATTGTCGTGGCCTCCGGCCTACTCGATCAGTCGGTCGTCGTTCCGTGGTGGGCAGGCGCTCGTCTCAATCTCTCCGCATGACTTCGACTCGACGGAACCTGTTAGGTGGATTCCGGTGCGTGGAAATTCAGGCTAGGGCAACTGCCCCCCTGGTGGGGAAATACCTCTCAGTGCCGCGCCCTGCGCGCGGGCAGCGGGACCACCCGCGCCTCGGAGATGAGACCGCGCTCGAGCATGCTGTCGGCCGAAGCCTCGGCGCGCTCGGGGGTGCTGAAGGTGCCGACGACGATGCGGTACGACGTGCCGCCGTTGTCGGCTTCCTCGACGACCCACGCCTCAAGCCCGGTCTGGGCAATCAGGTGGTCGCATTCGAGATGCGCGCGACTGGAGTCGAGATAGCTGCCGACATCGAGGCCGAGCCGCTGGCGCTTGGGGGCGTGTACGATGGAATCCACGGGGACTGCGGCCGGCGCCGGCGATACGGTGGCATCGTCGTCGGGTAGATCCGCGGCAGCAGCCACCAGCGCGGAGGGCGAGGCCAACGTGCGCAATGGCGCAACGGGTGCCTCGCTCGCGGGCATGGGCTCGATCACCGGTGCGGATGAGCGCGTTTGCAGCGGTGTCGCGTGGGACGGCTCGTGTTGCGAGACGGTCGTCGCCGCAACCGACGCGGAGTGAGGTACGAGATCGCGGCCGCGGCTCAGGACCATGACCGTCACGAGTGCCGCCGCAACAAACACACCGCCTGCGATCACCGGCGCGGTGGCGCCGTTCGTAGCGCGGTGTCGCACGGGAGGCAATGGGCTGCGCCCTGCGCGCGATGGGGGGAGGTCCTCGGGCAGGTCATCGAGCACGATCAGCTTCAGCGGTTTCTTCGCGGGCGCGGGGTTGCCGCCGGCGGAGGTTGGAGCAGGGTCGCCCGGTAGCGAGTCGGTCTCGTGAGAGCGGACCGCGCTGGCGACTTCGCTCGCGGTCGCGGTGTGGTGGTTCCAATCGGGTGAGTCGACATCGAATTCGCTGCCGTCGGAATTGCCGCAGCCCAGTGACGAGCCAATGCGCGGCGGGCCCTGTGCGCCAACGAAGCGCGAGACCCACTCATTGACGCGTGCCTCGGAGGCGACGGGGGCGACGGGAGTGGGCACGGCCGCGGTGGGCTGAGTTTCGAGTTTGGGTTCGTTACGCGGGGGCGCGGGCAGTGGTGCGGAAGCGAGCTCCGTGCTCGCGGTCGCGCGCGCAGGGGGAGCAGGCGCTTCCCTCACGATGCGCGCAGGCGCCGCCTTGCGCTCCGCGGTCGTGCGCAATTGCGTGGGAGGCTGTCCCGTCGCGGCGCGCACGTGTTCGGTCGTCACGCTGGCGGATCCGGCTTCACTCGCCAGGCGCATTGCTTCGGATGCGAGGGTATTGATGGCGCGTGGGACGCCGTGGGACAGCGCGTGGATTTCAGTGGCGGTCTGGCGCGGGAACAGTTTCGCGGGATCGCCGCCGGTGGCCTCGACGCGGTGGTTCAGGTACCGCCGCGTCCCTTTGTTCGAAAGCGGCTCGAGCCGGCAGTGCGCGGTGATGCGCTGGCCAAGCGCCGCGAGTTCCGGGGACGCCAGCCGCTCGTGGAGCAGCGGCAGCCCGACGAACACGAGTTCGAGCGCGCGCTGCTCCTGTGCTTCGGAATTCACCAGCAGCCGCAACTCATCGAACGCGTCGGCGGCCAACAGGTGCGCGTCCTCGATCACGATCACCGCGACCTGCGCGGCTTTCGCGATCTGGGAGAGCTTGGCATCGAGCGCGCCGAGCAACTGCGGCTTGCTGGCGCCCGCCGGCGGATCGGCGCCGAGGCGGCGCGCGAGTTCTTCCAACAGCTCGAGCCGCGAGAGCGTGGGGTTGGGGATGCAGACCACGCGCGCCCGCTCGCCCCATCGCGCGGTGGCTTCGAGCACCAGCGCGGTCTTGCCGGTTCCGGCTTCGCCCGTGACGACGAGAACCCGTTCACGCGTGCCGAGACCATCCTCGAGACGCGCGAGCGCGTCCTTCCACGCCTCGTTGGTGGAGATGAGGCGCGGGGAATAGGTCGACGAAAATGGATGTTCGGCAGGCACGGTCGGCGCGCTTGGACCCGGGTGAGGCTGCTGGATCCTCAGCGTCCGGTGCCGAGGTCCTTGCTAAGGGTATCGGCAGGGTCAGCGCGCCGGATGAGCGCGGGATTCAGCGATGAGGCGGGCCATCGGCGCGGATTTGCGGACCGTTGTTCGCGACTTCCGCGACTCAGCCCTCAGGCGCCGCCCAGCCACTGCCCCGCGGCCCAGTCCTCTGCCTTCAATCGCTCGATCAACGCCACGACTTCATCACGTTGCGCATGCGTCGTCAGCAGCACGAGGTCGCCCTCGCGCATCCACTGCAGCGCCGCGCGCGTGGCGTCGAGTTCAGTGGGGTGGAGCGACAGCGATTCCGGCTCCGCGCCGAGCGCCAGCAATTCGGAGCGCAGCAGTTCAGGCACGACGCCGGGCTCGCGGCCGCGCAGGAAGGATTCCATCTCCTTGATGAACACGCGCGCTGGGCTGGTCGACCATGCCACGCGCGCGAACTCGCGGATCGCTTCGTCGTCGCGGTCGCCGGCCTGCCCGATGACGATGGCGCGGCGTTGCGCCGGCATCGCCTTCGTCATCTCGGCGAGAGCGCTGAGCCCGTGCGGGTTGTGCGCGTAGTCCACGATCACCGTACCGCCGCCCAGTGGCCACACGTTGGCGCGGCCGGGATTGTTCGCGATGCTGTTGTCGAACTCCATCAGCCCGCGGCGGATCGCCTCCTCGGGCAGGTTGAGCGCCATGGCGACGCCGATCACGCCGAGCGCATTCGCAATGTTGTGGCGCGCCGCGCCACCCATCAACAGCGGCACTTCGTCGATGCGCGCGATGGTGCGGCGCTCGCCGCCGCGCGCAAACACTAATGCCTCGCCCTCGACGAACACGGCCTCGTGGCCGCGCGCGAGGTGCTCGCCCAGTACCGCGTGTGCGGGGTCCAGCGTGAACCACGTCACCTGCGACGCGAGCCTGGGCCCCCGTTCCAGCAGCAACGGATCGTCAGCGTTGAGCACGACGCGGCCGCCCATGACGACCGCGCGCGCCACGACGAGTTTGACGGAAGCCATGGTAGCGAGATCGAGCACGCCATACTCGCCGAGATGATCGGCGGCGACATTGGTCACGAGGGCGGCCTGGGCACGCGGCACCGCGAGCCCACGGCGCAGGATGCCGCCGCGCGCGACTTCGAGCATGGCGACCTGCACACGGCGGTCGCGCAGGACGGTGCGAGCGCCGTTCGGCCCCGAGAAGTCACCCTTCTCGATGATCTCGCCATCGACGCTGATGGCATCGGTCGAGGAGACGCCCGCCACCTGTCCCGCCGCCTGCGCGATGGCGCCGAGCAGCCGCACGCTGGTTGTCTTGCCGTTGGTGCCCGTCACGAGGGCGGTACGGATGTCGTACATCGAGCCCCACGGCACCTGCCGCGTGGCGGCCTGCGCCTTGTCGATCGGCCAGGCGCGCGAGCCACGGCCCAGGCCAATCGAGACCATGGTGTCGTCGGACAGCAACGTCACGTTGCGCTCCGCGGCCGCCACCGCCAGCGCCGGCAACCACGGCTTGCGCTCGAGCTTGATCACTTTCGCGAGTCGCTCGGCGGCCATCTCGAACGTTTCGTCCGTGGGCATGTCCTCGATCACCAGCGGCAGTTGCCCGAGTGCGCGCGCCGCCGCGGCGATCGCCGCCTCGTTGAGTTCGGTCGCCGCATACAGCGCGTCGATCGGCGCTTCAAACGCGAGGCTCATGCCACCGGTGTAACTGCGCGTGACGATGCGTGGGCTGGTCCAGCCGACCCACTGCATCAGGCGGCCCAATGCCGCGCGCCATGCGGTGGCCACGGCGTCGGGATCCAGTCCCTCAAGGGCGAGCTCAATGATGGCCCCCGGTTGTTGCAGCAACAGGCTCGGGCCGGTCAGGCGCCGTGAGTCAATGACACGCATGTTCGAGTTCAGGAGCGAACGACCGTGACGCGCGTCGACTGTGGTTGGCCCTGCGCCCGAACGCGCGGAGCCCGGATACCTTGCGCCCGGCCGCGCTGGGCCCGGCTCAATCCGTGCTCTCCGTCTCGCGCGCCAGTCGCACGCCGCGCTCGTCGCGGATCAGCAGCTGTCCGTCTTCGAGCTCGACCGCACCCGCGCCGGTCTCGACGTTCGCCGGCCCCGCTGCCGCGTGCGTCGCGGTGCCGGGAGCAAAATGGATGACCTGGTTCCAGGTGCGCTGCAGGGCGTCCGCGAAGATCAACACGAGATCACCCGGGCGCGCGCGCTCGAGTGCGGCGGTCACGGCATCCTGCTCATCGGGAATCATCTCGACCGTGTGCGTCGCCACACCCTCTTCGAGCAGGGCGGAGCGCAGCATGCGCGGCACCTCGTCGCCCTTGCGCCCGCGCAGGCCATCGTCGCGGCGGCAAATGTAATGGTCGAAGTGCCCGGCCGCGGCGCGTCCGATGCCGGCGATGTCGTCGTCGCGCCGGTCTCCCGGGGCCGCGAGTACGCAGATGCGCTTGCCGCGTACCTGCATGCGATCCGACAGCTCGCACATCGCCTGCACCGCCGCCGCATTGTGGCCGTAGTCCATGATCACGGCGAAGGGGTGGTGGTTGTAGACATTCGTGCGGCCGGGTGCCAGTTCGAACGTGGTGTCGAACGACTTGAGCCCCTGGCGGATGTCGTCCAGCTTGGCGCCCATGGCATAGGCGATCGCCGCCGCGAACATGGCGTTCTGGATGTTGTGGCGTGCGCGGCCCTCGAGCGTGCAGGGGATCGCGTGTGTCCACAGCACCGGCAGGTGCAGGCCGCGATCGAACAGCGTGATCATGTGGCCGTTGACGCCTTCCTCGAGCACGCAGGCACGCCCGCCGGCGCGAATGTGTTCCTTCACCAGCGGGAACTGCGACTGCAGCGTGACGTAGCAGACGTGGCTCGCGCGCGTGTGGTCGGCCATCTTCAGGCAGTGCGCGTCGT
>JAYSRO010000114.1:0-3438 GCA_043720995.1 Candidatus Eiseniibacteriota bacterium
TCGCCACCGGGCGTCGACGCAACCACATCACCCACCACGCGAGCGCTCCCGCGAGCAGGCCGATGGCGATCACCCACCCCCAAGGCACGAGTTCCCACCACGGCGCCTTGAGGGGCCCACGCACCGGTTTGAGGTCCGCGGCGGAGTCCGATGCGGGGATCACCGGCAGGACGGTCAACCGCACCGCGGGCAGTCGCATGGGCGGCGATCCCGGCTTGGCGGCGTCGATGAACGCCATGCCGGGGATCACGATGTTGCCCAACTGGAACGCCTGCACGCTCGCTTCGATGAACAGCGTATCGCCGTGACCACTGCGCGTCGGGTGGCGCGAAGGGCGCAGGGGCCCCCAGGTCAGCACCGCGGATGAATCGGGTGGCAGCCACTTCGGCTGCATCAGGGCACCCGGCGGCAATTCGACGAACGCCGACAGGTTTGCGGTCTCACCGATGTGCACATAAGCGGGCGTCACGCTGGAACCGACACTGAGGTCGGCGGCACCCGCGGCGCCCACGACCAACGCAATGCCCAGCGCCGCGAACTCCAGCGCAAGCGGGAGCAGGCGCGGCCGGTGCACGCGGACCACTCGACTCACGCGGCCCCGCGCTTGCCGCGCGCCGAGAAATACTGGATCAGCACAGGCAGGTAGGAACGGTCGGTGCGGATCTCCAACGTCGGGCAGCGCGCCTCACGCAAGGTGGCGGCCAGCTTCACGCGGCGTTCCGTGTGCTCGCGTGCGTAGGCTTCGCGCACCGAGCGGCTGGAGGTGTTGACGTAGCGCCGGCTCCCGCTCTCCAAGTCTTCCATCTCCACCCAGCCCGCGGCGGGCAGCGCTTCATCACGCGGGTCGCGCAACACGAGTGCGGTCAGTTCATGGCGCTTGCCCAGCGTGCGCCAGTCGCGCACGTCAATGTCGCCTTCGAAATCCGAAATCCAGAACACCAGGCTGCGGCGCTTGGCGACCCGCGCCAGAAAGTGCGCGGCCTCGCCCAGCCGTGTTGCCCTGCCCTCCGGCTGCGCCCCGAGCACGTCGCGCAGCATGCGCAACAGGTGCGTGCGTCCGCGCGCGGGTGGCACGTAGTGCTCGATGCGGTCGCTCGCCAGCACCAGCCCGACGCGGTCGTTGTTGCTGATCGCCGCGAAGCCCAGCACCGCCACCAACTCGGCGGCCAGTTCGCGCTTCTCAGGCCCCGCCGTGCCAAACCGCATCGAGCGCGACACGTCGACCACCAGCGTCACGGTGAGCTCACGTTCCTCGACGAACCGCTTGATGTAGGGCTCACCCAGGCGCGCCGTGACGTTCCAGTCGATGTCGCGCACTTCGTCCCCTGGCGTGTACGGGCGCACTTCCTCGAACTCGACACCGCGGCCCTTGAACACGCTCGAGGAGCGACCCGCGAACAGGTCCTCGACGAGGTGCCGGCTGCGGATCTCGAGCCGCCGTACTTTGCCCAGCAGGTCCGTCGTCTGCATCAGGGAACGCGCACCTGCTCGAGCAGGCGGCGCGCGATCTCCTCGCCGTCGATGCCTTCGGCTTCGGCCTCGTACGACACATGAATGCGATGGCGCAGCACATCGAGCGCGATCCGGTGCACGTCCTCGGGCACGACATAGGCGCGGCCGTCCATCAATGCGATGGCCTGGGCGCCGCGCACGAGGAACAGCGTGGCGCGCGGGCTCGCACCGAAGGTGATCAGGGATTCGAGCTGCAGGCCGTAGGCCTTGGGATCGCGCGTCGCCGTGACGAGATCGATCACGTAGTCCTGGATCTTCTCATCGACGTAGACGTCGCCGATCGCCGCGCGCGCGTCCATCACGTCTTCCTTGCTGGCCTGCGGCGTCAGCGCGGGCAACGAAGCCAACCCCGCGCGGCGCAGGATCTCCTTCTCCTCGGCCTTTTCCGGGTAGCCGACCTTCACCTTGAGCATGAAGCGGTCGCTCTGCGCTTCCGGCAGCGGATAGGTGCCTTCCTGCTCGATCGGGTTCTGGGTGGCGAGCACGAGGAACGGCTCCTCGAGTTTGTGGCTCTCATCGCCCAGCGTGACCTGCTTCTCCTGCATCGCCTCGAGCAGCGCCGACTGTACCTTCGCGGGGGCGCGATTGATTTCATCCGCCAGCACGAGGTTCGAGAACACCGGGCCACGCTTGGCGCTGAAGGTGCCCTCGCGCGGGTTGTAGATCATGGTGCCCGTCAGGTCGGCGGGCAGCAGGTCCGGCGTGAACTGGATGCGGCGGAACTTGAGCGACAGTGAATCGGACAGGCTCTTGACTGCGAGCGTCTTGGCCAGGCCGGGAACGCCCTCGAGCAGCACGTGGCCCCCGGTGAGCAAGCCGACCAGCAAGCGGTCGATCATCGTCTGCTGTCCCACCACCGCGCGCCCAACTTCAGTGCGCACGCGCGACAGCGTGGCCCCGGCGTGTTCGATCCGCAGCCCCGCGGAGCGTGAATCTACGGTCATGATCTCTCCTTCCCTCGTGAAGCCACGGTGCCTTCAACAGGCCCCAGGCCGGACGGACCGTGCTACAGCAGCGTTCCGCGCAGGATGACACTTGCCACCGTGAAGTAAATGACGATGCCCGTCACATCCACCAGTGTCGCTACGAACGGCGCGGAAGCCGTCGCCGGATCGAGACCGAATCGCCGCAACAGGAACGGCAACATCGAACCCGCCAGGCTCCCCCACGTCACGACGCCGATCACACTGCCCGCGATCGTGAAGGCCACCAGAATGTGATGCACACCATAGGTATGGAACAGCACCTCCCACAATTCGACGCGGCTGAAGGCGATGGCGCCGAGAATCAGCCCCATCGACAGCCCGGTGATCATCTCGCGGCGGATCACCAGCCACCAGTCACGCAAGCGGACTTCGCCGAGCACCATGGCGCGGATCACCAGCGTGGAAGCCTGCGAACCCGAGTTGCCTCCGCCCGAAATGATCAAGGGCACGAACACGGCGAGCACGACCGCGCGGGAGATCTCCGATTCGAACTTGCTCATCGCGGTCGTCGTGAGCATCTCGCTGACGAACAGCGCGGCCAGCCAGCCGACGCGCTTACGGATCATGGCGGGGAGCGCGATGGTCAGGTAGGGCGCATCGAGGGCCTCGGTACCACCGATCTTCTGGATATCCTCGGTGGTCTCCTCACGCACCACGTCGACGATGTCGTCGACGGTGACGATACCCTTCATCCGACCGCCCGCATCGACGACCGGGATCGCGATCAACTTGTGTTCATCGAACAGCCGGCTCAGCACTTCCTGGTCCTGGTCCTCGCGCGCGACGATCATGTCGGTCTGCATCACGTCGCGCACCCGCCGGGCCGGATCCGCGGCGAACAACTCGCGGAATGACACGACGCCCTTGAGCACCTGGTCGTCGTCGATCACATAGGCGTAGTAGATCGACTCGAGCACGTCCCGCGCCTGGCGCCGCAGGT
>JAYSRO010000115.1:0-1601 GCA_043720995.1 Candidatus Eiseniibacteriota bacterium
CTGGGCGTGAAGACGCTTGGCGACCTCGAAGCGGCGGCGCGCGCGGGCCGCCTGCGCGAACTGCCGGGATTCGGCGAGGCCGCCGAGGCGAAGCTGCTCAAGGCGATCGAGTCCGCGGCGGCCTCCCCCACCAACACGCGGCTGCTGCTCCACGCGGCGTGGTCGGTGGCGCACGAGCTGGCGGCGGTGATCCGCAAGGTCCAGGGCGTCACGCAGGTCGAACTGGCGGGCTCGTTCCGGCGGCGCCGCGAGACCGTCGGCGATCTCGACCTGCTGGTGACCGGTGGGACGCCCGAAGCGGTGATGGGCGCGTTCACGAGCCACGCCTACGTGCACGAGGTGCTGGCCAAGGGTGAAACGAAATCGTCCGTGCGTTTGGGCAACGGGCTGCAGGTCGACCTGCGGCTGGTGCCGGCGGAATCATTCGGCGCGGCGCTCCTCTACTTCACCGGCAGCAAGGCGCACAACATCGAGCTGCGAAAGTTGGCGATCGAGGGCGGCATGAGCCTCAATGAGTACGGGCTCACCCAAGGTGAGCGCACGATTGCAGCGCGCACGGAGGCCGAGGTGTACAAGGCGCTCGGGCTGCAATGGATCCCGCCCGAGTTGCGCGAGGCGGGCGACGAGATCGCGCAGGCGCGCAGCGGCACACTGCCGAAACTGGTCGAGCAGAGCGATCTGAAGGGCGACCTGCACATGCACACCACGCGCAGCGACGGGCGCGACTCGCTCGAGGACATGGTGCGCGCGACGCGCGACTTTGGCTACGCCTACTGCGCGATCACCGAGCACTCCAAGTCGCTCGGTATGGCGCAGGGCTTCAATGAGGCGCGCGTGCGGCAATCGGTGCTCGAGTTGGCAGCGGTCCGCAAGCAGGTTCCGGGGATCGAAGTGTTCCACGGGCTCGAGGTCGACATCCTCGCCGATGGCAGCCTCGATCTCGATGACGACGCGCTCGAGCTGCTCGATTGGGTGGTGATCTCGCTGCACTCGAGCCTCACGCAGCCGCGCGAAGTGATCACGCAGCGCGTGCTGCGGGCACTCGAGCATCCCCACGTGTGCATCATGGGCCACCCGAGCGGCCGCAAGATTGGGGCGCGCGAGCCGGCAGATCTCGACTGGGAACGGGTGTTCGCCCGCGCGGCGGACTGTGGCGTGGCGATGGAGATCAACGCCCAGCCCGACCGCCTCGACCTCTCGGACGTGAATGCGCGGCTGGCGAAGTCGAAGGGCGTGCGCTTCACCATCGACACCGACGCGCACGCGGCGAAGAACCTCGAGTACATCCGCTACGGCGTGTTCCAAGCGCGGCGCGCAGGGCTGACGGCGGACGACGTGATGAACACGCGGCCGCTGGCGAAGTTCGAGGCGTGGCGCACGAAGAAGAAAGGCGCGGCGGTTCCGCAGGCGAAGGTAGCGAGTGTGCCGGCGGCGTCCGCAAAGTCTGCGAAGGCCGCGAGGGCCGCGAGGGCCGCGAGCGCGGCGAAACCCGCGACCACGGTGAAACGCGCGTCGTCCGCAAGGCCCACGAAGCCCGCGACCAGACCGGCGCAGCCCAAGGCGGCACGAGCGCGGAAGCCGAGCGCATCACCCAAGACTCC
>JAYSRO010000116.1:0-6959 GCA_043720995.1 Candidatus Eiseniibacteriota bacterium
GGCTGCACCGCCTTGCGCGAGTTGCCGCGCAGCGAATATGCCGCACGTCCCGAACGCCAGCACGTCAAAGTCGAGACGACCGAGGGCCTGCACTACGAATTCGACTACGTCCAGGTCGCGAACGACTCGCTGACGGGTTTCAAGGAGCGCGACACCGAGGGCCCAGTGTCGGAGGTCAGTACGCTGCGCATGCCGTTGGAAGAAGTGCGTGCGCTGTCGACGCGGCAAGTCGACTGGTACAAGACGGGGCTGGCCGGCGGAGGGGCAGTGGCCGCGCTGGTCGCGGCGGTCGTCACCACCGTGCACAAGAGCGGCACCACCGACTCGGGTACGTCGGGCGGTGGCAAGGGAGGGGTGCCGGGCGGCAACTGAACGCGGTCACTCGATGACCGCGTGAGTCCCCATCACGGCCACGCCTGCGCCCGCTGCGTCGGCCAACAGATCGATGGCGTCGAACCTGCTGCTGTTCAAATCCCACAGCTCCTTCAAGAGCCCGAGCGAAAGGCTGCCGTAGCCGGCGATGCGGGGACTGCGGGTGATGAGCCCCGCTGCCAGCCCGATCGTCATGGTCAGCGAGGCGTGCTGCATGCGGTCGGCGCGCAGCAGGCCAACTTGCCAACCCCGCACGGGGGGCAGTGGAAAGGCGATTGCCGCGCGCGCGGAGGCGAGCGAGTCCACCCCTGCAGCGGTGGTGGAATCCGGCTCGATGTCCGCGCGGGCGGGCTCTGAACCGAACAGGCTGGCCATCAGCAGCACGCTGCACCACCCGATGGAACTTGAACGCATCATGCCCACACCCTCCGAACGTTCGAAGCTGGATTCGTGGCGGCGGCGCCTGGACGTAGCACTCGAGCGCTTGCGCGAGCGCGCCGGCCTCGTGCCGGTTGAGGTGCTGCGCGAACAGGCGCGTGTGCGCGCCGAGCGTGTGTTGCGCGATCACGCCTGGCCGCCTGAAGCGCTGCGCGCGCTGCGCAGGTTGCGCGAGGGCGAGCAACAAGCATACCTCGTCGGTGGGACCGTGCGCGATCCTTTGCTCGAGCGCGTGGGCGACGACACGCTGGACATCTCCACCAGCCTGACCCCAGAACAGGTGATGCAGCGGTTCCCCCGTGTGGAGCCGATCGGTCTGCAGCACGGCACGGTGCTCGTCCTCGAGCCCGGATTGCGCTTCGAGTGCACGACTTTCCGCCGCGAGGGTGCCTACGCGGACGCGCGTCACCCCGATCACGTGTCGTTCACGCAGGATCCGCGCGAGGACCTCGCGCGGCGTGACTTCACCGTGAACGCGCTGGCGTTCGACCCGCTCGCGGGGACGTTGCTCGATCCGTTCGGAGGCGCGCTCGATCGCGAACGCGGAGTGTTGCGCGCGGTGGGGCAGGCGGCCGACCGCTTTCACGAAGACGCCTTGCGGCCGTTGCGTGCCGCCCGCTTCGCCGCGACACTTCAATTCGATCTCGACCCCGCGACCGAGGCCGCGCTGGGGAGCGTCACCGAACGTGCGCGGCTCGTCGCGATGGAGCGCGTGCGCGAGGAGTGGCTCAAGCTGATGGCCGCGCCTGCCCCGTCACGCGCGATCGAACTGTTGCGGCGCGCGGGGCTGCTGGCATTGTGGATGCCGGAGCTCGACGCCTGCGCGGGCGTCACCCAGAATCGCTACCACGCGTACGACGTGTACGAGCACAGTCTCAGGACGTGCGACGCAGCACCCGGCGACAAGTCCCGCGTGCGCTGGGCCGCACTGTTGCACGACATCGGCAAGCCGCAGACCAAAGTGATGCGCAATGGCGTTGCCACGTTTTATGGCCACGAGGAAGTGGGCGCGGGGCTCGCGGACCAGCTGCTGGGCCGCCTCCGCTTCCCCAACGACGAGCGCGCCGCGATCGTCCACCTCGTCCGCCAGCACATGTTCGATTACCGCGCCGAGTGGAGCGATGCCGCCATCCGCCGCTGGTTGGGGCGCGTGGGAATTGACGCGGTCGCCGACCTGTTCGACCTGCGCATCGCGGATGCCCTCGGCTGTGGACTCAAACCCGCGAGCCCGCGTGCGTTGGACGAGCTGCGGGAGCGCATCGAACAGCAACTGGTGCGCGCCGATGCGCTGAGCGTGCGCGATCTCCAGGTCGATGGGCGGGACGTGATGGAGACGCTCGGGATGGTGCCGGGGCCTGGCGTGGGGGAGGTGCTCGAGGCGCTGCTCGAACGCGTTCTCGAACACCCCGAGCTGAACGATCGCGAGCGGTTGATCACACTGATGCGCGAGCCGCTCGTTAAGGGAAATGCTGGCAGCAGCGCGACTTGACACTGTTTCGACAAGCGCCGTACTCTGCTTGCTTCGACATGTCCGCACCTACCCTCTCCATTCCTGCCCAGGCGCACGCGCCACGCCCGATCGCTGAAATCCAGAAGCCCGTTCGCCGGGAACTGGAGCGCGTTCAGGAGTGCCTTCGTGAGTCCTTCCGCACACCGATTCCGATCCTGAATCAGGTGGGTGGTTATGTATTGGCGACGCGGGGTAAGAAGTTCCGTCCCACGCTGCTGCTGCTGGTCGCGCGGCTCAAGGGAGTGGTCAGCCAGGACGCCTTGATCGCGGCGACCGTTGTCGAGATGGTGCACGCTGCGGCTTTGATCCACGACGATTCGGTCGACAAGAGCGACCTGCGCCGGGGGCGCCCGACGGTGAATGGGCTGTGGACGAACGAAATGGCGATTATCATGGGCGATTACCTGTATGCGCAGTCCATGGCGCTGCTGGTGAAGCACAAGCTCTACTCCGCGATGGATGTGCTGTCGCGCGTGGTTGCCGAGATGTCGTGCGGCGAAGCGCTGGAGTTCCAATACGCTTACGACCTGGATGTGACCCAGGAACAGTACGAGGAACTCATTCAGTACAAGACAGGATCACTGATTGGCGCGGCGACGGAGATGGGCGCCGACCTGACCGGCACGCCCGCGCAGCGGGATCGCAGCCTGCACTTCCGGCGGTTTGGCGACTTGATCGGCGTGGCGTTCCAGATCGTCGATGACCAGCTGGATTACCTGGGCAGCCCAAAGGTGACGGGTAAGCCGGTGGGCTCTGATCTTGCCGAGGGCAAGGTGACCCTGCCGATGATTGCCGCGTTGCGCCAGGCGACCGAGGCGGACCGGCGCGTGCTCAAGCGGCTCGCCCTGCGCAAGCGTTGGACGAAGGCGCAGTGGGTGCAATTGCTCGAGCTGGTGGAAAAGTGCGGCGGGTTCGAATTCGCGCGCATGCGTGCGCTCGAGCTGGCCGCGGAGGCACGGCAGTTGGTGCTGGCCGATCCGGCGATGTCACGGACCTCGCGGACCACTGCGGCGCTCACGCCGTCCCTCAAGTCGATTCGCCGCGCATTGGACCAGGCGGTCGAGTACTCAGTGCAGCGTAATTCGTGACCGCCCCCAAGGTGACGGCCACGCCGCGCAGCAAGGCACCCAAGCCAGCCACTCCGCCCGACCCGTTGGCACTGCCCGATTCGCTGCGCGTGGCCGTTGATGCCGCGCTCGCGAAGAAGGCCACGAACCCGCTCGTCCTCGACCTGCGCGACCTGCAGGGTGTGTGCGACTACTTCGTCATCGTGTCGGGCTCGAGCGATGTGCAGGTGAAGGCGATCGCGGAATCCGTCGAGGACCGCCTGCGCGATATCGGTCAGCGCGCCTGGCACGTCGAAGGTCTCGCGGGCCGGCGTTGGGTATTGCTGGACTACGTCGAATTCGTCGTGCACGTCTTCCAGGAGAAGACGCGCGACTACTACATGCTGGATCGGTTGTGGGGTGATGCGAGGAGCGTGGAACTTGGTCTGGACGGAACTGACTGAGATCGTCGCATCGGCGCTCAAGGGCGCCGGAATCTACACGGAAGAACGGTTGGGCCGCCTCGAGTTGGCGATCCCGCGTGATGCGTCACACGGTGATTGGACCACCAACCTCTCGCTGCTACTGTCGAAGGAAGTAGGGCGCGCCCCGCGCGCCATCGCCGAATCTCTACGCGACGGCATGCAACTTGAAGGCACTTCGTTCGACCGCGTCGACGTCGCCGGACCCGGCTTCCTTAATTTTCACTACCGAGATGAGACGATCGCGCGGCTGCCTGAGCGGATCGTCGCCGCCGGTTCGAGCTTCGGCACTTCGGACCAGGGTCATGGCGAGCCCGTGCTGGTCGAATACGTCAGCGCGAATCCCACCGGTCCCCTGAACGTGGTCAGCGCGCGTGCGGCCGCGGTGGGAGCGGCGTTGGTGCGTCTGCTCAACGCCACGGGGTTCAAGGCGGAGGGCGAGTTCTACGTCAACGACGCCGGCAACCAGGTCGACCTGCTGGGTGAGTCCGTTGCCGCCCGGTTTGCCGAGACGCACGGCATTGCGCGGGCGTTTCCCGACAACGGCTACCGCGGCGAGTACCTGCGCGACGTCGCGGCGGCGCTGCCCGAGACGGAGGCGCGCGCGCAGCTCGAGCGCCCCGATGGGGCAGGCTGGTTCCGCGACCAGGCGCTGACGTTGATGCTCACCTGGCAGCGCAAGGACCTCGGCGACTACGGTGCTGAGTTTGCACGCTGGTTTCTCGAATCGACGCTGCACGCATCGGGAGCCGTGGCCGACACTTTGAAGGCGCTCGAAGCGCGCGGTGTCGTCTATCGCTCGGTGCACCCGGAGTCGGGCTACGAACGCGAAGAAGATGCGCCCGCGGCGGCCGAGGAATCGGCGGCGCTGTGGTTGCGCGCCTCGCAATTCGGCGACTCGCAGGATCGCGTGGTGGTGCGCAGCAATGGCGCGCCGACCTACCTGTTGCCCGATACCGCCTACCATCGCGACAAGCGCGCGCGCGGGTTCCGCAAGGCGATCAACCTGTGGGGCCCCGATCACCACGCCTACGTGAAGACGCTGAGTGCCGCGCTCCAGGCGCTCGGGCTGGAGGATGATTTTCTCGAGGTGCTGATCGTGCAGCAGGTCAACTTGATGCGCAGCGGCAAGACGCTCGACATGAGCAAGCGCATGGGCCAGTTCATCACCTTGCGCGAGTTGATGGACGATGTCGGCGCCGACAGCGCCAAGTTCTCGTTCCTGATGCGTTCCACCAGCGCGCACCTGGACTTCGACCTCGATCTCGTCAAGCAGCAGAACGACGAGAACCCGGCGTTCTACGTGCAGTACGCGCACGCGCGCATCGCCTCGGTCATCCGCTACGCCGCCGAGCGCGGGCTCTCGCCCGCACCTGCGGCGGCGCTGCGTTACGCGGCGCCGGAAGAGCGCGCGCTGGTGCGCAAGCTGGCGGCGTTCCCGGAAGTGGTGCGGGGTGCCGCGGATATGCGCGAACCACACCGCGTGCCGAACTACCTGATCGAAACCGCGGCGGAGTTCCACCGTTTCTACCACGCCTGCCGTGTCGTCTCGGACGACGTCGCGCAGTCGCGCGACCGCCTGCTGCTCGCCGAGGCCACGCGCGTGACGCTGGCGAATGGCCTCGCGCTGATGGGCGTCACCGCCCCCGAGCGCATGGAACGCGAAGCGGAGACCGTGGCGTGACCGCGTCCCCGATTCTGGTGGTCGGCTCGGTGGCGCTGGATTCCATCCGCACACCGTTCGGCGAGGTCGTCGATGCGTTGGGCGGCTCGGCGTCGTATTTCTCGGTGTCGGCCAGCCAGTTCGCGCCGGTGCGGCTCGTGGCGGTCGTGGGGGATGACTTCCCGCAGGACTCGCGCGCGCTGCTGGAATCGCGCGGCATCGACCTGAGCGGGCTCGAGACGGCGAAGGGTCGCACGTTCCGCTGGCGCGGCGAGTACGCCGCCGAACTCGGGCATGCGCACACGCTCGAGACGCAGTTGAATGTGTTCTCGACGTTCCATCCGCATCTCGACGACCAGCACCGCCGAACGCCCTATGTGTTCCTCGCGAACATCGATCCCGACCTGCAGCTCGAAGTGTTGCGCCAGATCCCACGTCCGTTGCTGTCGCTGTCCGACACCATGAACTACTGGATCGCGCGCAAACCCGATCGCGTGCTCGAAGTGCTGCGCGAAGTGGACGTGGCGCTGCTCAACGAGGAAGAAGCGCGCGCGCTGGCGGGGGAGACGCAACTCACGCGCGCCGCGGACCGCCTGCTCGACCAGGGCGCGCGGGCCGTCATCATCAAGAAGGGCGAGCACGGTGCGCTGTACCAGTCGCGGGAGGAACGTTTCATCACGCCGGCCTTCCCCGTCGTGGACCTGACCGATCCCACCGGCGCCGGGGACTCATTCGCCGGCGGTTTCATCGGCTGGCTGGCCCGCTGTGGAGCGCGCGATGGCAACGCCTTACGGCAGGCCCTGGCATGCGGCGCCACCATGGCCTCCCTGGCGATCGAGGGCTTCAGCCCCCAGCGGCTGGCCGAGGCCAGTCCTGAGGAGATCACCGCGCGCCTGAAGACGCTCCACGGCATGATGCACTTTGACCTCCAGGACCCGTTCGCCGCGAAGGATTGACAGCCGCCCGAGGGGCAGGGAACACTTCCCGGCGGGCGATAGTTCATGTGTTAGGGTTGACAACGCACGGATCATGCGACCTTGTAAGCATTTGCATCTTAGGAGAAGCCCCGATGGACGCCGCCCGCGCAAGTTGGATGAGTCAGGCAGAAGCCGCATTGATGAGCCTTCGCGACGTCGAAAGCGCGGTCATCCATGCACAGGGTGACGAGATCCGCGAGATCCACATCGTCACCTCCTCGAACCGCCCAGCGAAGCAGATCGTGCGCGATGTCGAAACATTGCTCGCCGCGCGCTTTCACCGGGTGATCAACCACAAGGTGGTGTCGGTCGCCTTCACCGGCCATCCCGTGAATGCTCCTGCACCTGTCGCGCCCCCAGAAGCACCGCCCTCGCACGAGCCAGCACCCGCACCCGTTCCCGCGCCCGCCGCCGCCACGACACCGGCGGCGTCCCCTGAACTCGCGGACACGCGTATTCGTTTCAGGGCCG
>JAYSRO010000117.1:0-6959 GCA_043720995.1 Candidatus Eiseniibacteriota bacterium
CCTTCGTGGTGGTGCCGAAGGTCGGGTGCCACACCCGCAGCGTGTACTTGCCGGGCGGCAACTTGGGCAGCCTGAATCCACCGTCGCTGTTGGGGCGCGCGTAGGCGTGGTTGGGCGTGACGTAAATGAAGCCGAGCTCGGCGGGGTGGAGCTCGCAGAACAATTGCACAGCACCCGTGGCATCGAACGTCACCCGGCGCGTCTCGCGCGGGCCGTATGAGCCGACGTCGAAGCGGCGTGCAGGCGAGACGCTGAAGATGTTGTGGTAGACGCGGTCCTGGTTGAGGAAGGTCACCGCGGTCGCCACCGGCACGCACATCGTGCGCGGGTGGAAGGCGCCGCCCTCCTGGAGGATGCTCGCGGGTGCTGCCTTGCGGGCGAGCTTCTTCTCGAGCTTGGGCGGAATGGCCTCGACGCACACCACCGCCGCGGGCAACGGTTCCGCGAGCGCTGCGATCGAATCGGGCAGCGCGGCCTGCGTTTCGGCGAAGCGCGCGCGCGCCCGCGACACATCGAGGGTGCCGCGCACGACGCCCGCGGCAGCGACGCAGGGCAGCACCAGCAGCAGGGCCGCGAGGCAGCACGCGCTGCCGCGCACGCGCGGTGCCACGAAGCGCGCGCTCAAGCGCCGACCGCGGCGCGCACGCGCGGTGTCACGAGGCGGGCGCTCAAGCGCCGACCGCGGCGCGCACGCGCGGCGCCACCTGCGTCCCGAACAGCTCGATCGCATGCATGATCTGGGCGTGCGGCAGTGTGCCCACGCTCAACTGGATCAGGAAGCGCTGGTGCTTGAACAGCGCGTGCTGCGCGATGATTTTGTCCGCGACTTCGGCCGGCCCGCCGAGCACGAGCGCCCCCTCGGCGCCGTGCAGGTGATCGAAGTCGGCGCGGCTCATGGGCTGCCAGCCGCGCTCGCGGCCGATGGTGTTCATCATGCGCGAGTACGAAGGGAAGAATTCGTTCGCCGCCTGCTGCGCGGTGTCGGCGATGTAGCCCGGCGAATTGATGCTCATCGGCAACAGCGCATGCCCGGCCCGTTGAGCGGCCTCGCGGTGCAACTGCGCGAACGTGACGAAGCGGCGCGGCATGCCGCCGATGATCGCCAGCGCCATCGGCACGCCGAGCGTGCCCGCGCGCAGCGCCGAATCAGGGCTGCCGCCCACGGCGAGCCACACGGGCAGCGGCTGCTGCAGCGGGCGCGGGTAGACGCCGCGATGATCGATCGGCGCGCGGTGTTTGCCCTGCCACGTCACCTCGACGTGGTCGCGCAGCTGGAGCAGCAGCCCGAGCTTCTCGGCGAACAGCGCGTCGTAGTCCTCGAGGTCGTAGCCGAACAGTGGGAACGATTCGATGAACGAGCCGCGCCCCGCCATCACTTCGGCGCGCCCGCCGGACAGCAGGTCGAGCGTCGAGAATTCCTGGAACACGCGCACGGGATCGTCGGAGCTCAGCACCGTGACCGCGCTCGTCAGCCGGATGCGCTGGGTGCGCATCGCGATGGCGGCCAGCACCACCGCGGGGGTGGAGACCGCGAATTCGTGGCGGTGGTGCTCGCCGACGCCAAACACGTCGAGCCCCAGCTGGTCGGCGAGTTCGGCTTCCTCAATCAGGTCGCACAGCCGCTGTGCGGGAGAGACCGTCTTGCCGGTGGCGGGATCCGGTGTCACATCGGCAAATGAATAGACCCCGAGTTCCACGGGCTGGAGTTCTCCTGTGAGTGCAACGAGTTGCGAGGATTCGCGACGGCTAGACTTTAACGACCAACTCCAGCTCGGCGAGCACCAGGTCGCCCACTTGCGAGGTCGACAGCCCCGAGTCGGTGCCCAGCGAGGGCACGCGCCTTGAACGCAGCAGCGAAGCGATCGCCTGTTCGATGCGCGCCGCACCCCGCGTTTCGCCCAAGTAGTCGAGCATCATCTGCACGGCCGCGATCGTGGCGATCGGGCTCGCGACATTCTGGCCGCCGTACTTGGGCGCCGAGCCATGAATCGGCTCGAACAGGCTGACGCGCCCGGGGTGGATGTTGCCGCTGGCGGCCACCCCCATGCCGCCCTGCAGCATGGCCGAGAGATCGGTGAAGATGTCGCCGAACATGTTGCTGGTCACCACGGTGTCGAACCACTCGGGGTTCTTCACCACGTACATGCACGCGGCATCGATGTAGTTGTGCTCGCGCTCGATGTCCGGGTACTCGGCGCCGACTTCGGCGAACACGCGCGTCCACAGGTCCATCGCGCGCACGGCATTGGCCTTGTCGATCAGCGTGAGCTTCTTGCGCTTGTTGCGCGAGCGCGCCAGTTCGAAGGCGTAGCGGATCACGCGCTCGACGCCCTTACGCGTGAAGATGATCTCTTGCGTCGCGATCTCATCGGGCGTGCCCTTCTTGAAGAACCCGCGCATGCCGGCGTAGGCGTCCTCGGTGTTCTCGCGCACCACGATGAAGTCGACATGCTCGGGCCCCTTGTCCTTGAGCGGGCAGAGGTGCTCGGCGTACAGCTGGACGGGGCGCAGGTTCACGTACAGGTCGAGGCCAAAGCGCAGCCGCGCGATGATGCCAAACTCGAGCAGCCCGACCTCGATGCGCGGGTCGCCGATCGCGCCGAGCAGGATGGCATCGTGCTTTGCCACGTCGTCGTAGGCGGAGTCGGGGAAGATCTCCTTCGTCTTCAGGTAGTGCTCGGCGCCGAAGGGCAACATCGTGCGCTCCACCTTGAAGCCTTCCTGTGCCGCGACGCGGTCGAGCACGCGCACCGCTTCGCGCACGACTTCGGGCCCAATGCCGTCGCCGGGGATCACCGCAATACGGTAGGTTTTGGGGCTCATGCTCACTCTCCCTTGGGTGCTGTACCGGCATGGACGTCCAGCTCCATCCAGATCGCCTGCGGATGGTTGTTGGCGACGGCGGGCTCGATCTCCCAGCCACGAATGGCCTCGGAGACCATCCCCACAAAGGCCGCAGGCGCGCTGGTCGCGGACGCCCATGGATCCTGGTGGAACACCGCGTGGCCCTGCTCGTTGAACAACACGAGCGGCGCGAGCGTGATCGGCTTGACACGATCGCTCAGCGAGTCGGGGATGACGATGTCGACGCGCTTCGTCACGCGCGCCGGCTTCGAAAGCTGGATGAACTCGTCGAACTTGGGCCGCGCGGGCGAGGTCAGCAGCGCCGGCTCACGCGCGCGTGTCAGCAAACGCGCCGGGAGCGAATCGGGCGCCACGGGCAACCGCGAGCGTGTGAGCGCCACTGCGCACTCGCGATAGGTCGAGTCGAGGTCGAGTGCGGCGCGGAAGTCCGCTTGCGCCTCGCCGCGCTTGCCATCGCGCCAGGCGAACAGCCCCGACAGGTAGTGCGCTTCGGGCAGCATGGGCGCCAGGAGCAATGCGTGTTCGAGCGCGGGGCGCGCTTCCTCGAGATCGCCGGTGCGTGCCGCGCACAACGCGAACAGGTACCACTCGACGCCGGCCAGCGGACGCGCACGCGTGCAGATGCGCGCGGCCTCACGCGCTTCGAGCCAGCGCCCACGCGAGGCATCGACCTCGGCGCGTGCGCGCGCCACGTACCAGTACCAGCCCTCGAACTGGCCGCCGAAGTAAGCTTTCTCGTGACGCCAGCCGTAGATCTCGAAGTTCGCGCGGTACGCGGTGTCGCCCAGCGCAATCGTCAGGACTCGGTCGTAGAGCAGCGCCGCCGCCGAGTCGCGCTCGCCGCTGCGCGCGAGATTGAGCGCGAGCGCCAGGTCGAGATCGGGATCGACGGGAGCGAAGCTGCGTAGCTCGCGCAATTGTGCCGCTGCTTGCCCGTAGCCGCCGAGTTCCTCGAGCGAGCAGACGTTCTGCGCGAGTTGGATCGCGTGCTTCGCCAGCTCAACGCGCGACTTGGGGCTGGGCTTGTGCGCGGATTTCGCCGTCGCAGGCTTCGCAGCGCGCGGCTTCGACGCGGTGGATGGCTTTGCGGTCGCGCCCAACGCCGCGTGCGCCGCCAGCAGTGCGAGCATCACCACGGTGCCGCGTGTGAACGAGCGGCTCATGTCCGCGCGGGCGCCGTTGCGCCCAGCGCTGCTGCGCGGATCTCATCGCCGCTCAGCACGCGATCGACGCTCTTCGCCATCTGGAACACTGCCTTCACGCGCTCCGCGGTCGGCTCGATACCCGCTTGCTCCAGCCAGTGGATGACGTTGCTCTCGCCGCTCATCGGTCCCACTTCGATTTCCTGGCGGCGTCCCACGAGCGAGGCCGGTACGCCCGAGTAGACGCGGTCGGCGAGCCAGTCCTGGCCCTTGGCGAGCGCCTTGATCACCGCCGCCGCATGCACGCCGGTGCCGGTGCGGAAGGCATCGCGCCCGATCGCAGGGTAGTTCGGAGGGATCGGCACGCCGGTCGCGGCGCTCGTCAGTTCGCAGTATTCGCCGAGGCAGCTCAAGTCATTCTCGATCCAGCCGAGCAGGCGAAGGTTGATGAGCAACTGGTCCATCGGCGTGTTGCCGACGCGCTCGCCGATGCCGATCGCGCAGCCATGCACGCGCGTGGCCCCCGCCATCATGGCCGCGATGGTGTTGATCACGGCGAGCCCGCGGTCGCTGTGCCCATGCCAGTCGAGTCCGACGTCGGCGCCCGATTCGCGCACGATCTCGGCGGCAAAGCGCACGAGGTTTGCGGCCCCCGTCGGCGTCGCGTGGCCCACCGTGTCGCACAGGCACAGCCGCTGGGCGCCGCAGCGGATCGCGGTGAGGAACAGTTGCCGCAGCACTTCGGGCTTCGCGCGCACGGTGTCCTCGGTGACGTACATTACCGGCAGCCCTTCCTTCACCGCGAAGGTGATGGCGTCCTCGGTGTGCTTGAGCATCGTCTCGAGCGTCCAGTTCTCGGCGTACTGGCGAATGGGCGAGGAGCCGATGAAGGTGCACACCTCGATCGGGATTCCGACCTTCTGCGAGATCTCCACAACGGGCACGATGTCCTGCTTCAGTGTGCGCGCGGCGCAATTGGCATGGATCGATAGCTTCGCATCGCGAATCTCAAGGGCCAGCTGCAAGACATCCTTGACGACATGCGGCCCCGCCCCGGGGAGACCGATGTCGGCGGTGTCGAGCCCCAGCCGGTCCATCAAGTGGAGGATGCGGATCTTCTCGTCGATGCCTGGCGCTTTGACGGAGGGCGACTGCAAACCATCACGCAGCGTTTCATCGTCGAACTGGATCGTGGTGGGGCGGACCCAACGTTCGCCGGCATCGTTCCAGTCGTAGATCAGGTCACGCTCTTCCATAACGTCCTTGGATGTGTGCACGGGAGGGGTTGTGTGAAGGGCATGCAAAGGCTGGTTGCGGCGCCTGCATCAGTTAATCCTCAATGACGCCTCGAGGGCAAGCGGGGTAGTATCCGCCGACCCTCTTTGATCGGTGGTCCCAAGGCACGAGTATTGATGTGCCCTGCCAGGCCCTACGCCAATCCCAGTGAATCACTGGGGTAGCGGCAAGTTCCTTCTGCACTTTGCACGGGTGTCCGTGCAAAACCCGAGGAGTTACCGTACGTGACCAAACGACTCGGCGTGCTGCTCTTCCTGTTGGCCGCGGTGTTCCCGGCCCAGGCCCTTGCGCAGAACGCATCGACGGCTGGCTCGCTCGAGCTGTATCCCACCTTCGAAGCCATCGGGCTGCGGCTCGTTTACACGGGCGACGCCAACGCCAACGCCACGGCGCACGTCGAATGGCGCCCCGCCGGTGACACCAACTGGCAGACCGGCGTCACCCTGACGCGCATCACCAACAGTCGTTGGGCCGGCAGCATCCTGTGGCTCACGCCCGGCACCAACTACGAAGCGCGTGTCGTCATCGCCGACGCCGATGGAGGCGCCACGAGTGCCACGGTCGCGACCACGACGCGCTCGCTGCTGCCCGCGACGCCGAGCGGCCGCATCTGGTGGGTGGCCATCAACGGCAGCGACTCGAACGCGGGCACCACGACGGCGCCGCTGCTCACGATTGCCAACGCCATGACGAAGGTGCAGCCGGGCGACGAGATCCGTGTGCGCCCCGGCATCTACTACGAAACGCTCACGACTTCGAAGAACGGTACGGCCACGCTGCCGATCCACCTCACCGCCGATGGCCCGGGCGTCATTCTCGAAGGCGCCGATCCCGGCTTGCTGCACCGCACCGACTGGCGCGACGACGGCGGCGGAGTCTTCAGCATCGCTTACACGCCGACGGCGAACCGCCTGGTGTGTGCCGACAGCCTGATGCGTCTCTACAAGGAGCCGAGCCTCGCGAACCTGCAGTCGAACGCGCATGGGCTGGGGCAGGGCTTTGTCATCGAAGGCGGCAGGCTCTACGTGAAGCTCGAGGGCAGCCTCAACCCGAATAGCCACACGATGTACGTCGCGCGTTACAACGTGGGCATGACCATGGGCAGCTCGTACTGGCACGTCTCGGGCTTCCAGGTCCGCCACTTCGGCACCGGCTCGGGTGGCTCGGGCTTCCAGATCTATGGCGCCAACAACTGGATCGCTGACAACTTCATCAGCACGCTCGGCGGGCGCCACGTGTTCATCCGCCTGACGACCGGCGCCAACAACTTGATCGAGCACAACTACGCCTTCGATCCGCGCATCGGCACCTGGCCGTGGTCGGCCACCAAGGCGCACGACGAAGAGAACCCGTCGATCTCCAATCGGGGAGCGCGCGGCAACGTGATCCGCTACAACGTCGTCGATGGTGGCTTCGACGGGCTCGACGCCAACGATGGCCAGTCGTCTGAAGACACCGCCGCGGATGCCGACTACTACGGCAACACGGTGAGCGGCTGCGGTGACGACGGCATCGAGACCGACACCGTCTCGGGGTTGAACCTGCGCTTCTGGGGCAACCGCTTTGTCGGCAACTACAGCTGCATCTCGCTGGGCCCGATCATCCAGGGCCCCGAGTACATCCTCTACAACACCTTCGTCGACTACACGCGCAACG
>JAYSRO010000118.1:0-1597 GCA_043720995.1 Candidatus Eiseniibacteriota bacterium
CCCTCGCTGTCGAGCACCCCACCATGGCCCGATACAAGTCGCTGGACACCAATCCGCAGTTCGTGGCGGTGGACCTCGCCCGTCAGTTGCTCCCCGGGACGTTCGAGCACGCGCTGAACCACTTACTTGACCACGAGGTCGACCTGGCGCACTTCGACGCCCGCTTCCGGAACGATACGACCGGCGCGCCCGCCTACCCGCCCGCGATGTTGTTGAAAGTGGTGCTCTTTGCCTATTCGCATGGGATCGTCCGCAGTCGCGCCATCGAGCGGGCGTGCGAGGAGCACGTGACGTTTATGGCGCTGTGTGGCATGACGGCCCCGCACTTCACGACCATCGCCCACTTCGTCAGCACGCTGCGTGACGACATCGCGCAGGTCTTTGCGGCCGTGCTGGCGGTGTGCGACGGGCAAGGATTGATCGGGCGCGAGATGTTTGCGATTGATGGAGTCAAACTGCCGAGCAACGCCTCCACGCATCGGAGCGGCACGCGCGCCGAATTCACGCAGCGGGCCGAGAAGTTGGAAACCGCCGCGCAGACGATGCTGGACCGGCATCGCGCGACCGACATGCTGGACCTGGAGCCCGATGTCGCCGCCAAGACGACGGCGCGGGTCGCGCGGCTGACCCGCGATGCCGAGCAACTGCGCGCGTGGCTCGCCACGCATCCCGACGATCGCCGCGGACCGACGGGCGGGCTCCGGAAGAGCAATCAAACGGACAACGAGAGTGCGAAGATGGCGACGGACAAGGGCGTCATCCAAGGGTACACCGGCGTGGCGGCCGTTGATGCCGCGCATCAAATCATCGTGAATGCGCAAGCGCACGGGACGGGCTCGGAACAAGAACTCCTGCTCCCGGTCGTGACGGCGCTCGCCCCCCTCCGCACGAGTGCGACACTGCTCACCGCGGATGCCGGGTACCATAGCGAAGCGAATCTCGCCGCGCTCGCGGACTTGGACGTCACAGCCCTCATTGCGGATCCCGACATGCGGCAGCGCGACGACCGGTTCGTCGACCGCGAGCACCACACCACGGCGCCGGATCCGCTGCATGACAAGTCGCGCGAGGCACGACCCGCGTCGTCGATGTTTACACCGAACGATTTCACGTACGACGCGGAGGCGCGCACGTGTGTCTGTCCGGCCGGGAAGTCGTTGTATCGCAAAGGCGCCAGCAACGTGACGAAGGGCTATGTCGGCGAACACTTTCGCGGCGCGGCGCGTGATTGCGCGCCGTGTGCGCTCCGCGCGCAGTGTCTGCGCACGCCGGAGACGACGGTGGTGCGGAACGTCGCGTTCTTGCGCGGGCGCGTGCCGATCGAGACGGCTCCACCGCCGAAGGACACACACACGACACGCATGCAGCAGCGGCTCGATACACCGGCGGGCCGCGCGGCGTACGGGCGGCGATTCGCTACCGTTGAGCCGGTGTTCGCGAACATCCGCTTCAACAAGCGGCTCGACCGCTTCACGCTGCGCGGCCGCACCAAGGTCAACGGCCAGTGGCAGCTCTTTTGCCTCGTCCACAACATTGAAAAACTCACCAACGCGGGCTACGCCGCATGAGCGAGGGCCGAGGAACACGCGCGTGCGAA
>JAYSRO010000119.1:0-1593 GCA_043720995.1 Candidatus Eiseniibacteriota bacterium
ACTCGCCGACCAGAACCCATCGGAATACGGTGACCAGTTGCCGAAACGCGTCTTCGGACGGAATGCGAAGCCGTAGGGCTCGATCAACACCCAATCGCCATACTCCTGTAGCTCGTCGTAGAACACGCGGTATTCGGGACGCAGGCTGGCGCGCGCGGCCGGCATGGGATTCGCCGTGGGCGTCAGCGAGGTCGCCGAGCAGGACAACTGCAGCAGGGCAAGCAGTGATGCGGCCGCCAGCAGCACGGTGCTGCGCACCAGCGAGGAGAAGCGTGTGGTCGTTGCGGTCATAGCGAGTGTCCTCGTGTTCCTGCCGCACCGCGCGACGGAGATCCGATGCGTGGTGCTAGAGGTTCTTGTAGTCAGGGCCGCCACCGCCTTCGGGCGTGACCCATGTAATGATCTGGTAAGGATCGGCGATATCGCAAGTCTTGCAGTGCACGCAATTCGAGGCGTTGATCTGCAGCCGCAGCGCGCCCGGCTTGGCCTCGTCAGCCACCATTTCATAGACGCTGGCAGGGCAGAAGTGCTGGCACGGGTTACCGAACTCCTCGCGGCACTTTGTGGCACACACGCTGGTATCGGCCACCAGCAGGTGCACCGGTTGGTCTTCGTCGTGCGTGGTGCCCGAAAGATAGACATCCGCCAGCTTGTCGAACGTCAGGGTGCCGTCGAACTTTGCCGCAGCGGGCTTGCCGTCGGGATGCACGTCACGCAGTTTGCGCATGCGCTCGTGGCCCGGATGCCCGGGGGCGCGATCGCGCAGCAGCCAGTCGCGTCCACCGGTCACCAGCCCTAGCCCGACGTTGAACATGCCGGCGAACAGCCCTTCGTCGAAGCCCTGATGGAAGTTGCGCACGCCGCGCATTTCTTCACCTGCCCACGAGGATTCGAAGCGCTTATCGTAACCGCTCAGGCGTTCCTTCGAGAAGTCACCGGCCAGCAGGCACTCGAACAACGTCTCCGCGGCGAGCATGCCCGACTTGATTGCCAAGTGAATGCCCTTGAGCCGCGCACCGTTCAGGAATCCCGCGGAGTCGCCACACAGCAGCACGCCATCGGCCGACAGCTTCGGCATCGCCCAGTAGCCGCCCTCGGGGATCGCCTTGGCGCCATAGCCGACTGGCTTGCCGCCTTCGAGCAGCGCGCGCACGAACGGGTGCGTCTTGAAGCGCTGCAGGTTGCCGTGCGGGTCGCTTGTCGGATCGTGCGCGTCGAGCCCGGTGACGAAGCCGACATACCAGTGCGTGTCGTCGAGGCCATAGATGAACGCGCCGCCAAACGTGTCGTTCGTGAGCGGCCACGCCATGGTGTGAATCACGCGGCCCTTCTGCACGCGGCCGGGCGGCATCTCCCACAGTTCCTTCACGCCCGTGGCGTAAACTTGAGGATTCTTGCCGAGGGTGAGACCTAGCTGGCGCTCCAGCTGCTTGGTCAGCGTCCCGCGCGGACCCTCGCACAGCACGGTGGCTTTGGCATTGCAGATGGCGCCAGGCTGGTAGTTGGGCTTCTTCTCGCCGTGCTTGTTGATCCCCTTGTCGCCGATCTGCAGCCCCACGACGCGCCCGCTTTCGACGAGCGCCTTGGCCGCGG
>JAYSRO010000120.1:0-6942 GCA_043720995.1 Candidatus Eiseniibacteriota bacterium
TGAAAAATGGCGGAGAGAGAGGGATTCGAACCCTCGAGGGATTTTAACCCCTACACGATTTCCAATCGTGCTCCTTCAACCGCTCGGACACCTCTCCGCGAGGCATTTGGGTGACGGCGAGATGCTCCCCGACCGCTACCCGAGCGGGGAAAAGTAACCGCGATGGGGAGTTTCGGGCAAGCGCCGCGGATTCTTTGAGAGCGACGACGGCGCGCGGGCAGAACCCGGCGGGCCCACCGTGCGCGTCAGGGAACTGCGACGATCCTCGAGCTAACAGAGCGATTCGCCTGCGTCAGCCGCAGGAAATAGATGCCTGGCTCGATGCGCGCGACGGGTGTGAGGTCGACGGTGTGACGGCCGGCGCCGAGTGAGCCGACCTCGCGCGAACTGATGCGCCGGCCCGCGACATCGACGAGTTCGAGCCGTGCCGCCGCGGATGATGCGAGCGCGAAGTCCACGGGGACTCGCCCCGCTCCCACGGCGCCACGTGGCGCGGCGAACAATGCGAGCGTCGCCGCCGGGACGACCACCCAGGTTTCGCCGGATGTCGCGCCATCGGCCGACAGACGGTAGCCGTAGCGCGCGCCCACAACGACATCGCGATCGTCGTAGCGAAGGTGACCGTCGCCGTCCGGGGCGATCGTCGCCACGGGAGTCCAGGCACCGTCGCGATTCCGTTCGACCGTCATCTCCCCCGCGCGCGCGCCGGCGAACCAATCCAGCGTGACGCGGCCCGTCTCGGCTAGCGATGCGGCGAGCGACACGCGCACCGGCGTCGCAATGTCGAATCCGTCCGCGGCGAATTGTTGTGCGTTGATCGCGGCCGCATCGATGTCGGCGATCTCGCCGCCGCCAACCAACGCGAAGTCCACCGTGATGCTGTCCCCTGCGGCGATGAGCGGGAAAGGGCCGAGCGCAAGAAGTTCGATCGGGTCGCCACTGGACGGCATCAGCGAGTCGCCCGTCAGCGGCTGGATCACACCGGTCGACATGAGCGCGTAGCGCTCAGAGTCCTGATCACGCAATGGACTGCCCGGCCCGTACGGCCACGCCGACACGGTGACCTGTTGACCGCGGGCTGGGTCAGGCGCCGTGAGGACTGCCGAACCGACCCAGTACGGCACCGCCTGTAGCTGGCACGACTGTGGCACGGGCTGACTGAGGCAATAGTGTTCGCGCAGCATCGGTGGGGCCGTATCGGACTGGATCCATTTCTTCTTGAACCACCCTGTCGGAGGCCAGACGGCCGAGGCCGACTTGTTCCCGCTGGCGAATTCCGTGTAGAGCCCCACCCACGCATTGCGCAATGGTTCGGGACCGAGCGCCGTTATGACATAGCGCAGGAACAGCACGTCGCGCACGGGCGTGTTCTGGAACTGGTAGCTCTCCTGCCGGACACTCAGACGCAGCGGGCGATGGAACTCGCTGTTGTAGTCGGCACGCTTGGCGATTGAGTCGTGGAAGGCGCTCACCATGTCCCACGCGCTCACGGCGGACGTCGTGTAGTACGGGCTCGTGGGCAGGTTCGAGCGCAACCCGATCGCCGCTCCTGCGGGCGTGAACTCGCTGAAGCCCTGCGTCGATAGGCCAGTGCTGCCGTCGAGCGCCGCGGAGGTGACGCCGGTAAAGCTGCCATTGGCGTCCGCGGTTTGCGCACCGATCCACAACCCGCCGTGCGTCAGGTGTTCGAATCCCGAACCCAGCGGAAACTCCATCGAGGGCGAACGGCTGACGAAGTTGTTGCCGATGCAGCCGTAGTTCGTGAGCGTCACCCCCATGCGGTTGCCGTCGGCGACGCGACTCACATAGAAGACTTGTGCGTGCGCGGGCGCCGTGAAGAACGCGCTGGCCAAGACCGCGAGCAGGATGAGGGGGGCGAGTCGCATGAGCAAAAGCATATCACCGCCGCACTCGAAGGCGGCCGGGAATTACCAGCGCGGCCGCGTCACCCAGACCGCTCGCTTCGCATTCCATGCGCGCGAGAAGACCACCCGCCCGCTCGTGGGGTTCACGATCAAGGGATTGCCGGTAGGCCCAGGCAACAGCAGCAGGTCGCAGCATTCAGCCATGAGCGAGCTCGACCATGCATCGTCCGGCCGCAGACTCTCGATACGACGGAGAGTCTTGCGATCGAGGTCCACGAAGTAGTACGGCTCGCTCGCCTCCGGCTCACTGGCGTGCCGCATCCGGAACGCAATGCCGCGTCGCGAGGCGTGGCTGGTCCCGACGTAGTACCAACCATCGGCGCCACCCGATCCGGCATCGCCAGTCGTGACGGTCAGCGTGTCGAACGGCAATGCGCGATCGGCCCACGTCGCCGGCCACGTCACGCCATCGAGATCCTTGAGCGTCACGCTCGGCGCTGGCTTGGCCCACTCGCCTTCGGTCCACGACCACTCGTCGCAATCGCCCTTCTCGCACACGAGCGTGTCGGCGCGGATGCGCTTCCAGCTCCAGCAATCTCGCGAGGACTGCCACAACTCGCATGCGTAGCGCAGGTGAACTTCACCGGTTTCAATCAAGTTCGCCGAGGCGTACTGCCAGCACGCGCTGTCGGGGTTGAACCACCAATTCACTGGGTTCTTGAGCTGAGGCAGGTCGCACACCGCTTCAGACTTGGCGCCATATTTCCACGCGACGCGGTAGAGCGTCAGCCCAGAGCGGTAGTAGGCCGTGCTGAAGCTGGTGTCCCAGCGCAACTCCTCGAAGCCACCTGGGCTCGTGAGGAACAACACATTGCCGCCACGCGAGGGATCGTAGACGTGCCACTCATAGTACTGGCGCTCGCCCGCGTCGTACGGGTAGACGAAGTACGAAACCGCTCGGTCGCAGAATCCACCGGCGCCAGCGACCGCGGCGCATGCGCCGAGAGCAATGACCGCGAGGAGTGAAGCGAGTAGGCGTTGCATCGAACTAACTTAGCACCCCGCGTACTCGAACCTCACGAGGTCCTTCTCGCGCACCGGCGTCTCGCGGAATCCCGACTTCTTGAGCACCGAGACCGACGATGCATTGTCGAGCGTTGTGCGCGCGATGATCTGGCGGACCTTGCTGTGACGCAGCGCACGGTCGACCAAGGCGCGCACGCCTTCGGTCGCGACGCCACGGCCGCGCCAGGTGTCGACGACCGAGAATCCGATCTCCACGACACCGTTTGCATCCGGGGGTCCGAAGTAGCCGACCGCGGCGACGAGCTCGCGAGGGTTCGCGAGTTCGGGTGCGGTGACCACGTAGTAGATCAGCCAGCCCGAGACGCGCTCGCCATGCTTCGTCATCTGGTCGATGAAGTAGCGCGACGCCTCGGCGTCGTACTCCCCTGGCGGCCAGCCCGGGGCGATCACGGATTCGATCGCTGACGCGAACTTTTTGCGGTCGGCAAGCTCCATCCGCAGCAGCTCGGGGGTGGCGGAGATGAGCTTGAGTCGGTCGGTGTTGATGGGTGCCTGTGCCATGCGCTGAGCTCCCGCGTATATGGTAGTGGTCGAGTATACCACGCTTGGCCCCTCAGGTGTGGGTTGCGTCGGCCCTCCCGATGGCCGATAACGCTAAGATGCTCGCCCTGCATGTGATTACCGTGCTCGTGAGCGCCGGGTTGCTGTTCCTCGTGCAGCCCATGTTCGCCCGGATGGTGCTCCCGATGCTCGGTGGGTCGCCCTCGGTGTGGAACACGGCGCTCGTGTTCTACCAGATGACTTTGCTCGCCGGTTACGCCTACGCGCACCTGCTGACGCGCTGGCTGACGGTGCGGCGCCAGGCCATCGTGCACGTGGGGATCGTGGCGGCCGCGTTCCTCTGCCTGCCCATCGCGCTGCCCCACGGCTGGTCGCCGCCGACCGATCACAGCCCGGTCGCCTGGATGCTCGCGCTACTCGCGGTGGGGATCGGGCTGCCGTTTTTCGTGGTCTCGACCACGGGGCCGCTGATCCAAAAGTGGTTCGCCGCCAGCGGGCACTCCGGCGCGCGCGACCCCTACTTCCTCTACGCCGCGAGCAACGCCGGCAGCATGCTCGGGCTGCTCGGCTACCCGTTGCTGATCGAGCCGCGTCTGCGGTTGGCGGAGCAGAGCACGCTGTGGACCGCCGGTTACGCGACGCTCGCGCTGCTCATCATCGGCTGCGCGCTGTGGCTCGCGCGCTCATCGCGTGCCGCCGCCGCGGCCGTCGCGAGCGAGCTCCACCCGCCTGTCATCGACATCGCGGACCACTCGCCCACCGCGCGCGCCCAGATCACCATGCCGCGCCGCTGGCGTTGGGTGATCCTCGCGTTCATCCCTTCGAGCTTGATGATCGGCGTCACCACGCACATCACCACCGAGGTCGCCGCGATTCCTCTGCTGTGGGTCTTACCGCTCGCGCTCTATCTGTTGAGCTTCATCCTCGTGTTCGCCAGCCGGCCGCTGTTGCCGCACAAGGTGATGGTGCGCGCCCTCCCCATGTCGGTCATCGCACTGGTGATCGTGATGGAAGCGCGCGCCGCGGAGCCCGTGCGCCTGGTTGTCGCGCTGCACCTGCTGATGATGTTCATCGCCGCGATGGTCTGCCATGGAGAGTTGGCCAAAGACCGGCCCTCGCCACGCCACCTGACCGAGTTCTACCTGTGGCTCGCCGTGGGCGGAGCACTGGGTGGTGTGTTCAACGCGCTCGTGGCGCCCGTCGCGTTCAGGTCGATCGCGGAATACCCCATCGCCATCGTGCTCGCCTGCCTCGCCATGCCGGCGCGCGGAGCGCTCAAGCTGGACGACCGTTCGCGCCTGCTCGATTTCGTGGTGCCGGTGTTGATGGGCGGAGTGGTCGTGGCGTTCTATGCCGCGTGCTCCATCTTCAAGCTACCCATGAGTGGCGTGGCGATCGCGCTGCTGTTTTCGGCGCTGGCGCTACCGCTCTACGCGCTCGCGGGCCGGCCGCTGCGATTCGGGCTGGCGCTGGCCGCCGTGCTGCTCGCCGACCCCGGCAGCTTGATGCAGCGCGCCCGGCTGTTGCATCAGGAGCGCGGGTTCTTCGGTGTCCACCGCGTGATGCTCACCTCCGACGACAGGTTCCACGACCTGATCCACGGCTCCACGCTGCACGGCTCGCAGCAGGTGCTGCCCCCGCGCTGCGACGAGGCTCTCGGTTACTACCACCGCACTGGCCCTGCTGGCGATGTATTCAATGAGCTGCCCGTGCGCGAAGGACGCAGCGTCGCGATCGCCGGACTCGGGACCGGCGCACTCGCCGCTTACGCGCGAGCGGGCGAGCGCTGGACGATGTTCGAGATCGACCCGATCGTTGAGCGCATTGCCAGCGACACGAGCTACTTCTGCTACCTCGCCGCCAGCCGCGCCGCACAGACGATCGTGCTCGGCGATGCCCGCCGCTCGATCGCAGCGACGCATGAGCGATTCGATCTAATGGTGTTCGATGCCTATACCTCGGACGCCATCCCCGTGCACCTGCTGACGCGCGAAGCACTCGCCGCCTACCGCGACAAGCTCAAGCCCGGCGGCGTGATGGTGTTCCACCTCTCGAACCGTTACTTCGATCTGGTGCCCGTCGTGGCGCGCCTGGCCAGCGACGCGCGCCTGCCGTGCCGGGTCCGCGTGATGCTGGATGTGCCCGAGGAGCTGGGCGACTCGCTGCGCATCGTGAACTCCGTCTATGCGGTGGTGGCACGCTCGGAGGCGGACTTTGGCGCGTTGGCGAACGACTCCCGTTGGGTCACGCCAGAGCCACGGGAGAATTTACGATTGTGGACGGATGACTACTCCAGCCTGCTGAGCGTGCTGAGGTAGTATTACTGGGATGAAACAGCCGCTGGTCGCTGCACTCCTGATCGCATGTGTGGCCTCCGGCTGCTCGAAGTCGTCGACGCGCCCCATGCTCCCGCCCGTGCAGGTCGCGGTTGCGACGACTCCCGTGGCCGCCCTGCAATCACTCGGTCTCGCGCTGGACGCCAGGGATACGACCGCGTACAGGGAGTTGTTCACGACGGATTATGTGTTCCGGCTCGACCCGCGCGATCCAGCTTTCTTCGAGTGGCCTGGCCCTGTGATGACACGCTCAGACGAACTGATCGCAGCCGCGCACATGTTTTGCTTGGGCAACCACACCGTGGCAGCGGCGAATCGCATTGAAGTCACATGGCTCGATTCACTCATCGCATGCCCTGACGGCCGGCCCGGGAAGGCGTCTCCGTACCACGCCATGATCACCACTCGCGGGCGGATCATTGCGGACCTCGGCGATGCGATCCTCGACATAAGCGACCCGCAGGTCTTCTACTTGGTGCGCGGCGATTCGGCGCAGGTTCCTCCCGAACTCGGGGTCGCGTCGGACTCCACGCGCTGGTTCATCGAGCGCTGGGAGGACTATTCACTCGCGCCCCCCGCCGCATGGGAGCACACGCGCAACTCCCGCCCCGCGCAGACCACGCCGGGGAACCGCAAGCTGTGGGGCAGCCTGAAGAAGCTCTACCTGCCGGACTGAGGGGCTTGATTCGGGCCAGGATTGGTTGGCGCACGAAGACCCCAGACGCGATATGATATTCCGTGAGCGTCCACGTCCTTGCCCTAACGCATCCGCCCTCCGGAGGCCCCATGCTGCGTCCCTCGATCCTTCCCGGCCTCGCGCTGGTGTGCCTCCTCGCGGCATCACCGTCGCCGGCACACGCGTCCACTCACGACACCGCGCGTGGCAATGCCGCGCAGGACTCGACGCTCGGGCCACTGGGGACCGGCGACTGGACGCAACTCACACCCGCGGGAACCCTTCCCGCACCGCGCCGTCAGCATTGCATGATCTACGATCCGGGCCACGATCGGCTCTATCTCTACGGCGGGGCTTTCCTCAACGGCCTGCTGTTCGATACGTGGCAGTTCGACTTCCTTCCCAGTCCGCACTGGACGCAGCTTCAACTGCCGAGCCATCCCGACGCAGGCAGCGACCTCGTCGCGATCTATGATCC
>JAYSRO010000121.1:0-1589 GCA_043720995.1 Candidatus Eiseniibacteriota bacterium
TGGGGCCACCAGAAGCTCAACATCGTGTCGCAGTCGAGCCCGACGGGGACACAGTTCCTGCAGGCGGTCGGCGCCGCTGAAGCGCTGGTCAAGTACCGCGAGCTCGAAGGCGACTATCCGGAGCTCAAAGGTGAGGTCGAGGGCGACGAAGTCGTCTATGTCTCGGCCGGCGATGGCACGACGAGCCAGGGTGAATTCTGGGAAGCGCTGAATACCGCGTGCAACCTCAAGCTGCCGGTGTTGTTCCTGATTGAGGACAATGGCTACGCCATCTCGGTGCCGGTCGATGTGCAGACGGCGGGCGGCAACATCGCCACGTTGGTGCGCAACTTCCCCAACCTGCACTGGGTGGGCGAGATCAACGGCAACGACCCTGTCGAGTCCTATGGCGTCCTGCAAGAGGCGATCGCTTACTGCCGCGCGCGCAAGGGGCCGGCATTCGTGCGCGCCACGGTGACGCGGCCCTACTCGCACTCGATGTCGGACGACGAGAGCAAGTACAAGACGAAGGCCTTGCGTGACGCCGAAGCCGAGAAGGACTGCCTCAAGACGTTCGCCCGCTATCTCGTGGAAGAGAGCCTGATCGACGACGCCGGGCTCACCGCGATGCAGGCGGAGATCCAGACGGAAGTTCGCGCCTCGAGTGAAGCCGCGCTGTTGCACAAGCAGCCGCCCTTGGATTCCTCGATGAAGTTTGTGTTCTCGCCCGACGTCGACCCGACGTCCGATGGCTTCGTGTCGCAGCCGGTGGTCACAGAGGGCGCGCAGGGCGAGACGCTGCTCCAACTCATCAACTACTGCCTGCGCGACGAGATGAAGCGCAACCCGCGCATCGTCATGTTCGGCGAGGACGTTGCCGACGCCTCCGACGAGGCCGTGCTCGAGGAAGCCAAGGGCAAGGGCGGCGTGTTCGGCGTGACATGGGGACTGCAGAAGCAGTTCGGCGGCAAGCGGGTGTACAACTCACCGCTGGCCGAGGCCAACATCGTCGGCCGCGCGATCGGGCTCGCGACGCTCGGCATCAAGCCGGTCGTCGAGATCCAGTTCTTCGACTACATCTGGCCGGCGATGATGCAGATCCGCAACGAGCTCTCGAATCTCCGCTGGCGCTCCAATAACACGTTTTCGGCGCCGGTGGTGATCCGCACGGCGTATGGCGGCTACCTGCAGGGCGGGGCGCCCTACCACAGCCAGTGCGGCGAGAGTATTTTTGCGCACTGCCCGGGGCTACGCGTGGTGATCCCGAGCAACGCCCTCGATGCCAATGGCTTGATGCGCACGGCGATTCGCTGCGAGGACCCGGTGCTGTTCCTCGAGCACAAGCACCTGTACCGCCAGCCCTACGCCAAGGCGCCGTACCCGGGGCCGGACTACACCGTGCCATTCGGACGCGCGCGCGTGGTGCGCGAAGGCAGCCACGTGACGCTCGTGACCTACGGCGCGCTCGTCCAGCGCGCCTATCTGGCGGCGCAGGAAGCGGCGGAGCAGGGAATCGAGACCGAAGTCCTCGACCTGCGCACTGTGCAGCCGCTCGACTTTGAGGCGATCTCGCGTTCGCTGGCCAAGACGGGGCGCATCATCGTGGCGCA
>JAYSRO010000122.1:0-6929 GCA_043720995.1 Candidatus Eiseniibacteriota bacterium
ACCAGCCGCACTTCATCCTCGGTCATCAGCGAGACCGCCACGCCCTTGGCGCCGGCGCGCGCGGTGCGGCCCACGCGGTGCAGGTAAGCCTTGCTCTCGGTGGGCGGGTCGATGTTGATGATGTGCGTGACGCCGGCGATGTCGAGCCCGCGCGCCGCCACGTCCGAGGCGATCATCACGCGCGCGGCACCGGAGCGGAACGAGTCCATCGCTTCCTTGCGGTCGAGCTTGTCGAACGACGCATGGAGGTCGGCGACCTGGATCTTGTGGTGATCGAGATAGTCGGCCAACCGCTGCGCCGTCTCGTTGCGGTGCACGAACACCATCGCGCGCTCGGGCGTCAGCGCATGCAGCAGCTTGCGCAGCACCTCGGGCTTGTCGCGCGCTTCGCACACGATGTAGAGGTGCTCGATGCGCTCGTTCACGGGCGATGCCGCGACGCGCAGCATCAGTAGTCCCGGTGCCAACTTCTCGAGGACCGAGGCGCTCTCGGGCTGCTCCGTGGCCGAGGCGAAGATCAGCTGGCGCTCGCGTGGCAGCGCCTGGACGATGGCGCGCACGGCGGGCAGGCTGTCCTTGACCAGCAGCTTGTCGGCCTCATCGATCACGATCGCCTTGATGCCCTTGATCTTGAGCTTGCCGATGTCGATGAGCTCGCGGATGCGTCCGGGCGACCCAATGACGACCTGCGGCTTCTTCTTGAGCTTCTCGAGCTGGCGGTCCACGGCAGTGCCGCCGATGAGCAGCACCGAGCGCACGGGCCATGTGGAGTTCACCGCCAACTCCCCGCACTGGCGCTGGATCTGGATCGCCAGTTCGTGCGTGGGTGCGAGGACGACGAGCTGCGGCGTACCGGGATTGATGTCGAGCCGCGTGAACAACGGCAGCAGGTAGGCGAGCGTCTTGCCCGTGCCCGTTTCCGCGTTGAGGTAGGCGTCCCTCCCGGCGAGCAGCACCGGGATGGCGGCGACCTGAATCGGCGTCGGCTCGGAGATCTGCTGCTTCGCCAAGCCCTCGATCAACGGCGCGGGGATGCCCAGTTCGGCGAAGGTCATCGGCGCCATCCCGCGTTCGAGGAATTCATCTATCCGCGCTTCGCTTCGAGCTCGGCCCAGCGCTCGTAGAACGCCGCGACCTTGGCCTGCAATTCGCCGTGTTCCTTGCTCAATTCCTGGAGCTTCTTGTAGTCCGCCAGCAGCTCGGGCGTGCTCATGCGCGCCTCGAGCTCCTTCACGCGCGCCTCGGCCGAGTGGATCCTGGCCTCCATCTGGCCCCACTCGCGCTGCTCGTTGTAGCTGAGCTTGCCTCGCTTGGGCTCGTTCGTTGTCGCACCGGAGGCCGCCTTCTTGGCGGCGGCACCGCGTGCGTTCTCGGCGACGGCGGCGGCCTCCAGCGACTCCAGCCACTGCGAGACACTCGCGAGCATCTTCGCGCCACCTTCGCCATCGAGTCCGAGCACGTGGGTCGACAGCCGGTCGAGCATGAAGCGGTCGTGCGTCACGAGCAGGACGGCGCCGGGGAATTCCTTGAGGCTCTCCTCGAGCACTTCGAGCGAGGGAATGTCCAAATCGTTCGTGGGCTCATCGAGAATCAGCAGGTCGGCCGGCTGGCGCATCAGCTCCGCGATCAGGATGCGCGCCTGTTCGCCGCCCGAGAGTTCGCCGACCGGCACATCGAGCTGGTCCGAGCGGAACAGGAACTTGCGCGCCCACGACGACACGTGGATGCCGTCGCCGTTGTAGATCACCGTGTCGCCATCGGGACACAGCGCCTTGCGCAGCAACTGGCTGCGGTCGAGTTCGGAGCGGTTCTGGCTCAGGGTCGCCACGCGCAGCGCGTGCGCGCCCACCACGGTGCCCGCGTCCGGCTCGATATCGCCGGTCAGCACCTTGATGAGCGTGGTCTTGCCGCTACCGTTGGGACCGAGCAGCCCCAGGCACATGCCGGGCACCAGCGTGAGGTCCAGCCCTGAGAACAACGAGCGCCCACCCAGCGACATGGCGAGGCCCTTGGCGACCAGCAGGTTCTTCGTCTTGCGGCCGGTGGCGGTGAAGTCGATGCCCGCCGCGCGTGCCGCAGTGTTGCGGCGCTTGAGCTCGGCGAGCTCGCCGATGCGCTGGTGCGACTCGTCGATGCGGCCCTTCGCCTTGGTGCGCCGCGCACGCGCGCCGCGCAACAACCACGCGATGTCCTGGCGCACGCGGGCTGCGAGGTTTGCCTCCTGGCTCGCCTGCGCGGCCATGAAGCCCTCACGGCTGACGAGGAATTCGCTGTAGGGACCGTCGACGTTGAAGGTGCCGTCGGGATAGACCGCGTTGAGCTCGACGATGCGATTGGTCACTTCCTCGAGGAAGTAACGATCGTGCGTGACCACCACGACCCCGCAACGCGCGGAGTCGATCAGGTCCTCGAGCCACAGGATCCCTTCGAGGTCGAGATGGTTGGTGGGCTCATCGAGCATCAGCAGGTCCGGCTCGCGCACCAACTCGCGCGCGATCGCCAACCGCTTGCGCCACCCGCCCGACAGCTCCATGACGGGCTGGTCGAAGCGCGTGAAGCCCACGCGCGTCAGCATCCGTTCGGCGCGGTGCTCGCGCTCGTGCGCATCGTGATCGTGGTGATGCGGCGAGGGCGCGTCGCGCAGGCCATCTGCCACGTAGCTCAAGGGCGTGGCACCGTCTGGAAAGGCGTCGTTCTGCGGCACGTAGCCGACGCGCACACCCTTGCGGCGCGTGACTTCGCCCTCATCGGGCGTTTCTTCACCGGCGAGGATCTTGACGAGCGTCGACTTGCCGGAACCGTTGGGCCCGATCAAGCCGAGCCGCTCGCCCTTGGACAGGCCCATGGAGATGCCATGGAACAGCGGCCGGGGACCATAGGTCTTGGAAATCTCTTTGCAGCTCAGGAGTAGGGACATTGACCCACTACCCTAACAGGCCGCGGCAGGATCTTGGCAGGATCCGCGTCAGGACTTGGGGTTTTCGTTCGAGTCGTGCAGCCGCGCGGTCTTTTCATCTCGGCGGCCCTTGCGGTAGGCCCAACCATAGATGAGCCAGATCAACAGCGCGTGCGACACCCACCAGCCAAGCTGGAGGAACTTGAGACCCTGGGGCAGCAGATCGGTCATCGGGGCTCCTGTGGCGGACGGGGCTGAACTGGAGTGTGCGGTCAGCCCAATTCTAGCGGGAATCAGCCCTGGGGCGGAACTCCCCCGCCGCGAGCCGCGCCAGGAAGGGGCGGTCCGCCTCGAGCACGTCCTCGGCGCGGATCTGCGCGGGCGGCACCCAGCGCGAGGCGTGCACTGCGTGGCTCGCGGTGAATTCATGCGAGGCGAGCGTGCACTCGACGAAGGTGATCTCGACATCGAGTCCGTGCGGGTAGACGAAATGCTCGATCGCCAGCACCCGCACCGCCGTCGCCGCGACGCCCAACTCTTCGTGGAGTTCACGCACGAGCGCCTGCTCGGGCGATTCACCGGGCTCGAGCTTGCCGCCGGGAAATTCCCACATCAGCCCGAGTGGGCCGCCGGGCGGGCGCTGGGTGATCAGGAGTTCGGCGTCAGCCGAGGCGCTACCGGCCCCGCCCGTTTGGCCAGCGGCCGCCGCGCGCCACGTGACGCCGGCGGCGACGCGGATCTGGCGCTTGGCCGCGGACGTGGGCGCATCGCTCACAGGTCCAGCTCCAATCGCAGGCTCGCGACTGCGCCCGCGAAGGCGCGCTGCACGCGGCGATGCCACGGCGGCGCTTCGTAAGCCTTGGCGAGATCACGCTCGAAGCCCGAGAGATAACGGCGATCGCCCGCGGCGCGGCGCGCCACGGCTTCGCACGCGAGCCGGTGCAGGGTCGAGGCGAGCGCGGGTTCGACGCCGCGCCGTCGGCGCATTGCGCTCGGCACCTTGAGATAGCCCGGCAGCGAGTCGATCACCATCGGCGAGCGCGCCAGCGCATGCAGGTCGCACGCGCGCTCACCCGTGGGCACGAAGCCGCGCGCCTGCAGCAGGTGCGTGAGCTCATGCGCAATGGTGAAGTAGGCGAGCTTGACGGGACGCACCCAAATGCCGGGACGCGCCGGGTCCATCGAGCCCCAGCCCAGCACATCGCGGCGAATCGCCTGCCCCACGTATATCGTCACGCCATCGAGTTCGGGGAAGAAGCGGCGCACGAAGTCGAGCTTCTCGAGAATGCGCGGTTGGTGGCGCGAGTTGCGAATCAGCCGCGAGTAAGTCCACGGCGGCGCATCCTTGCCGAGTTCGAGCGCCAATTGCTCGAGCGCAACGGTGACCTTCCGCCGGCGGCGGGGCCGCGTGGCGGCTCGCGGTCCCTGCGAGCGCGTGACATGCATAGCATGCGTGTAACACGGCAGCGGGCGCGGCTCAACTGGGGGTTGGGCGGCGTGGGACGTGCGGCGTGACTCGCGGCGCGAGGTACGCGGGACGCCGCGCGCGCCACGGCTGGCCCTTTCGCCGCCCGTCTGCAATCCTGCCCGCCACGCATGATCTCCCCCGAACCGGGCACCCTCGACCTGTCGGTCGTCATCCCCCTGCACAACGAGCTCGACAACCTCGAGCCGCTGGTCGCCGAGCTACGAGCCGCCCTCGACGCCACCGCGCAGCGCTGGGAGATCGTGCTGGCCGACGATGCGAGCGACGATGGCAGCACGCAGCGCGTGTGCGCCATGGCTGCGGCGGATCCGCGCATTCGCGCGGTGCGGCTGGCGAAACGCGGCGGCCAGAGCGCTGCCCTCGTGGCAGGACTGGCGCGCGCGCGCGGCCGCGTGATCGTGACGCTCGATGCGGATCTCCAGAACGATCCGGCGGACCTGCCGAAGTTGCTCGCGGCGCTCGAGACGGCCGACGTGGTCTCGGGCGTTCGCTCAGGCCGCCGGGATGCCTGGAACCGTCGCGCCACATCGGCGATCGCCAATGCGATACGCCGCGCGGTGATTGGGGATTCGATCACGGACATCGGCTGTTCGCTCAAGGCCTACCGGCGCGAGTCGCTTGAAGCGTTGCCCGTGTTCGTGGGCGTGCATCGCTACCTGCCCGCACTCTGCCAGTTCCGCGGCGCGCGGCTCGCCGAGGTCCCGGTGTCACACCGCGCCCGCCAACACGGGCGCTCGAAGTATGGTGTGCGCGACCGCATGTGGCGTGGCATCCGCGACCTGATGGGCGTGCGCTGGCTTAAAGACCGGCTGGTGATGCCGGCGGTGCATGAGGCGAGCGAATGACGCACTGGTTCGACGCTCCCGTCTACTGGTACATCATCGGCTTTGGCGGCCAGATCGCCTTCGGCGCGCGCTTCGTGGTGCAGTGGTTGGCCTCCGAGCGCAAGCAGCAGGTGGTCATACCCGGCGCGTTCTGGGTGCTGAGCCTCGCGGGCGGCGTGGCGCTGCTGATCTACGCGGTGCACAAGCGCGATCCGGTGTTCGCCATCGGCCAGGCGCTCGGACTCGTGGTGTACGCGCGCAATCTCGTGCTGCACCGCCGCACGCCCCCACGTGACTGAGTCGCTGAAGCCGCGCTTCGATCGCACGTTCGGCGTGTTCTTGCTCGCCGCGCTGGCGTTGATCGTCACCGCCGGCGTGTGCGGCCTGTTCGAGCCTACCGAGACGCGCTACGCCGAGATCGCCCGCGAGATGCGCGCCAGCGGCGACTGGCTCGTGCCGCGGCTCAACGGCATCACGCACTTCGACAAGCCGCCCTTCGCCTACTGGGCCGCCGCCGCCGGCATGCGCGTGTTCGGCGAAAACAACTGGGGCGCGCGCATTCCCGTGGCACTCGCGAGCCTGCTCACGCTGGTGTTCGCATGGGTGGCCGCGCGCCGCCGCTTCGCGGGAGTCGCGGCGCAGCCAGCACTCGTCATCGGCACGCTCGCCACGATGGCGTTGCCATTCGCATTGGGCAGGACGCTCGCCACCGATCCGTTCCTCGCGACCGCGGTCGCCGGATTTTGGGCGTTGGCACCCTCCCCTGTGGCGATCGCACTGCTGGGACTCGGGTTCTTCATTAAGGGCCCCGTGGTCTTCGTGTTCACGCTCGCCCCATTGCTCGTTGCCGCCGCATGGGGCCGCAATCGCGGACCGCTGCGCCTGCTCGCGCCCGGCTGGAGTTGGGCACTGTTCGCAGGCATCGCGCTGCCGTGGTTCATCGTCGTTTCGTTGCGCGTACCCAAGCTGCTCGGGTTCTTCCTCGGCAGCGAACTGTGGCAGCGCTACGCCACGCACGCTCACCATCGTGAGGGCGCGCCGTGGTACTTCATCGCGGTCATCGTGGGCGGAGCGTTGCCCTGGACCGGGGCGGTGATCGCCGGCATAGCCAGCGCCTGGCGCAACCGCTCGCAGGATGCCCCGCGGCTGCTGCTCGCGTGGGTGATCGTGCCCGTCGCGTTCTTCTCACTCTCGGGCTCGAAGCTGCCGGCCTACGTGCTGCCGTGCTTCCCGGCGATCGCGATGCTGGCGGCGAGCGGGTTGCAGCATGCCGGGCGCGCATTGCGTTGGACCACGGCCGCGACGCTGTTGGCGCTCGCCGCCTGCGGGCTGGTCGCCGGACCCGCGTTGCTCGCGCGCGCCGTGGGCGCACCGCCCGGCGTCGCCGCGGCGTTACCTGCCCTCGCGACCGCGGGGCTCGCGTCGTGGGCGCTCGCCGCGCTGTTCGTCGGGCGCGGCGGGGCCGCAGCCGCCACCCTGTTGGTCCTCGCGGGCTGGCTTGCCCTCGCCTTCGGGCTCGCGCATTACGAGAGCCCGCTCGGCAGCCCGCGCGCGTTCGCCGAATTGCTCCAGCAACATCGCGGCCCTGGTGAACCCGTCGTCGAGCTTCGCAAGTTCAATGCGGGCCTGCCGTTCACGCTGGGCGAGACGGTCCGCCTGCTCGAAGTCGAACGCGATACCAGGTTCACCACGAGCGCCGAGCGGGCGCGCGTCATGATCACGC
>JAYSRO010000123.1:0-3409 GCA_043720995.1 Candidatus Eiseniibacteriota bacterium
GCGTTCACCAAAGCCAAGTCCGATGCCTCGCCCGGACGCATCGCGGGCGGTGGCGGCTACGGGGCGTACCTCGGCACGATCCCGGACTACATGCAGACCGAAGGCGGCGTGCTGCTGTCGGGGGTCCGCGATGGCAGCCCCGCTCAGAAGGCCGGGCTGCAAGCGAACGACGTCATCGTGCGCTTCGATGGCATCCGGGTGGACAACATCTACGATTACACCTTCGCCCTGCGGACGCGGAAGCCCGGGCAGGACGTGCGGATCACCGTGAAACGAGCAGGGCAGGACATCGACCTCGTCGCGACACTGGGCAGGAGGAACTGAAGATGAGAACGCTTTCGATCGCCGCGCTTGCGGCGTTGATGTTCTTGGGAGTGGCCGCACCGAAGCCGGCACCGTTCCGTCCCGTGCCCCCGACCGCGGTGGGGGCGGACTCGCTCATTCGCACGGGCGAGGGGCACTTCGCGCACCTGTGGCAGCTCACCGCCGGCGGCCAGAACGCCGAGGCCTACTGGAGCAGCGACGGCACGAAGTTCATCTGGCAATGGACGCGCGACGGCTACCCGTGCGATCAGCAGTATGTCTACGACCTGCGCAGCGGCCAGCAGACACGCGTCAGCACTGGGACCGGCCGCACGACCTGTGGCTACTTCTACGATCACGACCAGCGCGTGTTGTTCGGCTCGACGCACGCGGGCGGGGACTCGTGTCCACCGCCGCCTGATATGAGCCACGGTTACACGTGGGCGATCTACCCGACCTACGACATCTGGACCGCGAAGACGGATGGCAGCGACTTGCAGCGCCTGTTCGAACATCCCGGTTACGACGCCGAGGGCACGATGAGCGTGGACGGCAAGTGGCTGGTGTTCACGAGCAAGCGCGACGGCGACCTCGATCTTTACAAGATGCACATGGACGGCACCGGGCTGACGCGGCTGACGCACTCGTCCGGGTATGACGGCGGCGCGTTCTTCTCGCACGATGGCAAGCGCATCGTGTGGCGCACCTACCGCACCGAGGACTCGACCGCGAACGCGACGTTCGGGAAGCTGCTGGCGCAGGACCTCGTCAAGCCTTCCAAGATGGACCTGTGGGTCATGAACGCCGACGGCACGGATCCCCGCCGCATCACCGACAAGCCGGGCGCATCGTTCGCGCCCTACTTCACGCCGGACGACAAGAACGTCATCTACTCGTCCAACTGGCCGGATCCGCGCAGCCGCAACTTCGACCTGTGGTGGGTGAGCGACCGTGGCGGTGAGCCCGTGCCCGTGACGCGCGATCCCGACTTCGATGGCTTCCCGATGTTCAGCCCAGACGGCCGCTGGCTGTTGTTCTGCTCGAACCGCGGCGGCAAGGTGGCGGGCGAGACAAACGTCTTCCTGGCGGAGTGGCGCCCCTGAACGCTCGTCGGCCGAGCACTCGTCCCCCGGTCCCTGCGGGTCGATTCCTGGGGCTGTTCCTGCTCGGACTGTTTCTGGTCGCGCGCTTCGGGGATGCGTTCCGGATGCCGTTCCTGAACGATGACTACGTCTTCCTGGATCACGTTGCAGACAAGGGATTCGCCTCCCTGTGGGGCTTTCGTGAGCTGGCATTCCACTGGTGGCGGCCGTGGTCGCGGGAGTTCCACTACTGGTGGCTCCAGCGCGCGTTCGGACCGGTGGAATGGCCCTTCCATGCCATGAGCCTGGCGTTGTCCTGCGGCGTGCTGGCGGCGTTCTGGGCGCTGGCCCGGCGCCTCGCGGGCGCGCCAGCGGCGGCCATCGCTGTCGCGGGTGCGGCCACGCTCCCGGGCTGGGGGCTGCTCTTGCTGTGGGCGGCCGGCGCTCAGGACCTGTGGATGCTCCTGCTGTCGCTGGTCGCACTGCTGGCATGGCGCGCCGATCGGATCGGGATCGCAGCCGTGGTCTACGCGCTGGCGCTCGCCAGCAAGGAGACGGCCGCACCCCTGGTGTTGTTGTTCCTCGCGCACGACCGCTGGGTGGCTCGCAAGGCGTGGCCCGACACCGTGATCCGCATGGCCCCGGCGGTGCTCGTGGTGCTGGCCTGGGGATTCGCGCACCCGATGGTACTGGGCCGTCTGTGGGCACACGCATCGCTCCCCACCGAACCATCGCCGGCTGCGGTAGCGCCGTGGACCGTGGCGTTACGCAGTGCGCTCTCGGTCTTCTCACTCGATGTCATGCCCTCGCCCGATGGCGGATGGAAGACCGTGTGGTGGGATGGACTGCGTGGCGCGTTGATCCTCGTCTGCTTCGTCGAGCTCCTGGCGCGGCCCGATGCACGCCCGAGCAACATACTCGGCGGCACGCGAGCGGCACGGCTGCGCGGCGTGATGCCGTTCGCGTTCGTATGGTGGGGCAGTGGAACGCTGCCGCTGCTGCTGCCCGGATTGGGCTGGCACACCTACTATGCTCAGTTCGCCGCGCTCGGGCTGTGGCTCGTGGTGGGCCGTGTGCTGGCGCGACAGCAAGGGGCAGCCATCGTGCTGGTGGGTGTGCTGGGATTCCTGGGAGCGGGGCGCGCGGCCACCGCGTCGCAGGACTGGGGAGAGGCCGCCTACCAGCGTCGCGCCGGCACATTCGTGCGCGACATCAAGGACAAGCTGCTCGGGGCGTACCCCAAGATGGAGCAGCACGCGCGGCTGTGGTTCGTGCGCTTGCCCAACAACGTCGGCTTCCTGGCGGGCGACGGGCCCGTGGTGCGCATCTGGTATCGCGACCGCACATTGCAGGCTGGCTACTACAGTGCCTACAAGGCCCGCGCGGCGGGCCAGCCCGAAGGTCCGGATCATTTCTTCCGCATGGACGAGGCCGGGCGGTTCCGCGAGGTGAAGCGTGACGGCAGTGGCGATGTCGTGCCGCTGACGCCGGGCGTGGCAGCGATCGCCGCTTCGAGCGACACATCCAACGCCAGGAGCGATCCGCGCTGGGAGCGCGACCGGGTGTCGCTGGCGCACGCGCTCGCTGCGGGCAAGGACTGGCGCGGCGCGGCTGCCGAATACCGGAGGCTGGCGATCGCGTACCCGGATAGTTCGGGCTACGCCCTCGATGCCGCGACTTCATTCATGCAAGCGGGGGATTCCACGGCCGGCCTGCAATGGCTGCGTGAGGGCGCGCGCCGGCCGGGGGCGCCCGCTGAAGTGGTGAGCGCGGTGCGCGCCATGGACCGCGGTAAGCGCTCCGTGAAGGTCAGTCGCAAGCGCCTGAACGACGGCACCCTGGCACCGGCGGAGCCTCCGGTGCGGAAATCGAGATCCAAGCAACCCCGCACCCGTCCGCCCGGAGGCGGGGCTCCGTAAGCGGCCTGAACCCCCGGCGGCGGTGTGCCGATGACTCCCGAGGGTGAGTAGCGACCCGCACGGAGGCTCTGGCATGGGAAAGCGAGTCCGATTCAACGACGACGC
>JAYSRO010000124.1:0-3407 GCA_043720995.1 Candidatus Eiseniibacteriota bacterium
GGCGCGCGCTCCGTCTGCTTCGCCGACGCCACGGGCCGCGTGCTGGCGCTGGGCGAACTGACGCCCCTGCCGGATCCGCACGGGAGCGCACCGCCCGCATTCGCCGAGGTCCACGCGCAGGTCGTGTTCCCCTGGAGTGCCCGCGAAGGGAAGACGCGATGACCAGCGTGGTCTCGGTCGGCGTGTTCGACGGGCTGCACTTGGGTCACCGTGTGATCATGGAGCGCGCGCTCGCCCGCGCACGCACTCACTCCGCGCGCTGCGTCGTGGTGAGCTTCGATCCGCATCCCGCACTCGTCTTGGCGCGCGCCTTCAAGGCCGTCGCCCCGCTGACCACACACACCGAGCGTCGCGCCCTGCTGGGTGCGATGGGCGTCGATCATTACGAAGTCATTCCATTCACGCGTGAGCTCGCAGCACTCGAGCCGGAAGAATTCATCGACCGACACTTGATCGAACCCTTCGGCATGCGCGACCTCGTCGTCGGCGCCAATTTTGCGCTGGGCCGCGGTCGCTCAGGCCACGTCGCGCGGCTCGCCGAGATCGGGCTCACGCGCGGCTTCGGCGTCGAGGCCGTGCCGCTGCTCGAGTTCGAGGGATCGCCCGTCAGCAGCACGCGCATCCGTGGCCTGCTGGCCGAAGGCAACGTCGCCGAGGCTGCGCGCCAGCTCGGGCGGCGCTACTCGATCTCCGGCAAAGTGGTGACGGGGGAGGCCATCGGCCGCACGCTCGGTTGCCCCACCGCGAACATCCAGCTCCACGAAGAGAAGCTGCTCCCCGCCGATGGCGTGTACGCCGCGTGGGGACGCATCGACAACGAAGCCACGCGCTACCCGGTCGCGATGAGCATCGGTCTGCGCCCGACGTTCGGCGAGCAAGCGCGTTCGCTCGAAGCGCACCTGATCGACTGGAGTGGCGAGCTGGTGGGCCGCGAACTCACGATCGAGTTCGAATCGTGGCTGCGGGGCCAGGAGAAATTCCCCTCGCTCGAGGCGCTGGCGGCGGCCATCCAGGACGATGTGCGCCACATTCGCGCCCAATTGGCGGCTACTTCTTCGCACGCCTGACACGCTCGGGACATTTTGGCGCAGTCCTTGGCCAACTCGTCCCGCCCGCCCGATTGCCGCACCGTCTGAGCGATGCTAGATTACGCGTTCGCTGCAGGATCCGGACGCTTCTGGCGGCCGTTTCTTATGCTCGGCTCGGAGAGAGTGTGCGCTCCCTGGCTGGGCAACTCGTTTCACACCGCACGCTGGAGGTGCCTTTAGTGACGCTCTCTAAGGAGCAGAAGCAGGGCATCATTGTGAAGTACAAGCTGCACGAAGGTGATTCTGGTTCTCCCGAAGTCCAGGTCGCGCTGCTGACCGAGAAGATCCAGTACCTCACCGAGCACTTCAAGATTCACAAGCGGGACCATGCGTCCCGTCGCGGTCTGCTCCGCATGGTCGGGCAGCGCCGTCGTCTGCTCGATTACTTGAAGGCCACGAAGATCGACCGCTATCGCAAGGTGGTCAAGGAGCTGGGGCTGCGTCGCTAGCAGATTCTGGCGCGGGGCGTGGCTCGTCTGAGCGGCGGACCCCGGACGCGCGGCCGTAAGTGCTGCGCACGCCGCCGGCGACATCGGGTCGTCGGTTGGGCGAAACGCCATGGCGTGTGCCATGGCGTCGTAGGCGAGAGGATAGGATTGAACTGATGGAAGAGAAAATCGTTTCCCTGGAACTGGGAACACAGACGTTGACGATCAGCACGGGCAAGTGGGCCAAGCTCGCCGGCGGTTCCGCCGTCGTGCGGCTCGGCGACACCGTCGTGCTGGTCGCTTCGAGTGCCGCGAAGTTTGCGAAGCCGAATCTCGACTTCGTGCCGCTGACCGTCGACTACCGCGAGCGTACCTACGCCGCCGGCAAGATCCCGGGAGGCTTCTTCAAGCGTGAAGGCCGGCCGACCGAGAAGGAAGTCCTGAGCTCACGGCTCATCGACCGCCCGATCCGCCCGCTGTTCAGCAAGGCATTCCCGTACGAAACGCAGATCATGGCGACCGTCATGTCGTCGGACCAGGAGAACGATGCCGACGTGCTGGCGTTGATCGGGGCCTCCGCCTCGATCTGCCTGTCGGACATTCCGTTCCCCGAGCCGATCGCCGGCGTTCGCGTCGCGCGTCTCGACGGCGAATTCGTGATCATGCCGACGATCTCCCAGCTCGATGAGAGCGACATGGACATGATCGTCGCGGGTACTGCCACCGACATCATCATGGTCGAAGGCGGCACGCACGAGATCCCCGAAGCGGACATGCTCAAGGCGCTCGAATTCGCCCAGACGCACATCCGCCGCATCACCGACGTGATCAACCAGCTAACCTCGCAGGCCGGCAAGGCCAAGCGTCCGCTGATGCCGCAGACGGACACCAGCGCGCTGCGCGCCGTGCTCGAGCAGGACTTCGGCAACAAGCTTCGCGACGCCATTCGCATCCCGTCGAAGGAGCAGCGCCAGGAAGAGCTCGATCGCATCACCGACGACGCCAAGGCCTCGCTCAAGGAGCGCTTCGCCGAGCAGGAGAGCTACATCGGCAAGTTGCTGCACGACATCGAGCGTGTCGCCATGCGCAACATGGTGCTGAACGAAGGCGTTCGCGCCGACGGCCGCACCGTGGACCAGATCCGCAAGATCACCATCGAAGTGGGCGCGCTGCCGCGCACTCACGGCTCGTGCCTGTTCACGCGTGGGGAAACCCAGGCGATGGCCGTGGCGACGCTCGGCACCAAGAGCGACGAGCAGCGTGTCGAGGAGCTCGAAGGACAGTCGTGGAAGTCGTACATGCTGCACTACAACTTCCCGCCGTTCTCGGTCGGCGAAGTCCGTCCGATTCGTGGACCGGGCCGCCGCGAAATCGGCCACGGCGCACTCGCCGAGCGCTCGATCGAACCGGTGATCCCGGGAGACCAGACGTTCCCCTACACGATCCGTATCGTCAGCGACATCCTCGAGTCCAACGGTTCGTCGTCGATGGCGTCAGTCTGCGCCGGCTCGATGGCGCTGATGGACGCGGCCGTGCCGATCAAGGCTCCGGTCGCCGGCATCGCGATGGGACTGATCAAGGAAGGTGACAAGGTTGCTGTGCTCACCGACATCCTGGGCGTCGAGGATCATCTCGGCGATATGGACTTCAAGGTGACCGGCACCCGTGCCGGTGTCACGGCCTTCCAGATGGACACGAAGATCGGTGGCATTCCCTTCAAGGTGCTTAGCGATGCACTGGAAAGCGCCCGCAAGGGTCGCCTCCACATCTTGGACCTGATGGAGCAGACGCTTGCCGCTCCGCGGACCGAGATGTCGCCGTACGCGCCGCGCATCTTCATCGTCAACATCAACCCCGACAAGATCCGCGAAGTCATCGGACCCGGCGGCAA
>JAYSRO010000125.1:0-3400 GCA_043720995.1 Candidatus Eiseniibacteriota bacterium
GCGGCGATTCATGCCGTCACCTCGGAATTCCCGCCGCCGCACGAAAAGACAACGTCTAGAGCCTTCCCTCGGGGCCGTCCCCCACGCAATACCCTTCCGGATGTCGCACGAGGCCCTGCTCACCGGTAGCGAGCACGTCACGCTCGGCGAGACCGTGATTCGTGTCGAACGCGGCGCGCAGGCCAAGGCCGCCCTCGGACGCGGCCACGCTCGAGTTTCGCGACGACGTCCCAGTTGCCCGATCTCGACCCCGCGGGCTCGATCCAAGCGGCGAGATCGAGGTGGCCTAGCCCTACTTTCGCGCGGCAGCTTGCTCGGACACGCGGCGGAAGCCCTATCCAGCGAGGCGGAGCGGTCGCGTGTTCATACATGATGAAAGTGACGGCATCCATCGCGCAAGCTCGAATACCCTTACCGCGCGGCGCTGTTCTGCCGTCAGCTCGGGCGGCAGCATCACTGTCGGCCGCCGGCCTCTGCCACCCGTCGTCGTGCGGACGAGGGTGGCGCTGATTCCGGCGAGTGTCGCCATCATCGCGCGCGCCGAAGCCTCTGTGCCGAGCGCGATCCTCGCCAAGCTCACCAACATGAGCCCGATGACGGTCGCGAAGGTGTGAAGCCGAAGAGAGCCGTCGGCACGCTGGAAGGAGGGGCCCCACGGCGCAACACCGCCCTTCTTCGCACGGCGGAAGAGCTCCTCCACGCCCCACTGCCCGCGGAAGGCGTGGACGATGCGCTCGGTGCTCCAGCTATGCTGATCCGTGCACAGCACGCGGCGCCCGAGGCGCGTCTGCTCGAGGGTCCGCCGTCTCTGGGCGTCGACATGCCAGCGGAGAGTGGGCGCCTTGTCGGTGCCTCCGATCTCGACGACGACGAACCTCGAGAGGTGCTCGCGCCGCAGTGTCTTCTTCACTCGCAGCTGCAGACTTGCACTTCGGATGCGACCGGCCGCGACAAGCCGTTCGAGTCGTTCCATCTCTGCGGTCGCCTTCTGTAGAGCCACCGCGATGCCACGCTTCTGGCCTTCGAGCAGCTCCTTGCTCTCGACGACGACCAGTGTCCGATCGAGGTCGTCGTCGTCGCCAAAGACGATGCGTGTCCTGGCCGCGCGCACGTCGCCGAGGTTTCCGGACAGTTTCTTCATCGCGCCGCGGCCGGCAGCGAAGGCGAGCGCCGCCGTAGCCGCCTTGTGGCCGAGCGGCAGCGAAATGAGGCTGTAGTAGCCGATGAAGTCGAGATCGAGCTCAAGCTGCGGGCTCCAGAATCCGCCGTCGCGCACGACCGTGCGCTGGGCAGGACGCCTGCGTCCCTCGCCCTGGTCGAGCGCGTCATGCAGCTCGCTCAATCCGTCCAGACACGATTGGAGCACTCCCTGGTCGGAGCCGTTGCCGGCGTACGTCCGATACAGCAAGGGGACATGTCCGGTCTCGCTGACCAACACTCCGAGACCGACGACACGGAGGTCGCTTCGTTTGCTCTTTGCGTGGCCCCGACGCGCGAGCTCGCCAGGCGTCGTCGTTGCGATGTGCGTGTCGAAGTTGGTCGTGTCGAAGGCAAGCACGTCCGTCGAGAGCTTGAAGCGTGCAACGGCTGCCCGCGCGAGCGAGACTTGCGCGACCTCCAGCTCGCGTTCCGTCACTTGTTGCGCGATTCGATGGAACGCCTGACCTGTGAACTTCGACGCGGGCAGGCACGAAACGCGCGCGACACTGCCGTCGAGGAACTCCGCGAGGTCGCGCTTCGGGCCCGGCGAGCAAGCTCGCTGCAGCGCCACTCCCAGCACCATCTCCCCGATCGAGGGACCGTCCTTCGCCCCGCTACCGGCGCAGGCGCGATCGATGTGTCCGATGACATCCAGCTGCTCGGCGACCCAGAGTAGCGCACCGGTATCGCCCACCGACCGAGTCCCGACCGTGCGGGTCTCGCCAAGGTCCGACTTCGGAGGCGCGTCCGCCGGTCCCAGCACAGCCTGCCGCGCAAACGAGCGCCCGAGCACCGAATCCCAGACCGACTGGGCAGCAACGCGGTAGCGACGCCCGCTCATTTCGCGCTCAAAGATGTGCATATCCATCATGTAGCGCAAACAGGCGCCACATTCACGGAACAGTGCACGAATGCGCAGCGTTTCCTACGCCCGACGCAACTCAGCGCCGCGCGAGCGCGAAAGTAGGGCTAGGTGACTGGTGTTTTTCGTGACGATACGTGATCCCACGTTGCCCTATGTGATCCCACGCGAATGAAGTGGCGTGCGGCGGGCGAGTTCGGTGAAATGCGTGCATGAGCCTTGGTGAGGCACCGAAGCACGACGACCTGTTCCGCTCCAGCACACTGTACTGCGAGGGTCGGCTCTCCGAGACGTCGATTTATCGACTTCTTCATGAGCGCGGCCCCGCTCTCTTTCCCGATGAATCGTTCGCGGATCTCTTCGCAGAACTCGGGAGGAATTCGGTCGCGCCGCAGATCGTCGCGACGGTCATGGTCTTGCAGCGTGTCGAGGGGCTTAGCGATCGTGAAGCGGTCGATCGCTTCGCGTTCGACGTGCGGTGGAAGTACGCGGCCGGTGTGGACCTCGATTACCCGAGCTTCGTGCACACGGTGCTGGTCAACACGCGCGCCCGTCTGCGGGGCTCGAAGCGTCCGGATCGAATTTTCGAGGCGGCGTTGGCGATGGCGAAAGAAGCTGGGCTCGTGGGTCGTAAGCGAGTCTTGGATTCGACGGCGCTGTACGACGCCGTCGCGACGCAGGACACGGTGACGATGATCCGCGCGGCGATTCGAGCACTGCTCAGCACGGCCGACAAGGCGCTGGCGGCCGAATTGAGGGCCGTGCTCAAGCGCGACGATACGTACGAGGCGCCCGGGAAACCCGCGTGCGACTGGGACGACAAGCCCGCGCGAGAGGCGCTTGTGGACGCGCTGGCGTGGGATGCCTTCGCCGTGTTGACCGCGCTGGATGGGCGAGAGGTCTCCGTGCCGGTCAAGCAGGCCGCCGAACTCGTCGCGACGGTCGTAGGGCAGGATCTCGAAGCGCGCGACGACGGCCTCCTCGTCATCGCGCGGCGCGTCGCGCCCGATCGCGTGATCTCGGTGGTCGACCCGGAAGCACGCCATGGGCACAAGACCTCGGCGCGAGGATTCGACGGGTACAAAGGGCACATCGCGATCGACCCGGATTCGGAGATCATCACCGCTGTCGACGTTACCGCCGGCAATGTCGGGGATGGGGCCGTGGCGAAGAGCCTTCTTGCGGACGTGCTTCCGAGCGCCGAGAACGACAAGGTGCAGGACGCCTCGCAAGCGGCTTCCGAAGAGGCCACCGAAGTCTTTGGCGATGCGTCCTACGGCACGGCGGATGTGGTGGAGGCGTTGGAGCAAGCGGGGATCGAGCCGAACGTGAAGGTGC
>JAYSRO010000126.1:0-3400 GCA_043720995.1 Candidatus Eiseniibacteriota bacterium
GTCGGTGCCGCCCGAGACCAGGTCGAAGCCGTGGCCGGTGAGGGCTGTGGCGAGGGCCTGGGCGTTGTCGATGATGCGTTGCTGGTAGTCGCGGAACTCCGGGCGCAGCGCTTCGCCGAAGCACACGGCCTTGGCGGCGATCACGTGCATCAGGGGACCGCCCTGGAGCCCGGGGAACATGGACTTGTCGACTCGTTCGGCTTCGGCGGCGCGGCACAGCACCATGCCGCCGCGGGGACCTCGCAGGGTCTTGTGCGTGGTCGTCGTCACCACGTCGGCGTGTGGCACGGGGCTCGGGTGCAAGCCCGCAGCGACCAGTCCGGCGATGTGCGCCATGTCGACCAGTAGCGCGGCGCCCACTTCCTTCGCGATGGCGCCGAAGCGTTCGAAGTCGATCACCCGCGAGTAGGCGCTGGCTCCCGCGATGATGATGCGCGGGCGGTGTTCGCGCGCCAGCGCGCCGACCTGGTCGTAATCAATGCGCCCGTCTTCAGGGCGCACCCCATACTGGAACGCCTTCCACAACTGGCCACTCACGGAAACCGGATGACCATGCGTGAGATGGCCACCATGCGCGAGGCTCATGCCGAGGATGGTGTCACCCGGCTTCGAGATCGCGAGATAGGCGCCGAGGTTTGCCGAGGCGCCCGAGTGCGGCTGGACATTGGCGTGATCGGCGCCGAACAACTTCAGTGAGCGTTCGATCGCCAGCCGCTCGGCGGCATCCACGAATTCGCAGCCGCTGTAGTAACGCTTGCCCGGCAGGCCCTCAGCGTACTTGTTCGTCATCACCGACCCGGCGGCTTCCAGCACCGCCGCGCTGACGAAGTTCTCGGAAGCGATCAATTCAAGGTGACCGCGCTGGCGTTCCGCCTCGCCGACCAGCGTGGCATACAGCGCGGGATCGCGCTCGCTGAGCTCAGACACGCGAATCCCTCGCGCGGCCATGCGCCTCTTCGTAGGCGGTGATCTTGGCGAGGCGCGCGATGTGACGCCCGCCCTCGAACGGGGTATCGAGCCACACCTTGAGCCACCCGACCACCTGCTCGTGATCCGGGTTCGTGCGGCCGCCCAGCGCGATCACGTTGGAGTCGTTGTGCAGGCGCGTGACCCGCGCCGTCTCTTCGCTCGTCACCAGGGCCGCGCGCACTCCCGCCACCTTGTTGGCGACGATCGATTCACCAATGCCGCTGCCGCCCAGCACGATGCCGCGATCGGCGGTGCCGCGCCCCACGCTCTCCGCGGCAGGAAAGCAGAAGTCGGGGTAGTCCACCGTCTCCGCCGAGAACGTACCGTGGTCCTCCACGGTGTGCCCCCACGCAACGAGCGCCGTCTTCAACCGCTCCTTGAGTTCGAAGCCCGCGTGATCGGTGCCGATCGCAACCCGCATGCGCCTGCGCCTAGACCGGTCGCGCCGATGCCGGTTCGGCCGCGGCCGCGGGGACGGCAGCGCCCGCAGCAGTGCCCACCGGCGTCAACCAATCGCGATGCTTCGGGTTCTTACCGCGCACCGCTTCGAAGAACGCTTCCTGGATCCGCTGTGTCACCGGGCCCCTGACCCCATCGCCGATGTTCATGCGATCGATCGAACCGATCGGCGAAATCTCGACCGCCGTGCCGCTGAAGAACATCTCGTCTGCCGCGTACAATGCCTCACGCGGGAGTGTCGCCTCCCGCACCGGGATGCCGAGATCTTGCGCCAGCGTGATCACCGTTGAGCGCGTGATACCCGCCAGGATGCTGTTGTTCAACTGCGGGGTCACGATCACGCCCTTCATCACCGTGAACACGTTCTGGCCACTGCCTTCGCTGACGAAGCCGTTCGAGTCGAGCGAGATCGCCTCGGCATAACCGTCGACAATGGCTTCCATCTTGGCGAGCTGCGAGTTCATGTAGTTCGCCGAGGCCTTGGCCATGACGGGCAAGGTGTTCGGGGCCGGGCGCTGCCAGGTGCTGATCTTGACCGCCACGCCCTTGGTCAGCGCGTCCGCGCCCAGGTACTGGCCCCACGGGTAGGCGGCAATCGCGACGTCGATCGGGTTGCCGAACGGGTTGACGCCGATGTTTTCGTACCCGCGATAAATCAGCGGGCGGATGTAGCAGTCCCCCAACCGGTTGGTGGCGACCGTCTCGCAGCAGGTCTGCTCGAGCTGCTTCGCCGTATAGGGGACTTCCATGCGGTAGACACGCGCCGAGAACAACAGCCGTTCGATGTGCTCGCCGAGGCGGAAAATTGCCGGGCCGGCCGGGGTCTCATAGGCGCGAATGCCCTCGAACACCGCCGAGGCGTAGTGCATCGCGTGGGTCATGATGTGGATCTTCGCGTCGTCCCACGCCACCCACCGTCCGTTCATCCAGATTTTTTCGGTCTTTGCGATTGCCATCGCCTTACCTCGATCGACCGGGTCTTGACGACGCGGTTATAGAGAACGCGAACGCGCCGCCTCGGCCACGCGCGGAGCTACCCGTTGTACATGGCGTCGAATCCGGCGCCAGCACTCTTCGTATGCTTCAATCGACCCGCCAAACGGATCTGACACTCCCCACGCCGCCGCATCCGGTGAGGGCCACTCACTGATCACAAACGTGCGCGCGGGGTCCGCTCCCAGGCGGATCACGGCATCCCGGTGTGAGCTCTCCATCCCCAGCACTAGGTCAGCGTTGCGCAGCATCGCTTCGGTGACCCGTTGTGCACGGTGCCCCGAAAGATCCACGCCTTCACGCGCGGCCACCGCGATGGAGAACTCCGTCGCGGGTGCTCCATCGAGCGCCCCGGTCCCCGCCGAAACGACTTCGACGCGCTCCCTGTCTGCCTCAAGCTCCAAGCTCAACGCACCGGCCGCCATGGGGCTGCGGCAGGTGTTGCCTGTGCACACCAGCAGCACGTTGAAAACGCTGTCACGAGAGGCCATGCGTCGCGAGAATAGGTAGCGGCGGGAGCCTAAGTCAACCGCTGGCGGACGCGTCCTCGAAGTCCCCCAGCACGGCGGTGACATCGAGTTCACCCCGGCGCAACAGCCGTGGCCGCGGGCCGCTGACGTCCACCAGCGTCGAGGGCACGCCCCCGCGCCTCGGACCGCCGTCGATCACCAGATCCAACTGGTTGCCAAATATCTGCAAGACCTCTTCGGCCGTCTGCGCCGGAGGCAGGCCAGACAGGTTGGCGCTGCTCGAGACCACCGGGCCACCGATGAAGTCGAGCAGGCGCTGGCACAGCGCGTCCTTCGGGCAACGCAGGGCAATCGTACCGCCCACGCCACACACCCGCGCGGGAACGATCGCGGCGGCGCGGAAGATCAGCGAGAGCGGGCCCGGCCAGAATTGCGCCACGAGCCGCTCGGCCACGGGCGTGATGTCGGTGGCGAGGCCATGAATCTGGCGCGGATCGCTGATCAAAGAG
>JAYSRO010000127.1:0-17980 GCA_043720995.1 Candidatus Eiseniibacteriota bacterium
TGGACGGTGACGGTCAGCGCGACATCCTCGTCTACTGCGCAACCGGCGAAGTGAAGGTCAGCACGGGCGTGAGCACGGCGTGGTCGACGATCCTGGCGCACGCGGCCGGCGTTCCGGGCAGCCTGACGCCCGAGTTGGTTGTGGGGCGTTACAGCCTGGGCGGCGCTGCCGTGGAGTGGAGCGTCCAGGGGGAAGTGCGCGAGTACAGTGGCGCTCGCCACGCGCTGGGAGATGTTGCGCGATTTGGCGATGGCACGCCGACGTTGGCGGACCTCGATGGCGATGGGTCACTCGAACTGCTCGCGTCGGGCTCGGCCGACCGTTCCATGTTCGTCTATCGCACGACCGCCGCCGTCGCGGGAAACGCGGCGTTGTGGCCCACGGCACGCGGCAACGCGGCACGCACGGGCAACGCGATTCCGCCCGGCACTCCACTGGCCGATCGCATTCCGCCGCGCGCCATCGCCAACTTGCGCCTCGAGCGGCTCGGCGCGGGCACTGCGGAGGTGAGTTGGAGCGCCCCGTTCGGCGGCCTGCGGCAGCGTGTGGCACGCTACGAGGCGCGGCGGTCGGCGACTGCGCCGACCGACACGACCTTCACTCTGGGTGCTGCGATCCCCGGTGTGCCTACACCGGGCGCGGCCGGCAACCGCGAGGCCTTGAACCTCAACGGGATCAACGCGAACTCGGTGGTCTACGTCGCCCTGACCAGCGCGGACAGCGCAGGCAACGTCAGCACCATTTCGAATGTGGTGCGTATTCCCACGCTGGTGTCCGGCGTCACGAACCTGCGCTTGATTCACGCTGACACCACGAGCCTCGATGTCGCGTGGGGCGCCACCGGGCGCACGGGCCGCGAGGGCCAGGCGGCGAGCTACGACGTTCGCGCCTCGCGCCATGCGCTCACCCCATCGAACTTCGATGCCGCCGAGATCCAGCAACGCCTCGCCGCGTCGCGTCCCGCGGGCGAATCCGAGACGTTTCATCTCGTCGGGCTCGCGGCGGGTAAGCGCTACTTCGTCGCCGTACGCGCCGTCGATTCGCTGGGGCTGCTTTCGCCCGTGTCGAATGTACTCACCGTCGCCACTGTGCCAGGTGTCCCTCCCGTGGCGGTGCCGGGCCTGCGCCTGACGCGGCGCAGCAGCGCACGCCTCGAACTCGCATGGAATTCGACGGGGACCGCCGGCGCCAATGGCCAGGCCGCGGCGTATGAATTCCGTGCGTCGCGCCAGCTCATCACGCCGGCGAACTTCGACCTCGCCGAGATCCAGCGCCGCATCCTTGCGACCCAGCCCGCGGGCCAGCTCGAACACGCCACTCTCGATAGCCTGAGCGGCGATGTCGATTATTGGATCGCCGTGCGCGCCGTCGATTCGCTCGGGTTTGCCTCGCCCGTTTCGGACGTTGTGTCGGGTTCCACCATGCCGCGAGCCATCAGGGACCTGTACGTCACCCTCGCCGACAGCACCACGATCTCCGTGGCGTGGACCGCGACGATGAGCGCCAATGACCTGGCGCAGGGTGTCGTCTATGACCTGGCGGCCACGCCCCGGCCGCTCGACGAAGCGGGCTTCGACGCCGCGGAAATTCACCGTGTCATCGGTGGGTCCAGCGGCGGTTCGCTCTCGTCCGCCTCGCTCAACGGGCTGGCCGATGCGAACCGCTACTCGATCGCGCTGCGCATGCGAGATCCCGCCGGTAACACCTCCGCGATCTCGAACATCGCCGTGGGCGTCACGCCGCCCAAGGTCCTGCCTCGCGTCGCCACCGGCCTGCGCGTTGCCTCGCGGGCCTCCACCACCGTCGACCTTGCGTGGCTGTCGACAGGCACCCACGGTCGCGGGGGCGAGGCGTCGGAGTACGACGTGCACGCGTCACTGGAACCGATGGATCCGCGCGCATTCGAATTGGCGGACAACAAGCAGCGCATCACGGCGACGAGTGCCGCGGGCCAGCAACAGCACGCCGTGCTGGATGATTTGCTGCCAGAGACGCACTACTGGATCGCCGTGCGGGCCGTCGATTCGCTCGGCTTCATCTCGGCGATCTCCGAGCCGGTGGAAGTGACCACGAACGTTCCGCTGGCCCCCGTTCGCGTGACCGACCTGCGCGTCCTGAACGCAGGCACGACCCAGCTCGAGCTGGCGTGGACCTCGATCGGCAACAGCGGCCACGACGGACAGGCCACGCGCTACGAACTGCGCAGCTCGGATCACCCGATCGATGCCGGCAACTTTGACCAGGCAGCGCAGCTGCGCACGTTGCCCGCGACGTTGGCGAGGGGTCTCGAGGCGCGGCTCGCGTACTCACAGCTGGAGACAGGCAAGCGCTACTGGTTCGCGCTGCGCGCGGTGGATGCGCTCGGGCTCAAGTCACCAGTGTCGAACATTGTTAGCATTGTGCCGGGGCCTTTGGCCGGAACGACGCGCGCAGGTATCGCCGTGGGCAGGTTGGCGGGCGGTGCCAAGCTGTTCTGGAATGTCGATGCCGCGTCGAGCGGATTTGCAGCGCGCATCAGGATTCTCGATATCAACGGGCGCGTCTGCCGCAACATCGTCGTGCCGGGAACCTCGGACGGCGTGATGGTGTGGGATGGACGCAGCGATGCCGGGAACGCAGCCGCGCCAGGGATCTACTTCGCGCGGCTCGAGACGCGGTTCGCCGAGGCGCGGGCGAAGCTGCTGCTGCTGCCGTAGCAGGGCGGCGGCCCGCCCGGCTCCGTGCTGGACGTGGCTCCGCGGGTGCCGTCGCACCCAGCGGCACGCGCATTGCGATTGATGGGTGGCCCGGTCTGGCCATTCATCATGAACCCCAACTATCCCAACCACTTGCCGCCGTGCGCCGGCCGGGAGTCTTCCCGCGTCCCGGCTTGCTCCCAGCCGTCTGAGGCCGGGGGTGGCCAGCGCTTGGCCGCCGCGCGTTCCGCCACGCGAACCGCCGTGCACGCCGGTCGCGCCCGATGAGCCGCGCCCAGGCCATCGCCAAGCAGGCCGTTCGTCTGTTCACCGGCACCCTGCTCGCCAAGGCGCTCGACCTCGCACTATACCTGCTGCTCGCCCAGGCGCTCGGCGCCACGCGCTTCGGCCAGTACATGTTTGCGCTGTCGTTCACGCTGCTGTTCAACGCCCTCGGCGACCTCGGGCTATCGACCGTGTTCACGCGCGAAGTGTCACGCGCGCCGAGTCATGTGCGCGAATGGCTGCGCGCCTGTCTCACGCTGAAGCTCGGGTTCTCCGTGATCGTGTTGGTGGCGGTGCCGCTGGCCGCACGCTTCGGCCCGGGCGGATCGGAAAGCCTCGCGTTGGTCATGCCGATCGTCATCGGCATGCTGCTCAACTCGACCGCCTTGTTGTTCGACGGATTGCTGCGCGCCGCCGGCCGCGCCGGCCGCAGCGGCATGAATCTCACGCTCCAGAGCATCGCCGCACTCGCATGCGGAGCGCTGTTGTTGCGGCTGGGCTTCGGCCCGCGCGCGGGCGCGTACGCATTCCTTGTGGGCGCGATCGTGCGCTCGCTGTCGGCGTTCGTGTGGTCGCGAGACTTGTGGAGCCGTGGCGCACTTGCGGCGAGCGCGGCGGGTGAGCCGGGTCACCTCGAAGGCGCGGGTGCGGGCGGCGGCGCGGGCGCGATCGCGGGCGACGGAGTAGCGGTCGCCCCAACACTCGCGCCTACGCCGGTTCGCTACGGCATGCTGATCCGCGAAGCCTTTCCGCTCGCGCTCTCGGGCATCTTCATCGCGCTCTACTTCCGCATCGACTCGGTGGTCCTGCGCACGCTGCGCGGCGATCAGGCGGTGGGTCTCTACGCCGGCGCCTACCGTATGTTCGAAGCGTTCGCGATGCTCGCCGTGACGTTTCGTACCGTGTTGTTCCCGTTCATGGCGCGCACCGCCGATGGCCCCGGCGGCTCGCTCGCGGTGCTGTGCCGCAAGTCGATTCGCCTGCACCTGCTATTCACCTTCGGCATCGCCGTGTTCTTCACCTTCGAAGCGCCCGCGATCGTCCGCGTCGTGCTGGGACCCGGCTATGCCGCCGCGGCGCCCGCGCTCGCAATTCTCATGTGGGCGCTTCCTGGCTCGTACATGGCCGACACGCTGCTGTTCTTGCTGACCGCGCAGCGCCGCCAATCGCTTGGCACCTGGGCCGTCGGCATCACCGCCGCGTTCAACATCACACTCAACCTGCTGCTCGTGCCGCACCTGTCGTTCTTGGGATCCTCCGCCGCGACGGTCGCGAGCGAGTGGCTTTCATTCGCGCTGTTGTTCGCGATGTTCCAACGCGCCGCACCCGTGCCGGGAATCGTTGCCGTGGTGTGGCGCCCGATCGTCGCGGGCGCCGCGTTGGCGGCTGTGCTCGCCGCGACATCATCGTGGGTGCCACACGGCATCGCGGGACTGGCGATCGCTGGAGTGGGTTCGCTCGCGGCATACGCGCTGGCGCTCGGAGCGCTCGGTGCGTTCGGGCAAGAAGATCTCGCGCTGCTGCGCGGGGTGTTGCCGGGCGCGCGTTCGCGCGCGAGTGAGGGGGCGGCATCATGAGTAATCCGTTTCGCCACGTACAGGCCGCGATCGTGCAGAAGCAGGGCATGGCGAATCTCTCGCGCATCGTCATGGGGATTGCTCGCGACCGCGTGTTCAGCGCGGTCTACGGCGCGTGGCTGCGTGCGTACGGTGTTCGGCTGGGCCGCGGTTGTCACTTGCGCGGTTGGATTCGCGTGGTGGGCGACCCGCGTCGCGTCACCATCGGCGATGGCTGCAGCATTCACGCCGGTGTCACGTTCTGGACGCACGACTACGGCGAAGGTCACGGTGCCATCGTGCTCGGACAGCGCGTCACTTGCCTGCGCGGCGTGATCTTCAATTCATACGCGCGTATCGAGGCCGGCGACGACACTGCCTTCGGCGACGGCTGCTACGTGCAGGACAACGATCACGGCACCGAACCCGGCACGCCCGTGATGCAACAGCCTTCGCATGGCGAACCCATCGCCATCGGCGAAGACGTGTGGTTCGGCGCGCGCTGCATCGTGCTCAAGGGTGTGAGCGTCGGCGATCACACCATCGTGGGCGCGGGCAGCGTCGTGGTGAAGGCGCTGCCCGCGAATGTGGTCGCGGTCGGTGTGCCGTGCCGCGTGGTGAAGGCGCGCGGGGCGCAGCGGCTCAGGGCGGCGTAGACCGCTCCATCGGACGCGAGCCCCGTGGCGGACGACGCTGCACTCGCGGCTGTTCCTACCGGGCGATGTGAAACAGCCTTCCGCCGATCACCCCACTGCCTGCATGCACGCGCACGAAGTACAGCCCGAACGGCAGCGCATCGAGTGTTCCTGCTTCTAGCACGAGCGAGTGTTCGCCCGCGGGGTATGTGCCGAGCCTGCGCTCGATCACGCGACGTCCGCTCACGTCGATGACCTCGAGCTGCGCGGGCGTGGGGGCAGTGAGCACGAACGACACACGAGCCGAACCGTGCGTGGGATTCGGCCAGATCGCGAGCCGAGTGCTGCTGATCCGCGCCGTCATCGTCGCCGCCGCGCGTGCGACCGCCTCACGGAGCGCCAGGCGCCCCACCGCGAGCGCCGCCTCGAGCCGCTGGCCGCGCAGGGCATTCATGCCAGCGTCGTCGCCAGATAGTGCTGCGCTTTCGACGGCCTGGCGGAGTGCGGCGCTGTTCGAGGCGAGCGCTACTCCCGCGGCCGCGAGGTCCGTCGAGTCGCTGGCAATCGAGTCCGCCGCCGCGAATGACACAGGATCAAACGTGTCGCTGAACACCACGCGCGCCCCGGGAACTTCTTCGGCGTCGGGCGCTGTGGTCAGGAATGGATCGGCCAGATCGCACGCCGCGCTCGCCAGCCGCGCCAATGGTGCGGCCAACGCGATCGCATCGGGGGCCGCGAGCGCGAAGCTCACCGCATCCCGTGCCGCAAGCAATTCGTCGATGGCTCCGCCGCGCGGAACCGGATCGGATTCCGTTGCGGGAACCACGAGCGTCGCATCGTAGCGGTGACGCGTCGCAAAGGGTTCCGGATCGAGCGCCTCGACCGCGTTCTGGTTCGCCGTCGCGGGCCCGAGTGCCGCATCGTGGCCGCAGGTCCATCCACTCGTGAGCGGGAGCGCCGCCGACAGCCGCGAAGCGACGGCCGTCACCGCATCGGGACTCATGGCGCGCGCGGGGTGCGCATACGTAATCGCCATCAACAACAGCGCGACAACGCGGGTCCAGCGAGCCGGTCCACGATATCTCAGAGTGGGGCCGCGGGCTCGCGCGAATCGAGGAATTCGTCGCTACGCCGTGGGCCTGCTTGGGCGTTCGCTCCCGGTTGGAAAGGGAGCGCTCATGTCGTGCCGCGTCTGGGGCGTGGACGAAAGGCGGGTTGGGGTGCCCCATGCGATGGCAACGTTGATGATAGAGGGCGCGCCGCTGTGGGCCGCGCTTCACGGCAGGGAAGCGTCTCGCGGGCCGACTAAAATGCGAAACGGCGTGCGGAGTGCACGCAGGTGAGAGAAGGTGTTCAGGAATGCACGAGCGGCGGGTCGAGTTTGATCTGGTTCTTCGGCAAATGGGCTGTGACCGATGTCATCAACTTGGAGCTGGTCATGATGCAGCTGCATTGGGTGAGGTAGCGTGCCGCAGGTCGATCAGGGGGAGGCCGGATTGTCCAAGTCAGGGACTTCCGCGCGGCGGCGAACGTCAGCAGCGAGCGCGCCTGCGGCCGCGTCACTAGTGCCCGATGGCTGGTGGCTCTGGGTCGCTGTGATTTCTCCGGTGATTCTGCTCATTCACAGCGCGGGCGCGTCCTTCGGCGAACCCGTAGCCGATGATTTTGATTTTCTCCACCACATCCTCGTGCGGCATCGACTCGCGTTGTTTGATGGTGGTGGTTCGGATGCCTTTTGGAGACCCATTCCTCATCAGCTGTACTACTGGGTCTTCGGTCCTATCATGCTTTCCACGCCATGGCTCGTGACCGTTCTGCACTCGGCGCTCTTCGCGCTGGTGTGCGGGTTGCTCTACCGGAGTCTGCCGCGTCACTGGCCGCGGACCGACGCCGTGGCGATCGCAACGTTCCCGGCCCTTGCGGAGTCGGCTCGGTCCCTACTGGTTTGGCCAAGTCACTTCGTTGAGCTGGGGCTCTTGGTCGCAACCGCGAGCATGATTCTCCTCGGCACGGGCAGGCACATCGCCTTTGTCGTAGTCGCAGTTGGCGCCCTGCTGACGAAGGAAATGGCGATCATCGCCATACCGTTCTGCTTGTGGATGCCGGGCAGGACCATCGATCGAAAGCAGTTGATGCGGCTGTGGCTCGTCGTGCTGGCCGGAACGGGGCTCTGGTGCCTAGGGTATGTCCTCGTCGGGAAGAGCGCAGGCCTACATCCGCCCAGCAGTATCACGCTATCGCCCGGGCAACTGCTGCGCGACCTTCCGGTCCGGTTCGCGTGGTCCGTACGGAGCAGCTTCGAAGCGCTCATGAGCCTGTCGTCCGCGTCTGGTTCGCTCCGGGGCTGGGTTCTTGGGGCCATTGCCGTCCTCCTCGCGGTGGCGGGAGCCACCTACGCGCGCAACCCACGAGCTCGCGCATCGCTCGGTGAGAGGCGCTCCTGGCTGCTGTGGGGGCTCGGCTGGTTCTTGATCGCTTCCGGTGCGTTGGTCGTCACGTATCCGGAGTGGTCGCCCTACCGGAGCCTGTTCGGTGGCATTGGACTCGGAATCGCGCTCGTTATCTTCCTGGGCGCTGCACACCGGTCGCTTGTTGGTGGGCTCGTGCTCATTCGCCTACTCGCCTTTTGCGCCGCGCCAGGTGCATCGCTCGTCGTGTCCCCGCTGCCACCACAGACGGGCGCATTCCTGGATTTCCAACGTCTGACCCGCATTCAACAATTCGCGGGGACGATCAGGCGGACGCTGCTTGAGAGGTACCCGGACCTCCCATCCGGTGCCTCCGTCGCGGAGCACTACTTTCCCCAAGGGACTCGCTATGCCCTGGGTGGGGACCGTGCACTTGAAGTGTGGTACCGAGACTCGACGTTGCGATGGGTGACATTCGATGACTTCGTCGCCCACCCCGACCAGCCCATCACGACGCTGGTCGAGTATGAGCCGGCGTCACCTCGACAGGTGGCGCTCGTGGAGCCGGAAGCGATGCGCGCACACCTTCGCGCCAGGGAGTGTGTTCGGCGGGCGGCATGGGCTGAGGGGTTGGCGGCGGCCTATTCGTCCGACTCGCTCCTGCGTGATCCCGGAGCCCTCGTCCTGCGTGCTTCGAACGCATACCATGAGGCGTACTGCTTGGCGGCGCTTGGCCGTTTGCCTGAGGCCGAAGCAAGGGCGCGGTTCGCGGTCACTCTCGGGCAGGTGAATTCTCAAGCGCGGTTTGTGCTGAGTCTCATCTTTGCTTCGAGGGGAGCGATAGCGCTTGCGCAAGCCGAACTCGATACGTTACTGGCCGAGTCCCCCGGGGATCCGGAGGCTGAGGAATTGCGGCGGAAGCTTCGACGGTGAGCGAGCGAGTCTACGGGGGCGAGCGAGTGTAGTGGTCCGCGGATCCAGCTGAGGATGCAGCTCGGATCACCCGCGCGCCCCCGCCTCATTCCTCATCTCCCAAGCCCGCGCGATCGACCACGCGGCCGCGGCCTGCACGATCAGGATCATCTTGTACTGCTGCCCATACAGCGTGGACTCGACCTGGTTGTGCACCGCAAACGCGATGAACGCGGCCACCAGCCCAAGCGCCAGCGAGCGCTCGCGCGGCGTTGCTGCAGCGCGCAGGGCGCGGCGGGCGCCGTCGCCCATGGCCCACACCCAGGCGAGCACCAGCAGCAGGCCGGGTAGGCCGAGTTCGGCGAGGAATCCGAACTCCAGGTTGTGCGGCACGGTGTCGAGGCCGTGCAGGCGATGGGACACCACCGAGAAGTCGTTGAGGCCGATGCCTAGCACGGGGTGCGTGAGGAACTGCTGCCAGGCGAGACGGTACAAATCCATGCGTTCGCCGGCGGAGTAGTCGAGCGCCGAGGTCTGCAGGCGCATCTCGATCACCTGGTGCAACGGGCCCGCGACGAACATCGCGGTCGCCAAGCCGAACACCACGAGCACGATCAATCGCGGCGCCAGCGTCTGGCGGCGCGAGAGGCCGAAGGTCAGCAGCAGGCCGATGGCGAGCGCCACGATCGCGCCCTTCGATGCGGAGACGGCGAGGCCGGCCATGGTGATGGCGAGCCCGAGCGCGCACACGAAGCGTCCGCGCCACAATGCAGCATCGCCCATCAGGCCGAGCAGGACGGGGATGGCGACGATCAACAGGCCGGCGAGATAGTTCGTGCGGCCCCACGGCAGGTCGACGAGCTTGCGCATGATGGCGAGCGGCGCGCCCATGGGCGAGGTGAGCGCCACGCCGATCATGCCGGCCGCGATCATCACTCCCGTGATCGCGACGGCCGCGAGCAGCAGGCGCGCGCGCCGCGCATCGCTGGCGGCGATGACCGCGCCGATGCCGAGCACTCCGGCGACCATCCATTCCTTGAGTTCGGCGACGGCGGTGAGTGGATCGCTGGCGACGATCAGGGTCAGCGCGCACCAGCCGAGCAGTGGCCACAGTCTGTCCAGCATGGGGGCTCGCGGGACTTCAATCGTGAGGCCGTTGCGGGCGCAGGCGATAATGGCGCCGACGCCGATGACGAGATCGGCATACAGCAGGTGCCCGTTCTGTCCGCCGAGACTCACGCTCGACATCTCGCCCGCCATGATCGACACGAGTGCGAGGCCCACCCACATCACTGCGATTCCCATGCGTCGCGCGACGACCACGAGCATGACGACGCCAAGGGCCAGCGCGAGCCCCAGTGCCAACAGCTTCGGTTGCCCGACGAGATTCGCGGCCGCGGTGCCACCGGCAATCGCGAGCGTCGCGAGCAGCAGCAGCGGCAGTGCGGTGATGAGTGTGCGGCGCTCCGGCGCCGCGGACGCGGCGGGCATCACGCGGCCTTCTGGCGAGCCGGTGCCGTCTTGATCCGCGGCTCGGGCGCCGACAGCGAATCGTAGAGCCGCTCGAGATCCGCGACGCTGGCTTCGATCGAGAACTCAGCCGCGCGCTTCGTGGCGGCGTCGCGCCAACGCTGCAACGAGGGCGGACGGTGGGCCGCGGAGGTGAGCGCGTCGACCCAGTCTTCAACTTCGTTGTCGCGCAGCAACCGGCCGCAAACGGTGTCCTCGATGATCTCGGGCAATCCGCCGACGCGCGAGGCGAGCACGGGCAGTCCCGCGGCGAGCGCTTCGATGGCGGCGACTCCGAGGCCTTCCGTGTGCGAGGGCATCGCGAAAATATCCGCCGAGGCCAGCATGCGCGGCACGTCATCGCGCGTGCCGGTGAACGTGGTCCACGCGGCGATGCCGAGTGACTCGGCGAGGCACTCGAGGCGCGGCCTGTCCGAGCCATCGCCGACGACCAACACTTGCAGCATCGGCGCCTTGGTCGCGGCGGCCGCGGCGGCGCGCAGTAGCGTTTCGATACCTTTGTAGGGCTCGAGCCGCGCCACGGTAGCGATCACGAAGTCGGCGGGCGCGAATCCCATGCGCGCCCGGGCGTTCTCGCGTTCGTGTTCGGTGACGCGGAATTCTTCCAACGACACGCCATTGCGCACGGTCAGCGTCCGCGCACTCAAATGAGGCGCCACGTTCGCGACGGCCAACCCCACGGCGTCGCTCACTGCGCAGATGCGATCCGCGAGCCGCAGTGTCGCGCGGTCGAGCACGCGCAGTGGATGCCCACGCCGCTCCGTCCAGTCCGACACGTTGTGCAAGGTGCTGACGACATGGCCCACGCCGCAGCTTCGAGCCGCGAGGCGCCCGGCGATGCCGGCGGCCGCAAGGTGGGTGTGCACGATGTCGGGCTGAAGTTTTGCGATGCACGCGCGCAGCCGCAGTGGTCCCATGCCGAACGGTTCGCCCGCCTTCGCCAGCGTGTGCACGGTGATGTCCGCAGCCTCAAATTCAGTTGTGAGCGAGCCTTCCGCGAAGATCTCGAGGCTCGCGACATGAACATCGTAGCGCTCACGGTCGAGCCCTGCTGCCTGGCTGAGCAGTGCGCGTTGCGCTCCGCCAACGGTTAAGTCGTTGATGACATACAGCAGGCGCTGCCGCGGACGCGGATGGGCGCGCTTGGGCTCGGACCGCCGCTTGCGGCTCACGCGGCGTCCCGCTCCGCCCAGACCGCGGGCGTTGCGGCTTCGGGCTCGAGCGCCACGTCCGCGGGCAGGCTCACGGTGTCGATCGGTAGGTTCAGGGCGCGCGCCTCGATCATGCGCCACGTCCAGTTGGCCGCGATGGCGGTGGCGATCGCGACCACGGCGCCGGCGATGGGCTGGCGCTGGACCAGCCACGCCGCGATCGCGAACGGAATCGCCGTCCCATGCAGTACGGCGACGGCGGTGCGCGCGGGCAATCCGGCATCGAGCAGGCGGTGGTGCAGGTGGCCGCGGTCGGCGGTGAACACGCGACGGCGCGCCTCGTGGAACAATTCGGTCGCCGAGCGCGAGGTGCGCGCCGCGGCACTCACCCGCCGCACGATGGCGCTCGTCGCATCGGCGAGCGGTACCGCGAGCATCAGCATCGGCAACACCGGGAACGCTTCGGGACCCATGCGAACCGCGCAGCGCAGCGTCAATGTGGCGATCGCGAAGCCCACGAACAGGCTGCCTGCATCGCCCATGAAGATCAGCGCGGGGCTCAGGTTGAACCACAGGAAGCCGAGCAGCGCTCCCGCGAGCGCCATGGCGATGACACCGGAGCCGACGTCGGGGCCGAGCAGCGCGAACACCGCGACGGCGGCGATCAGCGCGATGCCGGCCGCGAGGCCATCGAGGCCGTCGATCAAGTTGATGGCATTGGTGGCGAACACGATCCAGCCGACCGTGAGCAACAGACTGAAGTCACCCAGCGCCCACGATCCCACGCCGGGGATGCCGATGTACTCGAGGCGCCAGCCGGACAGGTAGACCAGTGTGGCGGCGGCGATCTGCACGAACAGTTTCGTCGGGGCGCCCATGCCGCGGACATCGTCCAGCAATCCGGTGATCAGCATCAGCCCAGCGCCGGCGAGCAATCCGATGGCGCCTACGCCTGACGCATCGAGTGCCGCGTGCGCGCTGGAGTTCGTGTAGACGGCGAGCAGCAGTGCGACCGCGAAGCCCCAGAAGATGCCGAGGCCGCCGAGTCGCGCGGTGGGGCGGCGGTGGACGCGCCGGCCGCCGGGACTGTCGAGGGCGCCCAGACGCAACGCGATGACGCGCACGAGTTCCGTCGCGCTCAGCGTCGCAATCGTCGCAACCGCGAAGTAGAGAAGACAGCCGCCCAAGAGTGAACCGCCGGTCGTTGTGGGGTCTCGGCCAGAAAGCACATTGGTTTGCCCGGCGCAGGCGGTCCGTCCCGAGGGGGCGGAACGCCGCGAACACGGTGCATCACAATGAGGTATCGACCCTTAGGCGGCCGACCTTGAGGCGAGCCGCTGGTACAGCCGATCCAGCCGGTCCAGCATGGTTTCGATGGTCCATTGGGACCCAATCTGCTCGCGCCCGGCCTGCCCGAGACGGCGGGCGTTGTCGCGGTCGGCGAGCAGCGTCTCCAGCCGTTGGCTGAAGGAATCGACGTCGCGCGACTGCACGATGAAGCCATTGCGCCCGTCGCGCACGACTTCCCAGGCGCCCTCCACGTCGAAGGTCACGATGGGCTTGCCGGTGGCCGCCGCTTGCACGAGCACGCGCGGCAGGCCTTCCCACAGCGAGGTGAGCACGGAGATATCCGAAGCCGCCAACAGGCGCGGCACGTCGTTGCGGTGGCCGAGGAAGCGCACGACATCCGATAACCCCAAGTCGCGCACCTGTTGCTCGAGCGTTTCGCGCAGGACGCCATCGCCGACGAGCAGCACGCGCAATTCGGGATGGTGTTCGCGCACGCGGAGCACCGATTCGAACAGGTAGGTGTGCCCCTTGCGCGCCTCGAGCCGCGCCACCATCGTCACCGCCTGGTGCTGGGGCTCGAGTTCCAGTTCGGCGCGCAGCGCCTCGCGTTCTTCGGTGGGCATGCGGCCGGCTTCGAAGTAATCGTCGAGCGGCATGCCGGAGTAGATCGTCTCGTAGGCCGCGGCTTCGCCGATGCCCGACTTCACGTAGATGTTCATGACGTCTTCGCCGACGGCCACGAACTGGTGCGTGAAGCGCGCGGCGATGCGCTCGAGCATGACGTAAAACGCGCGCCGCAGTGGCGAGAGATGCTCATGGAACGTCACGCCGTGCACGGTGTGGATAATGATTTGCGTTCCGGCCATGGCACTGGCGATGCGGCCGAGAAATCCGCCCTTGGCGGTGTGCGTGTGTACGACCTGGTAGCGGTTGGTGCGGATCAAGCGAGCCAGCTTGAACAGCGCCTTGATGTCTTGAATTGGATTCGGGTCGCGCACCAGCTGCGGCATGACGTGCACCGTGACGTTATCGAGTCCGTCGAGCAGGTCCAACTCCGAGCCCTCCCCGACCACGAGGTCCACGTGGTAGCGGCGCTTGTCGAGCCCCTTGACGGTGGCCAGCGTGTTTTCGTCGGCGCCGCCACGGATCATTCGCGTGATGATGTGCAGCATGCGAATAGGCGGCTGGCTGTTCTTGCGGCGTTCGAGACGCAGTGCGGATTCGTTGCGGGAGGCGTTGCTCATGGGGTGGTGTTCGCCTCGCGAAGGGCGCGCCAGTATTCGCCGGGGGCGCCTTGAAGGGTGTAAGGACCATTCAGCCGGGACGGCGACTGCCACAGGCTGTAGGTCGTGAACACGAAATAACCATCGCCCTGCGCGGTTACCTTGCGCAGCGCCAGCGTGAGCTGGTCGGGCGTCCAGCGCTTGAGCCACAGCCCGGCGATCAGTGGCGTCGTGCGCAGTCCCAGGCGGTCCAGCCGCTTGCGGGCGGGGGCGAGTGCCGGGGCACCGGTGCCGTACGAGGACTCGGTGTAGTCCAACGCCGGAACCTTTCGGCGCGCGAGTGCTCGGCCAAAGGCGCGATGGACGAACGAATCGAGATCGAGGTCCAGCACGCCGAGCTCAACGCCGGGGTGGCGCGCGGCGAACTCCGCCAGCAACCCGCGGAGGATCGCCGCGATGCGCGCTTCTTCGTAGGGCAACAGTCCCGTCAATTGCGCGGGATCGCGCGCCAGGATGTCGGCGCGGCCGTGTGCATACTCGGCGATGCAGTTGCTGCAGCTGCACGGGCCGCCGTCGTAGTGGTGGCGTCCGGCGCCCAGCAATTCGAGATCGACCGCGAGATGGCGAATGCGCGGGTCGGCGGCGAGCCACTCTTCTGCGCGGTCGAGCAGGGCGCTGCGCCAGTAGGCGGAATCGAGCGGGCAGGCGGCGGTGACTTCCACGACGCCGCGTCCCCAGGTGTAACGGCGGGACAACGGGCGCACGGCGAGTCGCGCTTTCTGTTGCAGCAGCCATTCGGGGACGAAGTCGATCCCGCTCGCCACGGCATGGTCCGCCATGTCCTTCAACTGCACGGTGCCTGCCGAGTCCAGCGAGTCGGCGATCCAGTGCACCAGTAGACGGTTGATGCCCGCCTGCGCGAGTTCATCGATGTGTGCGGCGGGCATGTAGTCATAGATGTAGGCGGCGCGCGTCACGCTGGCCTTGGCCGCGCGGGTTCCCTTCGCCGCGATGGCATCAGGGCACAGCGCGAACATGCCGATCGCCAGCGCCAGCGCGCCGAGCGCAAGCGCTGCCGCCACGGGCCGTGGTGCCGCGGAGTGCTGCGTGGAATGCGTCATCGCCATGTCGCCACCCACACCGCCTGCAGTCCGGCCGCATAGATCGCCGCGGCTTCGCGCCGTGCGGGGGAAAGTTTGCTGGCCAACCACTTGAGCGAGAGGCTCGAGTACAGAATGCACTTGGCCGCCAGCGCCGCTGTCGGGCCATGGTGCTTGCGGAAGTAGTAGACGCGCGAGCGCAGGTTGTGGAGATAGCTTTGACGCGGGGCGCGCCGCGACGACTGTTGGCCGAGATGAAGCACGGTGGCCGTCGGAACGTAGCGCACGCCCAGGCCGGCCAGGCCAGCGCGACGGCACCAATCGACTTCTTCCATGTACATGAAGATACGCTCGTCGAGCCCGCCGAGCTGCTCATATGCAGCGCGCGTGATCATCAATGCGGCGCCCGAGGCCCAGCCGACCAGGCCGAGCGAGTTCATGTCGCGGCCGCCATACTTGTAGCCGCCGAAGAGTTCCGTGCCGGGGAAGGCACTCGCGAGGCCAAAGTGATCGGTGACCAGCGTCCAGATCGAGGGAAACCGTCCGCACGAGCGCGCCACGCGTCCGTTCGCGTCGACCAACGCCGGTGCCGCGAGAGCGAGCGTGGGTTCGGTCTTCAGTGCGGCCAGCAGCAGCTCGAGCGTGCCAGGACGAATTTCGCAATCGGGGTTCAGCACAAACAACATGTCGCCTTTCGCTTCCGCAAGGCCCTGGTTGACGCCGCGCGTGAAGCCGACGTTGTCCGCGTTGGCAACCACGCGAACGTTTGGATGCTGCGCGGCCAACCACTCCACGGTGCCATCATTGGAGGCGTTGTCGACGACGATGACCTCGGTGCGCACGTTGCCCGCGTGCCGTTCGATGGACTCGATACAGGCGCCCAGTTCATCGCGCGAATGGAAGCTGACGATGACCACGGAGATGAGCGGCATCACGCGACCTTCTCGTGGTCGTCACGCGTCGCGGTCGCCGCGGTCGCCGCGGTCGGGGCGAACGGCCACTTCTCGGGCGGCATGCCGAGCACGCGCGCGCGGCGTTCCGCGGTGCGCACGGCCGAGGCCAGCGCCACGGCGAAGGCGAGCAGTACTTGCGCGGTGCCGGTCACGATCAGGCGGCCCCACACGAGGACGATCGATGCCACGACCAGCGAGGCCGCGAGCCCAAGCCAACGGGGCCGCGCGATTCCGCCGGTCACGCCGAGGCGGCCCACCGCGAGTGCCAGGAACAGAATGGTGGCCAGCGCGATGAAGCGCGTGCCGTCGGCGGGCGTCAGCGCCGCCAGTTCGATGTGGGGCAGCAGGCTCGGCTGGCTCAGCAGGTGCAGCGTGAGGCCAGCAATGCCTGCGACCGCGGCGACGCGCGAGAATGTGCGCAGTGTCGGACCGGCGTCGAAGGCGAGCCCCACCGTGACCGGTAGCGTCAGTAACAGCAATTGCGCGAGGGCACGCGGGACACCCCATGCTAGGTCGGCGAGTTGGGATTGCGCGAGTAACCCTGAGAAGCCGTGGCGCACGGCGATGATCGCGTGCACACCGAGGAGCAACGCGGTGAGCGGGAACGCTACCCACACGCGGCGCTCGCCGGTGGGGCGCGCGGCCATGCCGAGTGCGGCGCCGAACACCACGAGGCCCGTCACGCACGCGCGCGCCGAACTGCCGGCGGTGACGAACGCGAGCCCCAATCCAAGCGCCCCAGTCAATGTGGCCGCGACTTCGCGCGGGCGCCCTGCGATCGGCAGGCGGCCGATCGAGAGCAGTCGGGCGAAGGCGAGCAGCAGTGCGGCGAATACGATCATGCCGGTGTAACCGAGCCCGCCCGGTGCCGTCTCGGCAGGGATCGGCGCCACGAGATCGAGCAACGACGTCACGATGGCGACGGGCGGAAACCAGTGCAGCCAACTCACGCTGCGCCAGCCCCACAACGTCAGCAGCGCGCCGAGCAGTGCGACAGGCACGAGTTCCCCGGGGCCGATGCGCCACAGCCACAGGCAACACAGCGCCCACGCCGTGCCCAGCGCCCACGCGGCGAGTGCTTCGCCTGCGCTCGGCACCACGCCGGGCTTGGAGCCGGGGGTCCCCAGGACGCTGCGCAGCCGGTCGATCATGCGGCCTCGCGGTCCACGCGCCGCTCGTTGTCGTTCGCGGTGACGGCCAGCGCTCGACTCGCACGGCGTCCCGGCAGGGCGCGGGTCAACACGTCCAGCGAGCCGCGCGTGGCGAGCAGCCCGACGCTCGCCGCCAGCGACAACGCCAGCGCCAGCGCCACGGTGAGCCCGCGATGCGGACGCGCGCGCCGCTCGGGCAGCTCGGCGGCATCGAGGATCGAGAACATCGGCACGGGGTTGGCTTCTTCCACGCGCGCCTGTTCGTACACGCGGCGCAATAGTTCGGATACCGCCATCAGGCTCTGCTGCTCGCGCGTGAGCTTCAGGTATTGCTGCTTGAGCGCGGGCAGGTCATCGCTCTTTAGCAGGAGCGTGCCGCCGCGGCTCGTGAGATCGCGGAGTTGGCGGTTGAGTTCATTGAGACGGTCCCGCAACACCGAGACTTCGGGCGATTGGTCCGTGAAGTAGCGCCGCGCCGAGGCCAGCTCGGTCTGCAACATCGCGGCCTGCGACTGGATCAACCCGGCGGCGTCCATGGTGCCGCGCGTCTGTTCGGGCAGCGCCACCATGCGGTGCGACTGCTCGAAGCTCTGCACGTGTGCCGAGGCGGTGCCGATCTCGCGCTCGAGTTCCGTCAGCCGCGCATCGAGGTAGATGCGCCGCTGCATGGCGAGGCTTTGCTTGAGCCTGCGGCCTTCCGAAGCGCCGAAGTTGGTGAAGGCGACCGCCATGTCGCGCGCCAGCGGGCGGGTGCGCGCTTCGGTCTCGATAATGATCTGGCCCTGTTTGGGCGTGGTGATGCTGGTGTGGCTCGCCAGTTCCTCACGCGTGCGGTCGAGGCCGTTGATCTGCCAGCGAGTGGATAGGTCGAGGTGGCGGATCACCGAGTCGGCCACCGCGCGGCTGGTCAGGATCATCTTCAACTCGTCCTGCGGCGTCGGCCCGGCGTCGAGGCTCAAGGAGCGCGAGGCGAGCATCGCCGCGGCTCCCGTGAAGTCGGGCGTTGCGGCATCGCCGGGCGCCGGAACGAGCGTGACGCTCGAGGCGTACCAGCTGGGCATCAGCATCACGACACCGATCGCCAGTGCTGCGACGATTGCGTTGATCACGA
>JAYSRO010000128.1:0-3397 GCA_043720995.1 Candidatus Eiseniibacteriota bacterium
CGAGCGCCACACCGGGCACTGGCGCGACCTCCGGTTGGAAGCCGCTGGGCCGCCCGCCGGTTCAACCCGGCGCCCGGCGCACCGCGGGTCCCGCGGTCGCCGCAGGACGCACGCCGCAGCACAATGTTTCGATTTCGGTGCGCGTGCAATCGGTGCCCGTGGATCCCGAAGGCCAGCCCAAACCTTACGCCTTCGCTATCGCGCAGAACTTCCTGAACCCGTTCGTGGGTTCGACGACCATCCGCTACACGCTGGCGCAGGCGGCGCCATGCCAGATCGCGGTGTACAACGTGACGGGCCAGCGCGTCGCCACGCTGGTCAACGAGCCGCTGCAGCCCGGCGATTACGCCGTGCGCTGGAATGGCAGGAGCGATCGCGGGGACAAGCTGCGCTCGGGGCTCTACTTCTACCGCATCACAGCCGGCAACTTCGTGCGGAGCCGCAAGCTGATCGTTCGCTAGCCACCGACGCGCTCGCTCACCCAGCGCAGGGCGTCACGCAACCCCATCGCATTCGTCCCTGATCCCAGAGGGATGACTTCCTGCCCCGGGTAGGCCACGATGGCCTCGGTGGCCTTCAAATCCGCGCAGCCATTCCAGAATCCCTTGCCCATGACCGGCGCCGTCGAGCGCTTGATCTCGACCACGTAGCGGCGTCGGCGTGGTCCTTCAAAGACGAGGTCCACTTCGGCCCCGGCCGCCGTCCGATAGTAAAACGCGGGCGCGTCGCCGGCAGCAGCGATCAGACTCTCGATCACCATTCCTTCCCAGGACAACCCCGCCACCGGGTGGCCCAGCACGTCTTCGCTCGTGGTAAGTTCGAGCAGCGCGTGCACGAGCCCGCTGTCCCGCACGTAGATCTTTGGCGATCGAGTGAGCCGCTTGCCCACGTTGCCCGACCAGGCGGGCAGGCGCCGGACGAGCAGGAGATCGACCAGCAGGTCGAGATAGCGGGCGACCGACTGGCCGCTCAAGCCGAGGCCCGCGGCCACCTGGGCGGCATTCAACGGCTGTCCCTGCGTGTGCGCCAGCATCGTCCAAAAGCGGCGGAGTGTTTCCGCGGGGACGCGCGGTCCAAACTGCGGGATGTCGCGCTCCAAGTAGGTGCGGATGAAGGCGCGCCGCCAGGCGAGGCTGACCGCGTCATTCCGCGCGAGCAGGCTGTCGGGAAACCCACCGCGCAGCCAGAGCCGATCGATCGCCCGCCGCTCCGGTTCGACCTCGTCCACCAGAATCGGACTCAATTCGACAAACGCGATGCGGCCGGCCAGCGACTCCGAGGATTGCCGCAGCAGGTCAGGCGACGCGGAACCGAGCACGAGAAACTGGCCGACGCGCGCCCCCTGCCGACGGCGCCGATCCACGATGCCGCGCAGCACCGGGAACAGATCAGGCACTTGGTGAATCTCGTCAAGGATGACGAGCCGCCCCTCCTGCGCCTCGAGGTAGGCCTCGGGATCGCTCAGTCGCGCCCGGTCCGCCGGAGACTCCAGGTCCAGGTATCGCGACTGGTCGCTCCCCCGCCGGTCGGCCACGGCATGCGCCAGCGTGGTCTTCCCCACCTGGCGCGGCCCCAGCAGGCACACCACGGGAAAGTTGGAGAGCGCTCCCTCCAGCTTCGCGGTCACGGCTCGCTCGATCACTGGTAGACCTTACCTGACACCGCAAACAGCGCGGCTGACGGTAAGGCCCCCGTTCAAACCGTGCGTGCCGATTTCCAGCACACGGCTTACCGATGGTCTTCGTGACGGAGCGTGCACGACCCCACGTCCCTCAAGCGTGTGCTCGCCGACACGGGCGTCACGCCGTGCCGGGTGTGTCGAGCCTCCGCAAGGGAACGGGTGCCACTTGGCTCCCGCCCATAGCTCGTGTCCAGGTTCTTGTGCTTTGACCGCATGCTCGCGCACGTGGGGGTGTTTGGGAACGGTCTTGCCGTCCATGCCCTCGCACTTACCCTTTCTCCGAGCGTGACCAAAGCAGGGGCCCTTCCCTCCGGTCGTGTTATTCGTCACGACCCTCAACGGTACTACGGCCCCCTCGGACTCCCGCTGCGCACGGCGCGACTTCACCTTCGGCTTATGCGCGTCGCTGTGCCCTGACAGGGGCTGCGCAGACGGGTCTCTCCTGTTCCACACCGAGCCTTGAGCACGTGCTGCGCCCCATACCCCGGCAGGACTCGCGGCGGGTGCTGCCTCGGACCTCCGCACCGCGAACATGGCCTTCGCCGTGAAATGCTCGGCTCGGCTCCCGCATTGTGAATCTGTCGAGGCGGCAGGCTTCACTTGATGTTGCGGCCCGCGCTCTTGCTCCCTCCGTAGAGGCTTTCGTCGCCCGGCTTCGGCCACGGCGATCTCTCCCCGTGCCGCGGGTCTGCTACCAGACGGTCCGACTCTTGTCTGGGCGGGACTCACACCCGCTGGTTCGGTGTAGCGTGAGCGATCTTGCGATCGTTCTTCAGGACGCACCATCCTTGTAATTCTACCGTGCTTTGGAAGTTTTGCAAGGATGAATATCCAGCCGGAGGGGTGCCGGACGCGTTCATGCGGATTCGCAATGGCGAGCGGCACTTCCAAGAATGAGAGTTCCTATCCCACAAGCGGAGCCGCAAGCTGATCGTTCGCTAGTCCGGCAGCTTGAGGGGCGTTCCCTTCACCCATTCCGCGCCACCCTCGACGTAGAACTCCTTCTTCCAGATAGGCACCGTGCGTTTGAGCTCGTCCATCGCCCAGCGGCACGCTTCGAAGGCCGGACCACGATGCGCCGCAGCGACCACGACGACCACGCTGGCCTCGGCGAGAGGGACACCACCGAGCCGGTGCGTGATGACGCACGATGCGATCTCGAAGCGGCGCGCGGCTTCGAGCTCGAGCCGCTCCAACGCCGTGGTGGCCATCGGTGCGTAGGCCTCGTACGACAATCGCTCGACGCGACGGCCCTCATGGTGGTCGCGCGTGGTGCCCAGGAACACTGTGAGCGCACCGCAATCACTGCGCGATGCCGCTGAGATCATCGCGTTCGCATCGATGGCGCCGTGCACGAGTGTCGCCATGGTTCCGTTACGCCTTTCGGGTGTGCTTTGCGGGGGACTTCTCCGTGAGCGCCGCGGCGCTACGCGTGGCTTTCGCGAGCGGCCGCAGAGCTTTGCGCATGATCGGGCGCGATGCCGAACGGCGCGCGACTTCACTGAAGCCTGCGCGCTCGAACGTGCTCGCGATGCCCGTCCACACGAAGGCATCGGGCGCGCGTTTGCTCGCGTCCGTCGGATAGCCTTCGAGGATGCGAGCACCGTTCGCGGCGGCAAACTTCGCGGCTTCCTTGAGCAAGCGCGTCGCGAGCCCGCGCCCACGCCAATCGCGGCGAATGAAGAAACACGTCACCGACCACACCGGCTGGTCGTC
>JAYSRO010000129.1:0-1578 GCA_043720995.1 Candidatus Eiseniibacteriota bacterium
ATGCACTCGAAGCGCGGCACGCGCGGCAGGTAGTCCGCGCCGCCCATCCACGACAGCATGGCGAACGCCAGTTCGTCGTCGTCGCGCAGGAACGTGCACATCTCGACCAGATGTTCGGCGGGCACGATCAGCGTGTGGTCGCGCACGGCCTCGCCGAGCTGGCGCTCGATCGCGACGGCCGGGAAGCGCTCACGCAGCTTCTGCTCGACGCGCTCGGGGGCGAGTGGCATCAGGCTTCTCCCTTCCGCTTGCGCGGCTGCTTGCGCGGGATGGGGCCCAACTCGATCTTCGAGGTGAGGATCTTCTCCTGCAGTTTCATGATGCCGTGGATCAGCGCTTCGGGCCGCGGCGGACAGCCGGGCACGTACACGTCGACCGGGACGATCTTGTCGACGCCCTGTAGAATGGCGTAGTTGTTGAACACGCCGCCGCACGAGCTGCACGCGCCCATCGCGATGACCCACTTGGGATCGGGCATCTGGTCGTAGAGCTGGCGCAGCACGGGCGCCATCTTGATGCTGACGCGGCCGGCGACGATCATGAGGTCGGCCTGACGCGGGCTGCCGCGGAACACCTCGGCACCGAAGCGCGACACATCGAAGCGCGGACCGGCGATGGCCATCATCTCGATGGCACAGCACGCCAGGCCGAAGCCGAGCGGCCAGATGGCGTTGGCGCGCGCCCAGTTGACCACGCTCTCGACGGTGGTGAACAGGATGCCGTTCTCGAGCTCGTCGCGGAAGCGCTCGTCATCCGACTGCGGCGGCGCCGGAGCCTGGGGCATGACGAGCCCGGCGGGCTTGGACACGGGCGCGGCCTGCGCGAGCGTGCGGAACGGATTGTCGCGGGGGTCGGTCATGCGCACAGGCCTTTGCTGGATGGAGCCGTTGTTGTCGGGCGGACGAGGACCATCGGCTTCACTCCCACTCCAGGGCCCGCTTCTTCAGCAGGTACAGGTAGCCGGCGAGCAGGATGACGATGAACAGCACCATCTCGATGAGCCCATAGAGCCCGAGCTGATGGAACGCCACCGCCCACGGGTAGAGGAACACCACCTCGATGTCGAACAGGATGAACAGCACGGCCACCATGTAGAACTTGATGGTGAAGCGGCCGCGCGCGTCGCCCACGGGGTCGACGCCACACTCATAGGCGGACACCTTCTCGGGAGACACCCGGCGTGGGACGATGAGCGACGAAGCGGCGATCGTCACCGCTCCGAACCCCAAGCCCACCGCCACGAAAAGCAGGACCGGCAGATACTCGAGCATGTCGAGTGTCATCCTCCGTGAACGGGCGCGTCATGCGCCCACGAACACCGCAAGCTACGCGGCACGCCTGAAACCGTCAAGCTTCTGTCGCACTTGCATCAATGCAACTTACGGATGGCCTCCGTGAGTGCCGGCACGACTTCGAACAAGTCCCCCACCAGTCCGTAATCCGCCACCTTGAAGATGGGCGCTTCCGGATCCTTGTTGATGGCGACGATGCAACGTGACGACGACATGCCCGCCAGGTGCTGGATCGCGCCCGAGATACCAATGGCCACGTACAGCTTGGGGCTGACCGTCTTGCCGG
>JAYSRO010000130.1:0-6899 GCA_043720995.1 Candidatus Eiseniibacteriota bacterium
CTTGAACAGGTAAACCCCCGGAAGTGGCGGGAGATTGTGTATTTTTTCGGCCAAAGCGCTCACCATGGACCTCGCCGAAACGGCTCACACTGGGGGAGAAATTAACCCTACACCCCGCTCCCACCCCCGGCAATAGCGCGAATCCAGCGGCCCCAGCGGGGCCCGGTGGGCCTTGACTCCTGGACGCGCACGGCATTATTGTCCTTCGTCTTTCATAAAACAGGTTCCGATCCACTGGAGGCATTGAATGCCGCATCACAAGTCCGCGGCCAAGCGCGTTATCACGAACGAGAGGCGCCGCCAGAGCAACATCGCCGACCGCACCCGGCTCCGTGGCGTCATGCGCGCCGTGCGCGCTGCCAAGACGAAGACCGAAGGCTCGGCGCTCTACCTGACCGCCATGTCCGTGCTTGACCGCACGGCCTCAAAGGGAGTCATCAAGAAGGAGACGGCCAGCCGCCACAAGGCCCGCTTGGCGCTGTTCGTCAACACTCTCCCCGCGTAGAGACTTTATCATCATGATGCGATTCTTGGCCGCGCTGTTGGCGGCCACAATCGTTTCTGGCGCTCGAGGGGTCGCAGCGGACGAGTCCGCGGTCCCGCCGCGTGCCGCAGGCAGCGGTCCGTTTGAACACGTCCTGCTCCCGCACCCACCCCCGCGCTCGCACTTGGGCTCGAACCTGGCGTTCCTCACCGGCGCCGGAATGATCGCCGGCTCGTTTACGCTCGCGCACCGCGCCGATCAGGCCTACGACCGCTACCGAGCCGCCAGCGCGCCGACGGACATCGAACACTGGTTCGACGAGTCGGCGCACTATGACCGCTGGTCGAATGGCGCGCTGCTCGGTGGTGAAGCCCTGATCGGCGTAGGCATCTACCTGCGCTTCCTCCATCGCCCCGCAGCTGCCGTGACGCTGCATGTGGCTCCGCGCTCATGCGCCGTCTCGCTGCGCTTCTGAGCTCGCGCGCACTCGCAGCGCTCGCCGCCACGCTGCTGCTGGCCGGGTGCAGCGGCCGCGAGCGCTCAAATCCGCTCGACCCCGCGAACGCGCTCACGGGCGGCGCACCGCAGGGCTTCGTGGCATTGGCCGCGGACCACTCGGCAGAGTTGAGGTGGGCCGCCTCAACGTCGCAATTGCCGCTCGCCTACCGGCTCACCCGCGCGGCCGGCAGCGCTCCCGCCGAATCGCTCACGACTCTGGCGCCCGAGGCAACACAGTACTTCGACTCCGGTCTGACGAACGGGATCGACTACACCTACCGGCTGTCCTACGTGCTCGGCAATGGCATCCTCGGCTATGCCACGTTCGACATCGCGACACCAGGCCCCGCGCGCGCATGGGTTGTGGACAGCGAGACACGGTCGTTGCAGCGGATCACCGCCGACGGACGCCATGTCGCCGAGGTGTTGCAGGGGCGATTCCGGGAGCCCAATTCGGTGGACGCGCTGGCGGACAATGTGGCGTTCGTGTGCGACCCCTCCGGGGGACAGTTGTGGCGCGTCTACACCCATCCGAACATCCAGGAAGAAGTCGGCAGCCTGGTGCAGCCCGTCGCGGCGGTCGTCGACCGTGATCGCAACCGCCTGTGGGTAGCGGACAAAGGGCGGGGCGCGCTGCTGAGTCTCGATCCCATTAATCCCCTTTCGCCCTACGTGAACGTGCCCAACCTCGCCCTACCCACCGATGTGGCGATCGATATCGCCGACGGCTCTGCGTGGGTCAGTGAACGCACCGGTGGACAGGTGCGACGCGTCAGTTTCACCGGCAGCACCGTGGCCACTGCGCTCGTGGCGAACCCGGCGCGCGTGGCGGTGGATTCACTGACGCGCAACCTGTGGGTCGTTTCCTTCGCTGCGCGACGGCTCAGCGTGTTCTCCTCGATCGGCGCGCCGCTCGACAGCATCGGCGGATTCTCAGGGCCGCTGGGCATCGCCATCGACTCGCGTCGCGGCCACGTGTGGATCGCCGATGTCAACGGCGGCCGCATGGTCGTGTTCGACCGCAACCGCGCGCGCCTGTTCGAAGTGACGGGATTGCTTGAGCCACTCGACGCCGCCATCGACCTGAACTCGGGTGACGCCTGGGTGGTGCTCGCCGGTGGCAGGCAGGTCGTGCGCATTGCTGCCGATGGAACGATCAAGACACGCCTCGGTGGGTTCTATCGTCTCAAGGACATCGCCCTCGCGCACTAGCGTCGTGCCGGGCGCGCCGGAGCACAACGCTCTTCAGGGGATGAACACGACCCTCGTCGCGGCGCTGTGCGCGCCCTGCGTGAAACGCAGCACGTAGACTCCGGCCGCGAGCCCCGCCGGCAACACGACCTTCAACTCCGCGGAGGAGAACGGCGAGGCGACGGCCTCCTGCTGGATCCGCCGCCCGGTGATGTCCCACAACTCGACAAGCGCCGGCACTCCTGGCTGCGAGGTGTAGGCGAGCCGCAACTCACCACGCGCGGGATTCGGCCGCGGCGCCCCGAGGCTCACACCCGGCCGCGGCACCGGACGTTCGGGAAGCAACTTGGGATCAAACTGCGCAAAGTAGATGTCGGGCGTCTCCCCGCGCGCATCCGCCCATCCCGCGGCGACGCCCAGCGTGTCCGCCATGAGGCCGATGTAGTCGCCCTGGTTCGGCACCAGGTTGCTGGTGGTCAGGGACCAGGCGCTGGCGCGATCAGACAGCGTCCCCAACCGCTGCCACTGCGCTCCCCCATCCACCGAGCGCGCGAGCCGCGTGTTCGCCAACGCCGCGCACTGGTTCAGCGGCGAGTCGCTCCAGTCGTACCACGCGGCGTAGACATGCCCCTCGGGGCCCACCGCCAACTCGGGCAGCCAATCGTCGCTGCCCGGTACCGCGTCGTTCACGCGCGCGGGCACGCTCCACGACACGCCATCCTGTGAGTGCGTCACGAACACATCGCGCACGTCACGCCCTCGCGTGGTGCCCTGCGGCACGGTGCCCGTGCGAATGCGGTAGCCGCTCTGGGAGGTGCCACGCGCTGCCACATTGAGCGTGAAGGTGCCATCGCGCGGAAACGACACCAGCGCCACGCGCGGGCGCCCAAAGTGCGGCGGATCGCTGAACGCCAACTGGAACGCGTCCTCCTCGCACCCGACGCCCAGCGCCAGATCGCTCTGCTCGCCGAGCGAGTCCAGCATGACGAGAGCGTTGTCGCCTCGCCGCGCCGTGAAACGGAAGACATCGAGCCCTTGTCCCGCAACGCTCATGCCGCGCAACACCGCACCGAGCTGGAAGTCGGCCGGCTGGCCCTGCGTTGGGCTCTCGGTCACGGCGGGTCCCGCACCCAGAATGGTGGAGTAGAAGTCCGCCGACTCCATCCAACCCACGTAGACGCGGCCACGATAGGGACCGCTGCTGCGGTCCACCGCGAGCGTGGGAAAATTGATGGCGTAGGGCCGGTTGTAGCCCGGCGCGCCGCTGGCGAAGTTCGTCACCTCACGCGCCAGCGTGAGCGGCTCGGCAAACTGAACGCCGCCATCGCGTGAAGTGCGAATGCGCACCTGGTCGAGGCCGCGTCCGGCATCCGATGTATCGACCAGCGCCCACACCACGTGCACTTCCCCATCGGGCCCCACCGCGGGCCGCGAGCCCTGCACCAGCCCCTCCTCCCCGGGCGCCGACAAGCGAACCGGGGGTGACCACGTCGCACCTCCATCGGTCGTGCGCTGGAACTCGATGCGGTCCGTGAGCCGCGTGCCGACACGGTAGAACGACGTGTAGCTGAGCATCGCCGCGCCGCTGGCCGGGTCCACCGCGATCCACGGTTTGTCCGGCAGCGTGTCGCGCGTGGACCGCGCGAAGCCGATCCGCTCCCATACGAAGCCGGTGTCGCTGAACGAACCCCTCATGAACCCGATGGCGTTGCGCGTCGGCGGCCCCGCCATCAAGGCGAGTGCGGCAAACCAGATCTCGCCGCGAGCGGGATCGGCGACAAGCACCGGATCGCTGTCCCATGAAATCAGTCCTCCTCCCAGCGGGAGGGGACTGCTGGGCCGCCAGTTCAGGCCGCCGTCGCCGGAGATCGAGTAGGACATCTGCCCGCTCACCGGGTTCTGGGTGCCGTCATTCCACGCCGCGATCAGGTTGCGCCCGATGCGGGCGAGCCCGACCTCGGACTGCGTCCAGAAGCCTGGAGCGCTGTTGATGCGCCGGTTGATGGCCAGCACATCGGGAGCCCTGCCCAAGGGCGGCGCGCCCGCGTGAGGCACCGTCGGCGGTGACGCGGCGACCACGCGCGAACGCGCCCCGTGCCGTACGGCCCGCGAGCCCGCTCGCGAGATGAGGCGCGCTGCCTTGCCCACCGCCGCGCGCTGCCGCGGCGATTGAGCTGGCGGGCGCCGCAGCTCGTTGCGCTCGTGCCTGCGCTCACCCGCCTCACGCCGCCCGTCCCATTCCGCCCGCGCCTCCTCCAACAGCAGCTCGGCCTGCAGCGACTTGAGCGCAACGCGTTGTTCGCGCAGCGCGGCCTGGGTCGCGGCGGGTTCCGGCGCGGGCAGCGCCTCGGTCGCTCCTGCCACGACCGGTGCGAGGAGCAAGACAGCCACGGCGAGCCAGCGCCGCGCGTGCATCAGAAGTTGTACTCGATGCGGAATTGCGCGCCGCGGCGGCGCGTGAAGGTGCGGAAGTCGCTGGTGCGCCAAGTGTAGTTCCAGCGCAGCGCCGGGTAGTAGCCGCCGCCGATGAAGAACGAGGCGCCGACTGCCCCCGCGCGCACGTCGGCCGGTTCAGTGAAGGTCTGCTCGAACACCGAACCGGTGCTGTTGAAGTGATCCCATGACCATGCCGCGTCGGCGAACACGGCGCCGTTGACCGTGGGGAACACCCACGTCGAAGGCACCGCGAGTACGAGCCCCCGCAGCAACGGGAAGCGCAACTCGCTCTGGAGCATGACCGTCTGCAAGCCAGACAGCGCGCGCCGGTCGTAGCCACGGATCGACGAGTTGCCCCCGAGGTAGAAGCGCTGCGAGTCGTGGCCGAAACTCGATTGCGCCTGGGCGTTGGTGGCGAGCACGACATGTGCGAGCGGCATCGCGTACTGGCGCATTTCGACCATGACGGTGGCAAAGTTGCCGGCCCCGCCTGACAGGTCGCGCGTGACACCCCCCGAGATGAACGAGCGCGAACCGCTGCTCGGCCCCAACTCCGTCCAGCGTGAGTTGTCGTGCACGAGGCCCAAGTAATTGGAGACCAGGTCCGCGTCGCGCGAGCGGCCGTTGCGCAACAGGTGATTACTGGCGTGCCGCACCAACGCGGAGGCTTCGACGCGCGTGAACTTGCTGAACGGGTAACTCGCGAGCCCCTGGAAGCCGACGCGGCGCTCGCGGCGCAGCTCATCGAGATCGACGTCATACAACTCGGTGAGCCGGTAGACGCCGAAGCCCCAGTTCATGCGTTGCGCGCGATTCACGTAGGTCATGCCGATTTGGAAGCCATCCCAGAAGTTGCCGAAGCGCTCGGAGTCGTTGGCGAGAAACAGGTACACCTGCTCATTGCCGAGCAGGTCGCTGAGTGCCACCTGGCTGCCGGTGCCACCACCCACGCCGGGATCGATGTTCAACGCGTTCGACACGAGGTCGAGGCCCAACTTGCGACGGTAGCGCTGCGGTGCTGCGTCATTCGCCAGCGCCGGCAGGAGTGGCGCGCGCAGAGCGCCGGTCTCGAGCTCGACCGGAAGGCTGTCGGGATCGAAGGCGAGCCGGTAGGCGTGGAAGTGAATCGCGCTCTGGCCCGTGAACAACACGCCCTTGCCGTCCGGCAACCAATCGGGATCGCTCGCCGGTCCCAGCAGTCGCGTGATGCGGCGCGCCTCGTGGTCCGGCTCGGCGCGCCGCAGCCACAAGTCATTGGTGCCGCCACGATTCGAACGGAACGCGATCCAGCGCCCGTCCGGGGAGTAGGCCGGCTGGCGGTCGTCCCCCTTCGCCGGGTCTCCCACCGCCTCGATGGTTCCGCTCGACAGCGAGATGCGGAACAGCGAGTAGTTCCCGCCACGATCACAGCGGTCGGAAGCGAACGCCACCCAGCGTCCATCGGGCGAGACATCGGGCTCGACGTCGTCGTAGTCGTCATGCGTCAGCCGGTCGAGTGCGTGCAGCTTGCCGTTCCATCGCGCGCGGTAGAGATCCCGCCTGCCCCCCTCGTCCTGCGCCGAGAACACACACGCCGTGTCTCCCGGCGCGAACGACGGATCACTGAGGGCGACGAGACCGGGGAACTCCATGCGGCGCACCACGCGACGCCGGTGCGTGTCGAGCACGTACAGCGCATCGCGGCCGCCACGCTTGGCGGTCAGCACGACGAGACCCGCGGCCGAGGCATCGGGACGGTTCTGGAACAGGTGGAACGATTCGAACTGCGGTGAAGCGCCGGCGCGCAGCAGCTTGGTCTCGCGCCGCCCGCCACGCTTGCGCGGCTCGCTGAGCACGAGGTCGATCGAACCGGCGGTCGCCGCGAAGTAGCAGAAGCGCAGCGCCGTGTCCGGTGCCGCCGGTATCGCCACCGCCTTGGCGGGTAGCACGCGCGGCCCCAGGCAATAGACATTGCGCGGCGTCATGCGTACCGCCACATCCGCAGCGGCATCGGCGTGGGCCACCACCGGGAGCACGTGACGGCGCAGCGAGGCGAACCAGCGCTCATCGACGAGCGTGAGCGGCTCGCCCATCACCACCTGGAACAGTGTTTCGAAGTCCTCGGCGCGGTTCCATTGGTCGAACAGGTCGAAGATGCGCTCATCGCCGTACTTCCCGGCGAGGTGCAACAGGAACGACTGGCCCTCCTTGTACATCTGCACGGTGCCGGTGATGGCATCGCTGTGCGTCAGCGGCAGCGCCACGCCGCTGGTGACGGCGTCCTGCAACAACCCCTCGGCGTCCTCATCCC
>JAYSRO010000131.1:0-6890 GCA_043720995.1 Candidatus Eiseniibacteriota bacterium
GTGGCAAACAAGGCTCCGCGCTTACGGGAGGGGCGGGAGCGGTGCGTCAGCAAGATGAGCGGCGCATGCGTGCCCCCGGACCCTTCCGGTCCACGATCAGATCCTACGGGCGGCCGCCGCTGCTTCGTTGTCCGCGTCCTTCAAGCCATCGCGGCCTTCCTTCAGCGCGTCCCGGCCGTCCTTGATTGCATTGCCCATGTCGCGCGATCCATCCTTGACGACCTGGCCGAAGGCATCGATGCGCTCACGAGCCGTGTCGCCCAGCTCCCTCGCCTTGCCGCCCAGATCCTTCATCCGGCCGCCGAACTCCCTCGCCTTGCCGCCCAGACGTTCGCGCGTTTCGCTACCGGTTGCCGGCGCCAGCAGCAGGGCCAGCCCCGCACCGATGACAGCGCCCGCGATGAAACCACCGACTGCTCCGATGCCGTTATTGTTGTTCTCGGACATGATTTGATCCTCCGTTTGAAAAGCCTACGGGTTGATGGGAGTGGGTCCAGCGCCGGGCCAAAGATCCGACACCAGCCCGGAGTGCTCGCATGACAACGACTGCCTTGAACACCGGCTGTTCGATTTCTTCCAACACGACCGATCCCAGAACCGTCGCGCGCTGCATGAGCCGTTCGACCTGACTCACCCCGCTGCGCGCCGTCAGGAGCGTTTCCTCGAGGGTGGTGATGAGTTCGCGGACTTTTCGGCCGGTGTCGCGCGACTCCTCGAGTATTTCCTGAACATAGCTGTAGCTTGCTTCGAGACGCTTCGCCGTGGCCCTGAACTGCAACATGATGCGGATGGCCACAACGGCCATCGCCACCACTGCGATTGTTACAATCACCACGCACATCTGGACGAGCAGACTCATCAGGCTGTCCCTTCATGTTGCGGTGGCAACGAGTTGCGTCGCCCCGGTGAATCGCTTCGTGTTCTGCACCCGATGGCGGAGCAACATGCGCGCCATGACGATCGCAGGACCGAACGGGCGCACCGGCGGGCACTTCCGGCCGGACGCGTTTGGAGCCGCGGCGTTCGGCGGGGGAGGGTCTTCGCTAGCGGCGGGCGGAACTCACGGCTGCTTCCGCCTGTCTCGCGGGGTGCGTGCCACGCGCGCGCCCGAGTTCCTCGATGCACTTGACGGCGAGCGCGGTCCAACCCGTCTGGTGATTGGCGCCCACGCCGCGGCCCGAGTCGCCGTGGAAGTACTCGTAGAACAGCACGAGGTCTCGCCAGTGCGGATCGTCGGCATAGCGTGCGTCGTCGCCATGGGCGGGCCTGCGCCCGTGTTCGTCGCGCAGGAACAACCGCGCCAGGCGCCCCGAGAGTTCGCGCGCGACCTCCGCGAGCGTCAGCATCTGCCCCGATCCGACCGGGCACTCGACCTTGAAGTCGCTGCCATAGAAGTGGTGGTAGCGCTCGAGTGCTTCGATCAGCAGGTAGTTGACCGGGAACCAAACAGGCCCGCGCCAGTTCGAATTGCCGCCGAACATGCTGGTGGTCGACTCGGCCGGCACATAGCCGACGCTGAAGGTCTGGCCGTCGGCCTCGAGCGAGAACGGGTGCTGGTCGTGGACCTTGGACAACGACCGCACGCCGTACGGCGACAGGAACTCACGCTCATCCAGTACGTAGCGGAGCACGCGCACGATACGTTCGCGCGAGGGGATCGCCAGCAGCCGGTGGCAGCTCGTGCCCACGCCGTGCGAGGCGCCGGGCTCGGTCTGGCACATCCATGAAATGTACTGCGCGAGATCCGGGCGGTTGGCGATAAACCAATTGAGGCGCTTGGCGAAGCCCGGCAACTTGTCGATCACGTCGTCTTCGAGAATCTCGCAGGCGAACATCGGGATGATGCCGACCATCGAGCGCACACGCAGGGGGGTGTGGACACCATCGACATGCAGCTGGTCGTAGTAGAAACCATCGCGTTCGTCCCACAGCCCGTCACCGCCCAGCGAATTCATGGCGTCGGTGATGGCGACGAAGTGTTCGAAGAACTTGGAGGCGATGTCCTCGTAGGCAGGATCCTCGCTCGCCAGTTCGAGCGCGATCGACAGCATGGTGGCGCAGTAGAACGCCATCCAGGCGGTGCCGTCCGCCTGCTCGAGGTGACCGCCCGTGGGCAGCGGCTGCGAACGGTCGAACACGCCGATATTGTCGAGCCCGAGGAAGCCGCCCGAGAACAGGTGGTGGCCGTCGATGTCCTTGCGGTTCACCCACCACGTGAAGTTGATGACGAGCTTCTGGAAGCAGCGTTCGAGGAACAGGCGATCGCGCTTGCCGCGCGGCCCGGTCTTCTTGTAAACGCGCCAGCACGCCCATGCGTGCACGGGAGGATTGACGTCGCCGAGCGCGAATTCGTAGGCGGGCAACTTGCCGCTCGGATGCATGTACCACTCGCGCAGGAACAGCAGCAGCTGCTCCTTGGCGAAGGCGATGTCGATGTCGGCGAAGGGGATCATGTGGAACGCCAGGTCCCACGCGGCGTACCACGGGTATTCCCACGTGTCGGGCATCGAGATCACATCGCGGTTGTGCAGGTTGCCCCAGTCCGCGTTGCGCCCCGCCTTGCGGCCCGCGGGCGGCGCGGGATGGCTGGGGTCACCTTCGAGCCACTGGCGCACGACGTAGTAGTAGAATTGCTTCGACCACAACAGGCCGGCGTAACCTTGGCGCGCCACCTGCCGCTCATCCGGCGTCAGGCCCGGCGACAACCGCGTGGCGTAGAAGGCATCCGTTTCGCGCTCGCGCAGCGCAAAGGTGGCGTCGAACGCATCGCCCAGCGGATCCGGCGTGAGTTCGCGCTCACCCGTGAGCCGCAGCTTCACGACCGCCGTGCCGCCCGCAGGGACCTGCAGCGAATAGTGGGCCGCCGCCTTGGTGCCCACACCTTCAGGATTCACCGCCGATGACTCCCCGTGGATCACGAAGTCGTGGAACGCGTCCTTCACGTAAGGCGTCCCGTTCTTCGACTGGAACAGCCGCTGCAAGTTCGTGTCGTTCTCGGTGAACAACAGCGTGGGCTTGGCACCCAGAGGATCCGCACCCACGCTCAGGCGGAACGCGCCCAACGTCTCGTGCTCGGCGCTTACGCTGTCCGGGCCAAGACGGCGCAGGAGAGGACGCGTAGCGTAACCTTCCCCTGAGCGGCCCCAGCACCACGTGTTGCGGAACCACAGCGAGGGGAGCAGGTGCAGCGCCGCGGCGTCGGGTCCGCGATTGGACACGGTGATGCGCACGAGGACGTCGTCGGGGGACTCCTTGGCGTACTCGATGCCGACATCGAAGTAGCGGTTCCCGTCGAACACGCCCGTGTCGGCAAGCTCGAACTCAGGATCGTGGGGCCCACGCGCGCGCGCTTCGGCGACCAGACGGGCGTAGGGGTACTCGCGCTGCGGGTACTTGTACAGCGCCTTCATGTACGAGTGGGTGGGCGAGGAGTCGAGGAAGTAGTAGCACTCCTTCACGTCCTCGCCGTGATTGCCTTCCGATCCCGTGAGCCCGAACAAGCGCTCCTTGAGAATCGGGTCGTGGCCATTCCAGAGCGCGAGACCGAAGCACAACCGGCCCTCGCGATCGCTGATCCCAAGCAGGCCGTCCTCGCCCCAACGGTAGGCGCGGCTGCGCGCGTGCTCATGCGGGAAGTATTCCCAGCAGGTGCCGTCCGCCGAGTAGTCCTCGCGCACGGTGCCCCACTGCCGCTCGGACAAATAGGGTCCCCAACGCTTCCAGTTCTTCGCGCGGGAGGCGTCCTCGGCGAGGCGCAGCGATTCGGCATCCGTGTCCGGCTTCTGCGGCATTTGCGAATCCTAGCGCACCCGGAACAAGAATGCCCGACGGCATCCTGTCCCGGGCAGACGCGGAGTTACCAGAGGCGCGTGACTCGCGACATCCTGCTATCCACGCCAGACTCGACGCGCACGAAGTACACGCCGGGAGGTGCTGCCGCGCCGTACTGCTCACGCCCATCCCACAACACGTTGTGGGCGCCCGCGGCGAACGCGCCGTGGGCGACTTCGCGCACCTGCCGGCCCGCGGCGTCGATCACCGAAACGCGCGCGACGCCGGCGCGCGGCAGCGCGAACACCACACGTACGGGACCGGTCGCGGGATTGGGGGAGAGCTGGGGCCGCGCGAACGCGGTGGACTCTGGCCGGCCCGGTGCGGACAGCGTTCCGCTGAGTCGCAAGCTCCCGCCAATCGAAGTGAGCTGCGGGAACCCGACCGTCGTCAGCTCGAGCGAACTGATGTCGCCAGGGACCGCGATCGAACCACCCGGCATGGCGCCCGCGGGCTCGAGGTCGATCTGGTCGGCGACGAACGTCGCGCCACCCATGGTGACGGGCCAGCCAGGACAGGGATGCGTGATGCAGATAATGCGCAATGTGGCCGGGCCCCCGCTGCCCGTGGAACCGGACGGCAACTCGACGGATACTGATGCGCTGCCGTCGCTGAGCACATTCGCGGGCAGTTGCAGTCCACCGGGCGGATTGAGGGCTTCGCCGACGATCGAACCCCCACTTCGCAACACGCAACGGAACCCTGTGGCGCCCACGCTGGAGAAGTCCGGCACCAGCTGGCAGCCGCCGCTTGCGCGGGTTGCATGACCGCTGCCGATCAACGAGGTCGTCCCCCCGATCACACCGCGCGCTTCCCAGGTGAGGCTCGCGGCATCGCCGGGCGCAGGATCGGCGCACGCCGCGACCATCGCAAGGCCCTGCCCGTACCCGGCGCAGCACTGCGCGGGGCTCAGCCGAACCGTCGCCGGCTGCGAGGGATCGAGCACGAGCGCCGAGACATTGTTGGCGCCCGATTCGCCACCCACGAGGTACACGAGGTTGCTCGACGCGCGCAGTGAGGTGCCGGAGCCCGGACCATTGGGGCAATCGAGACCGGCGCATGGGGGATCGGTTTCTTCTGCGTCAAACGAAAACGATCCGGGACCGTTGCTCGCAGGGAACGCGGCAGTGACGGTGGCACCGAGTGTGGCTTCGGCCGCATCTCCGCCCACGCGCGTGAAGCGCACGCCGTTGCAAGCGGTCGACTGCGTGCCCTCCTGCGCCGTGACCTGTCCGGTGTAGCGCACCTCAGCGGATTGCGAGTACGGCGAGCGGGTGCTGAGGCGGACCGACTTCTGGCGGTAGTTGGTCGCAGCGTGCGCACCGGCCTTCATGCTGGCACTCGAGTGCTTGAATACCTTGAGCTGGTAGCCGGGGTTCTTGAGCAGCCGCTGCACCACTGCACCGGCCGCGTCGAGCAGTTCGACCCACAGTTGTTGCGCGTGCACGGCGGAGAAGTCCGGCGTGAGCGTCTCGCTGTTGTCGGCGTTGGTCAGCACATTGAGCCGCGCGATGGGCGCGTTGGTCGTGCCGCCCGCCACGGTGCCGCGCAAGGCGTGCGTGTGCGCGCTGCCGGGGGCGCCGAAGTCGGCATCGTAGTCGCCCCACGTCAGCATGTACCCATTCGAGCCGTCGGCGTATGGAACCCGCACACCGTCCTGCCCGCTGCTGCCGATATTGTGCGCCTCCAAACGTCGCGTCGCGGCATTCACTTCGATCGTCGCGCTACCGAGCGCGATATGCGGGAAGCCATCCACCACCACGGGGGTCACGACCAGGGGCCCGCACGGCGACATGCCGCAGCTCACGCCCACGCCCTGCGCGGTACCGCCATAGGAGACGCACTCGGAGGCGGTGGCGAGAATGCACTGGCCGTTGGGCAAGCAGCACGCCTGGTCGACCTGCACCACCTTCGTCACCGACACATCCTCAATGTAGTAGTAGCAGTTGAGGAATGAGCGGCCCGTCGCCTGCGTGGTGGTATTCGCGTCGTTGTGGAAGTTGCCGAGCGTCAGGTGATCTTCACCGCCCACGGCGACAAAGTTGCCGCTGACCGGTACCCAGTTCAGCGTGTCGTTGAGGAATGTCCCCGCCGGACTCTCGACCTGGGGCGTGAAGGCGAGTGCCGCGTAGTTGGGCACTGGCCCCACCGGTCCGATCGAGCAATACGCGCCGAGGCGATCGGTGGCGTAGTCGCTGGTGTTCGAGAACGACACGTAGAACTTCACGTTGTAGGTGGCGCCCGCCTGCAGCGGGGAAGCCAGCGGCACCTGCATGTACTCGCGATAGTCGGGCGAGACCGTGCTCTGCACGATGATCCCGGCATAGCCCGAACCCGTGAGCGCCGGCTGGTAGCCGGGGCCGTTGTAGGGAACGCTGCAGTAAATCGGCGGCAGGGGCCCGACGGCGCAGGCATTGTAGTAATCCGCGGTGCCGGTGGTGGGGGCGTCCCAAGGCGCCGCGATGTACAGGTTGCTCAGGTTCGAGGGGCAGTTCGTGTAGGTCTCGAAGCTGGGGTTCGGCACGAGGTTCACGGCGCGCAACCGACGGCGCGAGCAGCACGACACCACACAACAGCACAGGAGCGAGGCGGCGGTAGCTCAGGGTCATCGGGCGGCTCCAGAGGCTAGGTGCGGGGTAACGCAACGCCCGCGCTCAAGGATAGCACCCGAAAGACGTGGCGGGACGGGCCATTTGCCGGGCTATCCACGGCCGGGCGGGAGGTCAGGCCAGCCGCGTGACCCTGACGATGACGCCCATGGTGAAGCGCGCCTCGACGCGATCCCCTGCCACGAGCCCCGCCGGGCATTCGGACGCGGTGATGCGCGCATCGAAGAACTGTCCCGGTGCCTCATCCAGTTGAAGCCGGACATCAACGTAACGGTCGCCGTGAATGTCGAGCGCCCGCACCGCCACCACGGCCCCAGATTTGTTTTGCGGAAGGAGAAAGCTCACGCGGTCATCCGACTAATCCCACCGGAACAGTCGCAGGGACGCCCCGAACGCCACCACGGTCCACGCCGCGAGCAGGGCGATCGGCGCCGCCGAACCGGTAAGCGT
>JAYSRO010000132.1:0-17866 GCA_043720995.1 Candidatus Eiseniibacteriota bacterium
GCGCGCCCGGCGCGAGGACAAGCCGATCTTCCTGTCGATCGGCTACTCCACCTGCCACTGGTGCCACGTGATGGAGCGCGAGTCGTTCGAGAACGACGCGGTCGCCGCGGCACTCAATGCGCACTTCGTGCCCGTGAAGCTCGATCGCGAGGAACGCCCCGACGTGGATCGCGTGTACATGACCGCGATGCAGATGATGGGCCTCGGCGGTGGCTGGCCGCTCAACGTGTTCCTCACGCCCGACCTCACGCCGTTCTATGGCGGCACGTACTTCCCGCCGCAATCGACGCACGGCCGCATCGGTATGCTCGACCTGCTGCCGCGCATCGATGAAGCGTGGCGCACGCAACGCGACCAGGTGCTGGCGCAGAGCGCGCAGGTACTCGAGGCGTTGTCGAGCCTGAGTGCACGCACAGGTGAAGCGGGCGGAGATCGCGCCGCCCTGCTCGAACGCGCGTTCGAGTCACTCGCGCGCAGCGAGGACGAAGGCTTCGGCGGCTTCGGCCGCGAGCCCAAGTTCCCGCAACCTTCGAACCTCGCCTTCCTGTTCCATTGGTACGCGCGCGATCCCGAGTTGCACCGCGAAGCGCTCGGCATGGCCCTGCGGCAACTCGATGCGATGCGTTTGGGCGGCATCCACGACCACCTGGGTGGTGGCTTCCATCGCTACTCGACGGACAGGCTGTGGCTCGTCTCGCACTTCGAGAAAATGCTCTGCGACCAGTCGCAGCTTGCCTGGAGTTATCTCGCGGCGTTCCAGCTCACGGGACAGCCCGCGCATGCCGCGGCGGCGCGCGGCATCTTCGACTACGTGCAACGCGATCTCATGAGCCCGGAGGGCGGCTGCTACTCCGCGGAGGACGCGGACAGCGAAGGCGAGGAGGGGCGGTTCTATGTATGGACTCCGGAACAAGTCGCCGAGGTGTTGGGGGCCGCGGATACCGAATTGTTCTGCGCCTTCCACGACATCACGCCGCGCGGGAACTTCGAGCACGCCACGAGCATTATTCATGTCATGCAGCCCCTCGAGGATTTCGCTCGCGAACGCAGCCTCGACACCGTTGCATTGGCCGAACGCTTCGAGCGTTGTCGCAGCGCGTTGCTCGCGGCCCGCAGCCAGCGCATCCGCCCGCATCTCGACGACAAGGTGCTCACCGCATGGAATGGCCTGATGATCTCGGCGTTCGCGCGCGGCGCTCGCGTCCTGGGCGATGCGGCGCTCGCGGCCACCGCGGTACGCGCAGGCGAGTTCATCATGTCGCGCATGTACGACTCCGCGACCGGCGCGCTGCTGCGACGTTATCGCGACGGCGAAGCGGCGGCCGCGGGCCAACTCGATGACTACGCTTACATGGCCTTCGGCTGCCTCGACCTCTATCGCGCCACGTTCGACGTCGTGTGGATCGAACGCGCTGTCTCACTCACCGAAGCGATGCTCGCGCGCTTCGCTGACGATGAGCACGGCGGCCTGTTCGAGAGCCCGGCCGGCGACCCGCATGTGCGCGTGCGCATGAAGAGCGACTACGACGGCGCCGAGAATTCCGGCGCTTCGATCGCGGCGCTCGTGCTGTTGGCGCTCGGCCGCTTGCTGGATCGCGGTGAGTGGCTCGAACGCGCCGCCCGGCTGCTGGCGTTCCACGCGGGCCGGCTCGAGCGCGCCCCGGTGGCGATGCCCACGATGCTGCTGGCCATGGACCTCGAAGCGGGCGCGCCGCGTCACATCGTCGTGACGGGTGCGGGCGACGAAGCCTCGACCCGCGCCTTGGTGGGCGAATTCGACCAGCGCTATTGTCCCGAGGATCTGTTGTTGTTGATTGACGGCGACGCCACACGGCAGCGCCTCGCGGCGTTGGCACCGTTCACCGCCGCGCTGGAGCCGCTGCACGGCACCGCCACGGCCTATGTCTGCATCCAATATGCCTGCAGGCTGCCGACGAATGATCGCTCGAGCTTCGCGGCACAACTCGATGACTTTGCACCCGCCCGCCTGACGACCGGAGTCTCCGCATGAGAAACGCGCTGCGCCTTTTGACCCTGCTGTGCCTGCTGGCCACTCCCGCATTCGCGCAGCTCGGCAATGGCGGCGCAGCACCTCCCCCACCCTCGACGCTGGTCAAGGTACACGCCGCGAAGGTGACGATCGCCGCGGGTGCTACGGCCACGGCGCAGCTCGAACTCACGATCGAGCCGACGTGGCACATCAACGCGAACCCGCCGTCGCCCGAGTACATGATCCCGACCGAGGTGAGCCTCAAGGCCGGTTCGGGCGTGAGTGCCGGGCACATCCGCTACCCCACGGCGCAGCAACTCAAGGTCGAGTTCGATCCGGCGCCGCTCTCGGTCTACACGAAGTCGGTCACCATCCCGTTGCCCCTGAACGCCGCGGCCACTTCCGAAAACGGCTCGCATACCCTGCGCGGCACGCTGCGCTACCAGGCCTGTAACGACCAGGTGTGCACGGCGCCGACCTCGATTCCATTCACCGTCGAGGTCGAGGTGACCGGTGGTCTGGCGGCCGGCGCGAACGTGATCGTCTCAGGCGCGAAGCCTTCCGCTCCCGACATGGATAGCGCGGCTACAGCCGCGACGGCTCCTCCGGAATCCAGCGGCGCCGCGGCTCACCCGCTCCCCAGCATCGCCGGCATGGCGCCCACCGAAGCGCCGCGCGCCACCGTCACGAACAATCCGATCGCCGAAGCGCTCGCCAAGGGTGGCCTCGGCGCATTTCTCACGCTGTTCCTGATCGGCCTGGCGCTCAACCTCACGCCGTGCGTTTACCCGATGTTCGGCGTCACCGTGTCGATCTTCGGCGCCCGCAGCGCCGCCCCGACCATCAAGGTGCTGGGCGCTGCGATGGTGTATGTGCTCGGCATCACCACGATGTACAGCGTGCTCGGCGTCGTGGCGGCACTCACCGGCGGGCTGTTCGGCGCGTTCCTGCAGAACCCGCTCGTGCTCGCGGCGATCGGCGTGCTGTTGCTGGTGATGTCGCTGTCGATGTTTGGCGTGTTCGAACTGCAGCCGCCCGCGTGGCTGCTGCAGAAGCTCGGCGGCAATGGCGCCACCAACGTGCTCGGGTTGTTCGTCTCCGGCCTCGTGGTCGGCGTGTTCGCGGCACCCTGCGTCGGCCCGCCCGTCGTCGCGCTGCTCGCGGTCGTCGCTGCCAAGGCGGATCCGTGGTTCGGCTTCCGCACCTTCTTCACACTGGCGCTCGGGCTCGGCGCTCCGTACCTCGTGCTCGCGACGTCATCGAACCTGCTGCAGAAGCTGCCGCGGTCGGGCGACTGGATGATCTGGGTGAAGAAGCTGTTCGGCGTGATCCTCGTCGCACTCGGCCTGTTCTACGTTTCGCTGTCGTTCGCGCCGCAGTGGTCCGCGTGGGTGGCGCCCGCGGCGCTGTTGATCGGCGGCCTGTATCTCGGCTTCATCGAGAAGAGCGCCGCCAAGCGCAAGAACTTCCTCATGCTGAAGCGCATCGTCGGGGTCGCCGGAATCGCGGGCGGCATCGCGCTCATCGCGACCGCTCCGAAACAGGCGTTGGAGTTCAGGCCCTACGAGGACGTCGCGGTGCAGCAGGCGCTGGCCAGCGGCAAGCCGGTGATCCTCGAGTTCTCCGCGTCGTGGTGCATTCCCTGCCACGAACTCGAGCGCAGCACCTTCTCGGATCCCAAGGTCATTGCCGAGGCGCGCAACTTCCAGGTGTTCAAGGTCGACCTGACCCGCTCGGACTCCCCCGAAGTCGCCGCGCGCACCAAGCAGTACGCCATTCAGGGCGTGCCCACGGTGATCTTCCTTAACCACGGCGCGGAGGTCACCGAAGCGCGATTCTCGGGCTTCCTGCCGCCGGAGCAATTCCTCGAGAAGATGAAGCAGACGGTGGCGAAGCAGAGCTAAAGGCGATTGCAGTTGACCAGCCTGAGCACGGAGTCGATACTTTTCCTGTCGACAGAGCGGGGGCGTTGGTGGCTTCGTTCTTTCCCGGCTTCGGTCTGGGGGCTTCCTTTTCGGTTTACACCTCCCGCAGATGCGCCTTGGAGGAGATCCTGGTAGACCTCGTGAGCTCCCATAGAGATGAGATTCTATCCGTCGCCCGGCGGCATGGCGTCACGCGGGTTAGGGTATTCGGTTCGATGGCTCGCGGCGACGCGGGGCCAGCCAGCGACGTGGACCTGCTGGTAGACGTTGGTCCGCGCACCAGCGCGTGGTTCCCCGGCGGCCTGGTGGCAGAGCTGGAGCTCCTCCTGAATCGACGCGTTCAAGTCATTACGGAGAACGGATTGGACCAACTTCTCCGCGATCGCGTACTCAGTGAAGCCGTTCCGCTGTGAAAGATGAGAAGGTATACGTAGCTCATATCCTGCGATGCATCTCCAAAATTGAGGAGTACGTCGCGGGCGGGCGTGAGGTTTTTTCCTCCTCCTCGCTTGTACAGGATGCGGTACTTCGTAATCTCCAGACGTTGGCTGAATCCACACAGCGCCTGAGTTCCGCATCCAAGAGTCGGCGGCCTGAGGTCGATTGGGCGGCGCTGGCCGGCCTTCGCAATGTCCTCGTTCACGCTTATCTGGGCGTCGATCTCACTCAGGTCCAACAAGCGATTGAGCAGGACATGCCTCAGCTTAAGGTTGCCTGCGTGGCGATCCTCGCGGAGCTGGACAGCACTCCCTGATCTTCGCCGACACGAAAACGGCCGCCCTTGGGATCGCTCCCGGGCGGCCGTTTCGTGTTTCTTAGGCTAGGCTAGTTTCAGGCAGCCGGCTTGAGCGCCGCCGGGACTTCGAGACCCAGCGTGGTCATCGCCGAGACGAGCGCCGCCTTCAACGAATCGACCTTCGACATCGCGCCCGACATGTCGCCGGACGTGGCCGACGCCTGGGCATCCGCCCACATCTTCTTCATGTCTTCGAGCGAGGTCTTGACGGCCGCGAACGCCGGAACGTCCAACCCTGCCGGGAGCTTCTTGCTCTTCGACAGCTCGTCGACCTTCGCCTGGACCGACTCGACCGCCTTCGGCAGCTCGGCGCTCATCGTGTCCCACGTCGTCTTGAGCTCACCGGCTTTCGCCGTGGCGCCGTCAGCCAGTGTCTTGATCTCGGCAGGCAGCGTCTTCGCCGTTTCCATTGCTTCCTTGAACTTACCGTCGGTGATGTTGGTGCGCGCGCCGGCAATTTCGTCGGCGATCTTCTGCGTTTCTTCCGGCATCACCTTCGCGGCCGATTCCTTCACCGCATCGAACGCCGTCGAGGCCGCATCAACAGCCGCCGTCGCCGCCGTCTTGCCGCTGCAACCCATCGAAGCCAACGTGGCACCCATCAACACCAACACCGCAAATCCGGTCACGACACGACGCATCTTGCATCCTCCTGAATATATGATCCCCGCAGCGGCCTTCGGGCTGCGCTCCATGCGCGCCCTGAAGCTGCGTGGCTGGGTCTAAGCGATCCAAGCTTGCGAGGCCCCAGCCCCGGCCCCGCGCGAAACTAGCGGCGGAAGTTCCAGCCCACGATCGCCTTGAGTGAAGGCAGGTCGCCGAGCCCGAGCTTGAGCTCGGTGAAGAATTGCGAATTCGACTTCGTCGGCACCGTGGCGCCGAAGATGAAGTTGCCGCCCACGAACGTGTCGGACCCGTCGCTTCGCGGCGCCACCTGGTCGACCGACTGGAAGTCGATCCCCAGCCCGAACCCGGCGTACGGCACCCAGTCGGTGTCGCGCATCCTGAAGCGGTAGTGGAAGTCCATGTTCAAGTCGATGTTCGTCTGGTGATCACCGACACCGATTTCAGCACCCGGCGAGAACACAACCTGCGGCGCGATCTCGGCGAATGTCATCTGGCCGCCGAGCACCAACTGGTCGGGGCCCAGGCTGAAGCCAACGTGCGGGCCAATGCTCTCGGTCGACACCACGGCATGCGCCGCCACGGGCAGCACGATGCAGGCGAACAAGGCTATCGTGAACTTGCGAATCATGTGGTTCGTCTCCTAGTGCGGGATGCAGGGCGAAGTTGCGCAGGATAGGGACCGTTCAGGCCCCCCGCAAATGATCCATGCAAATTCCGCGTATAGCGCCGCCGCGCGCTGACGATCTCGCGCTAATGTATGCTGCGCCGCGAGTTCCAGCGCTGCCAATTCCTTAGGGGACCTCCATGTTCCGATCCGTTCGGTACCGCGCACTGTTGACGCTGTTGGCACTCGCGAGCACGTGCGGCCCTGCCGTCGCGAGCATCACCCCCGAAGCGCAGCGTGTCGTGGACCGCTACGTGGCCGCCGCCGGCGGGCGCGCGGCATTCGACTCGATCCGCACGCTGCGCGTTGACGCGCACATCAGCGCGCTCGGGCTCACGGGCACCACGACCACGTGGGCGGAGCGCCCGAACCGGCGCGCGAGCTTCACCCAGCTCGGGCCGTTCGAGATTCCCGAGGGCTTCGACGGCACCACCGGCTGGCGCGGCGATCCCAGCGGGCAAGTGCTCACGCTCGATGGCAAGGATCTCGAGAATGCGAAGTCGTCCGCCTGGTTCGAGAACGTGATGTGGCTGACGCCGAATCAGGGCGGCGGCTCGCTTCGCGTCCTCTCCACCGACCACGACGCCAACGGCAAGTACACGGTGGTCGAGATCGCGCCGCCCATCGGCCGCGCGCGCAGCTACTGGTTCAACGACAAGACCGGGTTGATCGACCGCGAGTCGATGAAGCAGGACCAGCAGACCATCAACGGCACCATCAGCGACTACCGCAGGATTAGTGGCCGGCTGGTGGCGTTCCACAGCGTCGAGCACATCGAAGGCATGCCGGCGAATGACCTGACGGTCGACGTCGACTCGGTGGTGGTGAACCCGGCAGTCGACCCCGCGCGGTTCCTTCCGCCCGCCAAGGAGTCGAATCGCATCACCTGGCTCAAGACGCCCGGCGTCGCGCACGCCACGTTCCACTACAGCGCGCGGCACGTGTGGGTGCGCGCCAGTATCAATGGCCAACCCGCGGCGGACTTCCTGTTCGACACCGGCGCCAGCATCACTATTCTCGACAGCACCTACGCCGCCGAATTGGGCCTCAAGACCGAAGGCGAGCTACAGAGCCAGGGAGCGGGATCGACAGGGAGCGCGCGTTTCTCGCAGCTCTCGACGCTGCGGCTCGAAGGCGACAACGGCGATGGCATTGAGTTCAGCGGCCAGCGTATCGGCGTGCTCTCGATCAACCCGTTCCTCGAGCCGTTCTTCTGGCGCCGCTGCTCCGGCGTGATCGGCGCCGACTTCATTGCGCGGCTCGTCACCGAGATCGACTACGACCACAGCACGCTGGTGTTCTCCGACCCCGCCACCTTCAAGTATGCCGGCGCCGGCAAGCCCGTGCCGTTCCGCCTCGCGGGCAACATGCCGGCCGTGGCGATGACGCTCGACGGCAAGTTCAGCGGCGACTTCCGCGTCGACGTGGGCAGTAGCTCGACCGTCGACCTGCACGGGCCATTCGTGGCGCGCAACCACATCGACCGCGAATCCACCGGCGCGCGCATCGCGGTGGTGGGCGGCGGCTTCGGCGGCTCGTTCACCAACACCCTGACGCGCATGAAGACGCTGCAGTTGGGACCGTTCAACTGGAACGCACCGACACTCACGTTCTCCGGCGCATCGAATGGCGCGCTGGCCAGCGAGGACTACGCGGGGAACATCGGCAACCAGATCCTCGAGCGCTTCAAGTGCACGTTCGACTACGAACGCCGCACGTTGTACCTCGAGCCCTCCGCGAAGTTCGGCCGCCGCGACAACTTCTCACGCTCTGGCGTCCAGATGGCGCGCTACGATGATGGCGTGAAGGCGATGCAGGTGATCCCCAACTCCCCCGCGTATCGCGCGGGCATGCGCGAAGGCGACGAGGTCGTGACGATCGAGGACCGCGCCGCAGCCGAGTGGAACCCCGACACGCTACAGGAGTTGTTCGAGGACAGCCCCGTGGGACGCGTTGTCGAAGTCACCGTGATGCACGAGGGGAAGAAGAAGGCGCTGAGGATCAAGCTGGCGGATTTGTTGTAGCATGCGACTGCGCGGGCTGGCCCTTTGTGGGTTCGCGGCAATAGCCATCGCACTCGCGCTCCCTCCTGCTGCTGCACTCGCCGCGAAGCCGCCGTCCGCGCCCGTTAGCATCCGCTGCGACGACTCGCTGACCGTGTTGCGCGGTCGCCAGGTCACTTTGCCATTCGACGTGACGGACGCGGCCTACGACTCGACCACGCGCACGTTGTATGCCTCGTGTCACACCATCGAGACCGCGGCGACATCGATCAACTCGTTGGAAGCCTCCACGCAGATCGTGCGGCGCCAGTTCATCGCCTACTCGCTCGACCAGCGGGCGATCGTGCGGCAGGCCCCGAGCGACTGGCGACCCGTGCACGCGTTCGGCCAGCAGCTGTTGGTGCGCAACGACCACGACGTTGCAATCCTCGACGCCGCGAATGGCGACGTGATCTGCCAGGCAGCCAACGGCGAACTGCTGATCGCGGACGACTCGCTGTTCGTCCTGCGCAGCGGCGACGACGTCGTGAGACTCGACACTGGCTCCGGCGCACAGCTATGGCGGCGCAATCTCGGCCTCGCCAATCGCGCGAGCCTCGCCGTGGCGAATTCGGGTTCGCTGTTCGTGGTGGGCGATGGCGTGGCAGCACTCGGCCAGGCCGATGGCGCCGGCTGGGAGTACGAGGCCGCGACGCAGCGTTCCGATGTGGCCTCTCGCATCACCACCAGCGTGCTCGCGGTCGCTGCCTCGATTGTGGCGCTGCGCTTCAACGTCCCCGACTACTGGGGCGTGCGGCTCGATGACCTGTGCAGCATCCCGTTGGTCCAGGGCGACCACGTGTATTTCGCCGCCGACACGCTGGTGATGAGCCTGCGCCGCGACAACGGGCTCGCGCAGTGGACGAAGCGGTTGGGCAGCGATTCGTTTGGCCAGATCCGCATGCGCGCGACCCCCACCGCGGGCCGGCCCGCGCAACCCGAGTTGCCCGGCCACCTGCTCGTGCGCGACGGTGGTGCGAGTCTCGCAGTGATCACCACGGGCTACGCGCCCAACGGTAACCGCGTGTGGCGCGCCGATCCGCCCTCGATTGCCTTGCTCGACCCCGCGACCGGCGAGACCCGTGCGCGGCTCCGCATCGGCGACGCCACGTCCTCCACCGCCATGGTCGCCACCGACTACCGGCACGTGCAGCGCGGTCACCTCGTGATGACGCCGCGCAAGCTGGTGCTCTACGACGACTCGCTCAAGACGCTGGCGACGCTCGGCCCGCCCGTCGGGACGCGCGTTTTCGAATACTTCGTGGAGGACTCCACGCGACTGCTCGTGCGAACCAACGCAGGCCTCCTCGCGCTCGACGCCGACTCGCTGACCGTGCGCTGGGAGCGCCGTCTCGGCGGCGGCGTGTCGGAAGCGCACGGCCCCTCGCTCGACGGCCGCAGTTGGTGGATCGGGCATTCCGGAATCGTCGCGATCCCCGCCACAGACGCGCACGCCCCCTTGGGCGCCACGCTGCGCTCAGCGCAGGCGCACATCGACAGCGGCTACGCGGTGGCGCTCGATGGCCGGAGCGTGACGGTGATCGCGTTGCCCGGGGCGCGGGAGGAGTAGGGGTCGCGCCCCCGCTACCCCGCCATCGCCGGATGCGTCGCGTGGAACGTGGTGCGCTGCTGGTAGGCCTCGCCGAGATCCAACAGCGTTGCCTCGTCGAACGGTGATCCCATGATTTGGAAGCCCAGCGGCAATCCGCCCTTGCCCGTGCCCGCGGGGAGCGCGATCGAGGGCAGGCCGCAGGCGTTGCCGAACCCGCCGACGGGATCAGTGTAGCCATCGAGCGCCTTGTTGATGTCCTCGTCGACGCCGGGCGCGGTGGTGATGAAATTGGGCGTGACGATCACATCGTACTTCCCGAAGAACTCGGTCATCTTCTGGCGCACCACGGTCCGCATGCGCCACGCCTTCACGAGATCGTCGGCGGTGATACTCGCGTTGATCTCCCATTGGTACTGCGCGTAGGGGTCGTGCAGCTTGCTCACCGAGCCGTCGCGGTGGAAGCGCTCGAACGTGGACAGCGCCTCGGCGGTGATGATCAAGCCTGCGACTTCGCCCACGGGCACGTCGGGCAGCTTCGCGGTTTCCATCTTCAGGCCCATCGCCTTGAGTTCCGCCACGGCACGATCGAACGCTTGTGCTGCTTCCGGCTCGCGGCCCTTGGTGAAGTCGAGCGGCACCAGCGCGCCGCGCAGTTCGCTGATACGTCGCCCACTCCCCGCGCCGAGTTTCACGGGCTCCAACGATGACGTCGGGTCTGAGACGTCGTGCCCCGCGATCGCCTGCAGGATCAGGCGGCAATCGCGCGCCGAGCGCGCGATGGGGCCCACCTTGTCGAAGGTGTTCGAGCACACCATGCCGCCGGTGCGGCTGACGCGGCCATAGCTCGGGCGCACACCGGTGGTACCGCAGAAGGCAGAGGGGCAAAGGATGGAACCCCACGTCTCCGTGCCCAGCGCAAAGGCCGCGAGACCGCCCGAGACCGCGGCGCCCGAGCCGGACGAAGAACCACCGGTCCAGTGATCGGTATTCCAGGGATTGCGGCACGGGCCAGTCGATGAGGCGTTCGCATAGCGGTAGCCGAGGCCACCGGCGAACTCGATCATCGCCAGCTTGCCGAGCAACACCGCGCCCGCATCGCGCAACCGCGTGAGCACCGTGGCGTCATGATCGAACTGCTGGCCTTTGCAGCACTCGGCGCCCCACTCGGTCGGCGCATCCGCGGTGGCGAACAGGTCTTTGGCACCATACGGAATACCATGCAGCGGTCCACGCCAGCGGCCGCGCGTGATCTCGTCCGCGGCCTGCTTCGCTTCGGCGCGCGCGCGATCGGGCATCGCGTGCGCTATGCAGTTGAGCTTGGCGCCGAAGCGGTCGATGCGCTCGAGATAACCTTCGGTGAGATCGACGGGCGACAGCTTGCGCGTGCGGATCAGTTCCGAGAGTTCGTGAACCGGCTTGAACAGCGTGGCGTCATCAACCTTGCTCATCGCGCACCCCCGCCCGCCGCACGCTTCGGTGCCCGCGCCGGCGTGAACACGAACGCCGGCTCGCTCCCCGCAGGCAGTTCAAAGTCGCGGATCGTCTTGAGCAGGTCGGCCGTCGAGTGCTTCTGCTTGGCGACTTCGGTCTCGATTTCCGCATGGCGCGCAGCCGTCACGGTCGCCGGACGCGCCGCGCGCTTCACCCGAGCAGGCGCAGCCTCGCCCGCTCCCGGCATCGCCGAAGTCGCCACAGCCGCGGCCGCGCCGAGCATCGCCACCTTCAAGAACCGCCGCCGCGACCTTGCCGCGGTACGCGTGGATCGAGCCGTCGTCATGGGCAGCACTCCTTAGAGAGGGAAGATGCGAGACTCGAACATCAACGGCACGCCTCCGCAACTCGCGCCGATTCAGGCGGCATGCAGAAGCAGCCCATCTCGCACGACTGTCGCGGGAAGCGAGGCCTTGAGCGGCAGCCGTCGATCGAACTCCTCGCGTGACCACACGAGAATGTCGGCGGAGATTCCCATGCCCCAGATGAGCCCGTGCGCCTGTTGTGCGACTTGGTACGCAGGGCTTTCGAGGTGTTCGAAGACCATTAGCAGATCGTAGTCGCTGTCCGGGGCGCCTTGGCCTCTCCCTCGGGATCCGAACAGGTAGAGCCGAGCCGGCTGATGTGCGGCAACGAGCCTACGCACCAACTCAGCCAGTTTCGGGTCTTGTTCGAGAATTTCTGGCGCGGTCATCTTTGCCTCAGGGCTCTCGGAATCAGCGGATACTCAGCGAGTCGCTCAAGAGCATATCAGAGAGGCGAGCGCTTGCATGGTGTGCCATTTGGCGTGTTGGCGAGCACCAACGCTACTGCGTAGCCCTCGCCAGCGAACGCCCCTCGAACACTTCGAGCGCACGCCGCAAATCATCCGGTATCGTGATGCTCTGCTTCTTTCCGTAGTCGTAGCAGACCTGCACGGTCGAGGCCTCGATCACCAGCCGATCCGTCTTGCGGTCGCGGATCTCATAACGGAAGCCGAACGACTTGGTGCCCACCCACTCGCAGCGGCACTTGAGCACGAGCACTTCGTCGACCAAGGCTTCGGAGCGGAAGTCGATGGTGCAGTGCGCGAGGATGAACGGGACCTTGCCGTAGTTCGTGGTGCCAGACATGTGGCGCCAGTACTCTTGGCGCGCGACTTCGAGGTAGGTCACGTAGACGGCGTTGTTGATGTGGCCCATCGCGTCGGTGTCGCGAAACCGCGGGACCATCTCGTGCACGAGCGTGAAGTCGGTCATGGGCGTGGGTGCCAGTTCCCGAGCAACGCTAGAACGCGTTGAAGTGATGGAGGAACGGCGAGCGGGCGCGGAACCACGGCTCGACGAGTTCGGCAGCACCATCGCTCGAGCCGATCAGCCCGGCCTCGGCGGCGCGCACCGTCGACAGCGTCCCTGCCAGCATAGGCCCCAGCATGTCGGCGGACACCACGAGCCGCGGCAACTTGCGGGCACCAGAGGCGCGCGCCGAATCGGGGCGCACGCTCATGCGGCCATCGCGCGCGCTGACGCGGTAGCCGCGCGCGTTCTGCGGGAGCACTTCGTCCTGCACCTCGAGCACGACTTCGCCACGCGCGGCGGCGTGGATCGGCAACTGCTCGAGGGCGGGCTTCACGTCGACGACGCGCAGCATCAAGCCGGCGCCAATGTTTCCGGTGTCGCTCATCAACCCGATCTCGGGCCCCGGGCGCAGGTTGTTCGGCGTGCGGAAGATCAGCGGCCACGCGCCGTCTGAAGGTGCGGCGTAGTGGATCTCGGCGACCTGGTCACTCAAGGACGCGAGGTGGCCCACGAGCCCGCGATGCGCTTCCGGCGTTGCGGCGACAAATTCCGATAGCGTGAGCGCCAGCTTGAACGGGCCGTTCGTGGTGTCGGCCTCATAGTAAAGGTAGCCCTCGATCTGGCCGCGGCGGCGTCCTTCATAGACGATCCACTCGCCGGGGTAGTCCCACAAACGGTTCGACCACCATTCGGGCTTGCGCTCGAGTGCGAAGTGCCCCTGCTGCGCCATGCGCGCGTACAACTCCTGCACCGCGGCGCGATCGGGCAGCATCAGGCGGCGCGTGCGGCGCGCTTCTTCGGACGGCGGCAGGTTGGACGGCGCGAACGCCAGCAGATGCGTCAGCTCGATCGAGCCATAGCCGAGCTTGCGGTAGAACGAGCCGCGAAACGGGTAGAGCACCGACAGGGCGCGGCCGGCCTGGCGCATCTCTCGCAGCATCGACTTGAGCAGCGCCTCGCCGATGCCACGGCGGCGGTGTTCGGGCGACACCGCGACCGAGCCGATGCCGGTCATCGCCACGCGTTCGCCGCGCACGAAGCCGGTGAACGGGTAGAGCACGAGCGAGGCGACGATCTGGCCGTCGAGCTCGCCGACACGCACGTCACGAATCGTGAAGCGCGGGTGGTCGGTGTAGAACTCGCGGCGCTTCTCGAGGCTCGCGATGCGGTAGGCGCGGTGGCCCAAGTCGGCCAGTGTTTCGACATCGGTGCGCCGCGCGACGCGGTATCGCAATGCTGGGGGACGCGGTGGTCGAGGGCGGCTCACCGAGAGCGCTCCTTGTGGAGTGAGGGTCGGCGGGCGGCATTCGCAACTCGCCCATGCGCGCAAGTTAGCGAAGGTAGGGCGGGAAGCAAAGCGCGAAAGCGCGCGGCTGCTCCTTGCGGCCGCAGCCGATCAGATCGCTCGCTCCTCAACCAGGTAAAACGCCGCCCCGCCGATGCGATCGCGCGATACGCCGGGGCCACGCAAGCTGCGGCCGTTGTCGGTGCGGCGCATGACGCCGGGGGTCTGCCAGGCCTCGTTGAACAACGCCATGTACTCGAAGCGGTACAGCCCTTTTGGCAGCGGGCCGTTCTCGCCCATCATCGGCGGCGTCACAAAGTGATGGTCGTCGACGACCACCTGCACGCGCTTGAGCAGGGCCTTCGTGGTCTTGTCGGAGATCGAGATCTGGATGCGCACGCCGTCGGGGAAGCTTACCTTGCCGCGCACACGCAGGACGCCGTTCGCCTCGCGGAACGGCTCGATCTTGTCGAGCAGCGGCTTGCCCTGCGCCAAGGAGGCGGTGTCGCTGAGCTGCTCGAACGTCAGCGCTGGGGGCGGCTTCTCTTCGCCTCCGCCGCAACCCGCGCTGTATGCAGCCGCCGCGATCAGCGCCACGCCCAGCGCCGCGCGCCGCACCCGCCGCCCGCTAGCGAACACGCGCCTTCGTGGAATCGGGCTTCGCGCCCGTAGGTGCCGTCACCGAATCCGGCCGCGTCGGGCGGATCATGGTCACGAGCTCCGGCGGCAGGTGGCCGTAGTCATTGAAGGACATCAACTGGACCGTGCTGTCGGCGCGCACGCGGAAAATCGTGAACGAGGCGTTCTGGGTCCCCATGTGCAGCCAGTGCCGCGGGTCGGCCCCCAGCGCCTTGCAGACGAAGTAGCGCGTCAGGTTGCCGTGACCTGCCACGACCTCGGTCGAGTCACGCAGCGGCGAGGGGCGGAACAACGCTGCGTAGGCGCGGTCCATCTGCTGGCGGCACGAATCGAGTTCGCCGGGTGTGTGTTTGGCCACGATGTCCGCGCGATCCGTCGGCGGCGTGCACTCGCACAGGTCCTTCGACGCGATGGGCGCGAGCCCCGGCAGCGAATCCGCGAAGATCGCCGCGGTCTCCTTCGCGCGCGTCATGGTGCTCGAGTGGAGCGCGTCGATGTGCCGCGGGAACTGCGCGAGGCGGTGCGCGGCGAGCCGCACCTGCGCGCGGCCCCTGTCCGTCAGCCCGAGCCCCGCCTCGGTGTCGAGCGGGTCGTCCTCGTTATAGAGCCCGTGCCGGACGACCACGATCGTACGGACGAAGCGCGGCGGCGGGGACGCAGGCTTCGCGGTCTCGGCGGGCTTCGAGGGTGCAACGGCAAGCGCCAACAACAGGATTCCGAGCGAAACGGTGTTTGTAGAGGTCATGGGCCGCGAATCCTAGTGCCTCGGACGAGCACCCGCCAACCGCCCGCTACCCACCCGCTACCCACCTTGAGACTGGTCCGACCGCTCTGTTAGCCTTCGCGGCCTTGCAGCTGTGACATCCGGACTCATCGAGCCGTCCGGAGCCGACCGGGTCGAAAGGAGTTCCGTTGATCTTCACCAAGCGTTGGATTCAGGTGGCGGCATTGCTCGCCGTGATGGCTTGTGGCTCGTTGGTGGCTTCGGCCGCGCGCGCCCAAAACGACCCGTGGGACGCGGGCAGCAATTGGATGTACCTGCGCGGCGGGCTCGCGCGCAGTGCCGCTTCCGGCGCGGGCAACGGGGGAGCGGGCTATGCCATCGGCTTCCGCCACATGCTCAAGCCCAGCAAGGTGAACGACTGGAAGGTGCTGGGGCTCAAGCCGCTCGGCTTCCTGCACTGGACCCTGTTCAACGACTGGTCGGTGGGCGGCTTCGTCGAGTACGACGTGCTCGGCCGCTTCGGCCAGGCGCAAGAGGTCGAGATGCCGGTGGCCGCCGAAATGACGCGCTACATCCATTGGAAGAGTGCGGCGCGCCCCTACATCACGCTCGGCGCGGGCCCGTTCTACCGCAAAGTCTACAAGACCGGCAGCGACTTCAGCCGCGTCAAGACCTCTGGTTTCCTGGCCACGGGGTTCGACGCACCGGTGGCGTCCAACCAGATGCTTGGGCTGGACGTACGAATGGCGCGCGTCGCCAGTGAGAATATTCCCGTGAACCCCGTGTTCGGCCCAGGCGAGCCGAAGGCGACGCACTGGAGCATCAAGCTCAGCTACGCCATCACGTACTAGGCTGTGCCTGGGAACTCCGATTGCCGCGTTGGCCGCGTCGCTCCTCGCTGCGACGTATCTAACGATACGTCTCACTCGTCACTCCTTGCCGCCTTGCACTCGAAGTCCCCAGGCACAGCCTTGCCCGTCGCCCTGGTTGCCGCATTCGCGGCGCTGATGTTGATGGGCTGCGCGAGCACGGCGCGCAAGTCGACGCGGCCCGTCTCGATCGATTCGCGGCCCACACCTCCGCAACCTGAGGTGAAGCCCGCGCCCAAGCCAGAGGCCGTTTCGGCGCCGGTCTCTCCTCCCCCTGCCCGCGCGGCCGCTGCGGTGACCCCGCCACGGCCGCGCTTCGAAGCCGATACGCTGGCGGCGCGCGCCGCGGTGACGCGTTGCAGCAAGCGGCGGCTGTTGCCCGAACAGGAGAGCACGCTCGACTCGGTGCGCCAGCTGTTGTTCGACGCTCGCATGGCGGCCCTCGAGGGCGACCCGCCGCGGGCCACCGCACGGGCGCGCGAGGCACGCCAACTGGCGCGCTCACTCAACTGCCCATAGCGGGCCGCGGGACAAGCTCGATCGCCGGATTGCCCCGGAGCGACGCCCGGGAGGGGCCAGTAGGCCATCCCTCGATTCCGCAATCGCTTGCGCTGGGCGGGATTGTGCCGCGCCGGTCGGCCCCGGGTTGACGTTTCCGCCGTTCTCTCGCAACCTCCCCCGCATGGAAAGTGACACACGACGGCCCCGCCCGGGGCCTGAAGTCTTCTCGACCACCCGCGTGACCATCGACCGCCGGCAGTTCCTGGCGCTGGTGGGAAGTGCGGCGGCGTACGCGGCGCTGAAGCCCCATGAAGCATGGGCGAAGAAGCTGCCGGCGGGATCCGTCTCGATTCAACCGTGGCAGCTGGCGCCCGAGGCATCGGGCAGCCCTGCCGATATCGCCCGCGCCTTGATTGCCGCGGCGGTGTTGGCGCCCAGCCACTGGAACGCGCAACCGTGGCGATTCGAGTCGGAGCAGAACACCATCCGCATCGTCAGCGACGCGAGCCGCTGGATGCCGGCGGTCGACCCCGACCAGCGCAGCCTGCACCTCGCCCTCGGCGCAGCGCTCGAGAACCTGCTGATCGCAGCGCGCGCCTACGGGCTGCGGCCGAGCGTCACCTACTTGCCGCATGAAGGCGCGAACGGCGTCGCCGCTGAAGTGACTTGGGCCGCGGGCGAGCCGCATCGCGACCGCACGTTGTTCAACGCCATCCCCGCGCGGCGCACCAACCGCCACGAGTACGATGGCCGCGGCATCTTCCTCCAGAATCGCGCGCAATTGACGGCGCAGCTGGCCGAGGATTCGGGCCTGCACTGGATGGATGATCGCGACGCCATTCGCAGGGTGTCCGATCTCGTCTACACCGCCGTGCACGACCGCATGCTCGACGACCGCTCGCAGGCGGAGCGCTTCCGCTGGATGCGCTTCGGTGACGACGAAGCGCGCACGCGCGCCGACGGCATCACGGTCGACGGACTCGAAGTGGGCGGCCCCGCGCACTGGTTGGCGGGCCGCTATTTCAACCCGAACAGCTGGTTCCTCCGCTTCGGGGCCGAGAGCGCGGCCAAGCAGGCACGCGAGCAGATACGCTCCGCGGGTGCCATCGCATTGGTCACCACGCCGCGCGGCGGCCGCACGCAATGGCTCGCCGCAGGGCAGGCCTACGAGCGGCTCGCCTTGACCGCGACGACGCTGGGCATCGCGCAGCAACCGATCAGCGAACCACTCGAGACCGAGGCCGGGCGCACCGAACTACTGCATCACTTCGGCGCCGCGGGGGAGCATCCCGTCATGCTGTTGCGCTTGGGGCATGCACGCGCACCGGAGCCCTCGATGCGCCGCAGCGTTGCCCTCGTCGCCTCGTTCCGCACCACCTGAGCGCCCCCTCAGGCGCGGTGAAATCACCCAAGACCGCCCCGCGACGCCGAAACAGCCCCTCACACGTTCAGGATCTGTTCAGCATGGCGTGAATTGCGCCCGC
>JAYSRO010000133.1:0-1572 GCA_043720995.1 Candidatus Eiseniibacteriota bacterium
TTCGCCCAGCGACGTCGTGGCACCCAGTTCGACAGTGACGCGTTCGAGCGTCACGGACTGGTAGGCCAGATGCGCCACGCGCACGGAGTAGCGGCCCACCGGCAGCGAGACGACACGGAAGCTGCCATCACGGCCGCTCAGCGCGTCACGCTTGCCCAGCAGTTGCGGTCCCTCGACGACGACGTGCGCTTCGTTGACCGCGACTCCTGAAGCGTCGAGCACGCGGCCCTCGAGACTCCCATCGACCTGCTGCGCTTGCGCCGCGGCCGGCAGGAACACGCCCATGCAACACAACGACAACAGCACGCACGCGGCGCGCCATCCCTTGGCGTAGCGCTGAGGCGAATGATTGCGATTTGGAATCACGATAACCTCCCACGGTTGGGGCCAGCTCACATGGGGTGCTATCGGCATGAATCATGGGGCGATTGACCCTGCTATCTATAGGCTCCCGCCCACCGGCGGGCCGCTCGGGCTAGTACGTTGCCGCTGCCCCGGTTGCGAGGGCGCCCGGCGGTGTGAAGGCGGGAGCATTTGGGAGTATGTACGTCCCGAATGCCCCCGCCACGCGGCCTACTCGATCCGCACGATGCGAGCGCTGACCTCGGCGCCGGCGCCCTTGAGCCTCACCTGGTACACACCGGGGCGCACCCGAAGTCCGGCGGCATCGACGCCGTCCCAGGCGGTCTCGTGCGGCCCCGCACTCATGCTCGTCTCGACGATGGAACGCACGCGCCGTCCGCTCACATCCCAGATCGCCATGTCGACGCGCGCCGCATGCGCGAGTGCGAACGCGATCCGTAGGGGACCGCGCGAAGGATTCGGCGAAGCACTGAGACTCTGGATCCCATCTTGCGGCGGCCCCACTCCCAACGTGGCGTCGACGACCACCTTTACCAGCGTCGCCGCGTCATGCCGCACGCGCAACACGCCAGTCGCCGCGTTGTAGGTCCAACCTTGCTGCGCCAGGTCCGAGCGCTGCGCGAGCGGCGCGCCATTCGCCAGCACGCTCACCGGCGCCTGCCGCATGCGCAGCACTTCGGTCGCCCCCGCATCAAACGTCGTGTAGGCGATGCCATCCAGTGAGAAGGTCACCTTGCGCACCACTGAGGTGGAACGCAGTAGGTGCGACTGTCCCGCCGGCGCCCACTCCGGGAACGCCGCCATCGCAATCATGAAGTGACGGATGTAGTCACCGTGGCCGTCGGTGAACCAGCACGTTGGATCGTGCGCATCTTCAGCCGGCCCCTCGATGACGACGCCGTTCTGGCGGCACATGTAGGTGCACCAGTTGAGCGTGCGGAACGCGACATCCTTGGCGGTGGCATCCCCGGTAGCCTCGGCGTACAGCGCCTTGTTCGCGCCGAAGCGTGAGGTGTGACTCGCCATCTTGTACTTGTACTCGATCTGTTCGGAAATCACGCGCGCGCCGAACTGCAGGCCCGGCTCGCCGCTGTCGGTGCCGCCGAAGTTGGTCTGGATCCAGTTGAGGATTCCGCTTACGTGGGTCTGCCAGCTGGCATCCGTCTCAGGATGCTCGAGCAGGTAGCGCGCGGTCTGCCCGGCGTTGTA
>JAYSRO010000134.1:0-3386 GCA_043720995.1 Candidatus Eiseniibacteriota bacterium
GTCGTCTTCCTTGATCGCGCGCCCCAGCGGCATGCGCAACTTGAATGACTTAGCGAGCACCCGAATCACAACGTCCATTCCCGAGTCGCCCAGCGGGGCGCCGCGGTTCTCGTTCTCGCTCCCGCGCCAGTACTTCCCAATCGCCGCGATGCGCTCAGCGAGGCGATCGAGATCGTTGTACTCGAGCACTAATTCGCGGGGTGAATTAAGGCCAAGATCGCCCGCCGGTGCCTTGCAATCAGGAAACGCGACCGCCCAACCAAAGGGTCGCGGCGCCGCTGGCCAGCCTGGAGACTCCTTGAGCTTTCGCTCGAGGTCGTAACGATGCCGCGTCGCCTGCTCGAAAGGGCTCTCTTTCAGCACGTGCACGACGTCGTTCATGCTGGTGCTGGTCCAGGTACCGGTCACCGCGTCGTGCCCGATCACGCCACCCTTCACTTCCAGCACGAGCACCCCGTGTTCGGGGTGGGCGATCACGAAGTCCGCTTCGTTGTTGTGCGCGCCGCTGGATGGCTTCTTGGACACCCACGCCGCCCAACCAAACACCGCGTATTCGTCGGACAACGCTGCGATCAGCGCTTCATACACCGCGCACTCGGCATCGCGCGCGGGTTCGTCGCGGTACTGAGCGGGAATGCGGTCGGGGAACATGCGGGCCATGGTGGAGAGGCTACAGTGCGAGCGGGGTCCTGGTCACGACGCCTTGGCTAGCCGCACGATGTGGGTCTTGCGTCCTCGCTTCGTCGGCACGAAGCGGAGCTCAAGGTTGTAACCAAGAGCCTCGCCGATCTTGCGCAGCGTGGGTAGCGAGTGGCCGTCGTAGTCGGCATTCTCGAGCCGGCTGATGACGGACTTGTCGGTGCCCATTTTCTTGGCCAATTGCGCCTGCGTGAGGCCTGCTTCGGTTCGAAGGTCGTACACTTCGCGCGCCATGGCCGCTTGCGCCCTCGCCTCTTCAAGCGCGGCGATACGCTTCGGGTGCCCTTCGTAGTACCTGCGATAGAGGATCTCAAGGCCATCGCTAGTTGCGGGCCGCTTTCGTGATTTCATTGGTTCGCCTCCCCGACGTACGTGTGTCGCTCCGGGTCGCATTCGAAGCGGCTCTTTCGATGGAGCGCCAACTCAATCTCCCGCTCCGGAACCTGAGACTCCTTCTCGAGTCCCTGAGTAAGCACCACTGCGTTTCTACCGTGGAAGAAGTAGAGAACGCGATGATGAATTCCTTGACGAGTCACCCTTAGCTCGTAGACCCCGTCCCGGAGATAGTCGGCCTCGGGCCTCCGCAGCAGGTGCCCCAACTCAGCCAGGCGTTCCAGGCGCTGGGACACCTTGTCCCTCGTTTTCCAGGCAACCCATCCAGCCAATCCAAGAATGGCGTGTGATCGACGTCGTCCTGAAAGTAGATCACCTGAGGCATCGACATCGCCCCCCTGCAAGGTTAGCAAAATTGCCACCACAGCGTTAGCAATATTGCCAACACGATTGACAGGGGCTTCCCGGGCTTTGGCGACGCGGGAGCGGTCAGGCTCCGGCTCGGGGCGACTTCCCGACTCAGCACGGCAAGATTCGGGCCGAACTCTCAGACCTTGATTGACCTCTTCTACGAGTGCATTCTCGCCATCGGCTACTTCGTGTACGGAGCCACACTCCGAAATCGCGAACAAGCCGACACCACCACGACGCACCTCGCTTGCAGCGCCCCTCACGGAGGAGGAACGGCCGCATGAAAGCACGATGCTTTGCGCTTGTGTTTCTAGCTCTCACCGCAACGATTGGCACCGCCGCTTTCGCAGGAACCCTGGCCAGTCCGACAGTTTCCAATTTCTCACCGAACGTCGGAACTCCTGGCACCGTCATCGCGATCACGGGCAATGAATTCGCCGGGACGACTGCGGTGCGGTTCAATGGTCGTAGCGCGGTATTCACGGTCAACTCGAATACTTCGATCTCCGCGACGGTTCCGAGTGGCACGACGACCGGACCGCTGACGGTCACGAATGCCTCGGGCACCGCGACCGGCGCGAGTTTCTATCTCCCTCCCGTGATCACGAGCTTCTCGCCCGCGGGCGGGCCGGCGGGGACGACGGTCATATTGCAGGGCTACAACTTTAGCGTGGTTGGCGGCGTGCAATTTGGCGGCGTGGGCGCTTCGTTCAGCGTCGACAATGATTCGCGCATCACCGCTACGGTCCCCGGCGGTGCCGTCACGGGGTCGATCACCGTCACGTACACGGGCGGCACGAGCGCATCGCCGACGCAATTCATCGTCGGCAATCCTCCTTCCATAACGGGCTTCACGCCCGCGGGCGGCCTCGCTGGCACCGTGGTGACGATCAGCGGCTCGAACTTCTCGCCCGCGAGCCAGGTCGCGTTCAATGGCCAGAGCGCCAGCTATAGCGTGACGAACGCCAACTCGATCAACGCGACTGTTCCGGCGGGCGCGACCACCGGACCGTTGTCGATCACCGCGGTGACGGGAACGGGCACGAGCGTGCAGGCGTTCTTCGTCGGCGCGGGCCCGAGCGTGACTCGCTTCTCGCCGGCCAGCGGACAAGTCGGAACGCAGATCCATGTGTTCGGGTCCGGCTTCCTTGCCGTGACGGACGTTCAGTTCAATGCCATCAGTAGCTCGCAGTTCGGTGCCGTCTCCGACACCGAACTGGTCGCGACCGTTCCCTCGGGAGCCGCGACGGGGCCGATCGCCGTGCTGAACCCATCTGGCACCGCCGCAAGCAGCACCAACTTCGCCGTCGGCCCCACGATTCGCTCGCTGTGGCCGTCATCCGTGTCGGCGCGCAGTGCGGCAGGCTCGTCGGTGCAGATCGTCGGCGAGAGTTTCACCGGCGCGACCGCGGTCAAGCTCAACAGCCTTGCGGCATCGTTCACCGTGAACTCGGACCAGCTGATCACCATGATCGTCCCCGCAGGCGGCACGACCGGACCGATCAGCGTGACGAACCCGACCGCCACCACCACGTCGAGCCAGAACTTCGAGATCATATCGTTCGGCTCGCCTCCGCGTACCGGCTACGCGAACTGGCCGACGTCGGCCTACACCAACGTCCCCGTCACCGTCGCGACGGGAGCGCAGCAGGACCAAGTCGTCGCGTCCGATAGCCTCGGTGGAATGTTCGTCGCATGGTCCGATAACCGCTCGGGCGCATGGGACATTTACGCGCAACGAATCACCGCGTATGGCGAAGTCGCGCCCGGCTGGACCGTCGACGGCGTGCTCGTGTGCGGCGCGAGCGGCGACCAGCAGCGCCCGAAGATCGTGGCCGACGGAGCAGGCGGCGCGATCATCGTGTGGGAAGACGTGCGCAGCGGCGACTGGAACCTGTGGGCGCAGCGCGTGAAGGCGGACGGATCGGTTGCCGCGGGCTGGA
>JAYSRO010000135.1:0-6882 GCA_043720995.1 Candidatus Eiseniibacteriota bacterium
GCTCTCGACACTCGCCAGCAGCGACGCCAGCGGGTTGTTGATCTCGTGCCCTACTCCCGCGGCCAGCATGCCGATCGAGGCCAGCCGTTCGCTGTGCGACAGTTGCGCCTCGAGCACCGAGCGGTCGCTGATGTCGCGCCACACTTCGACGACGTGGCTGGTTTCCCCCGCCTCATCGAGGATCGGGTCGAACGTCACTTCCCAGCGGCGCGAAGCACCCGTGGCGTCCTTCAGCACACGCAATTCGCGCTGCGTTGACTTCATGTCACGGGCACGGCAGGCAGGGCAGCGGTCCGCGTTGTTCACGCCCGCCTCGGGGCAGGCCAGCGCATCGGTGCATAAGAGCCCTGAGATGTTTTCGCGCTGCGCCCCGAACACTTCGAGATAGCGGCGGTTGGCGGCGATCACGCGGCGTTCGCGATCCACCACGACAATGGCGTCGGTGAGCGAATCGAGTACGGCCGGCAGGATCGGCCGCAGCGCATGGGCATCGAGTCGCGACATCGGCTAACCCCGTTTCAGCGCGGCCCGGAGTGCGGCATCCATCTCTCGGCCAGAGTGTGGTTTCCGCAGCGTGTGCGCGATCCCCATGGCCTTGAGAGCGGCGGGATCCACGTGTGCGGCTGTCCCTGAGACGAGCAGCACCGGCAGGCTCGGCCTGATCTTCAGCATTTCTTCGATCAGTTTGAGCCCCGACATGCGCGGCATGCTGTTGTCGGTCATCAGCACATCGAACGTGTCCGGGCGCGCCTTGAAATCCTCGAGCGCGTCGATGCTCGACGTGTGCACCGTGGCGCGGTACTCGAAGGCTTCGAGTTGCCGCCTGAGCATGCCGGCGAAATCCTGCTCGTCCTCGACGACGAGCACGTGCGGCCAACCCGCGCGGGGGTCCACGGCGGCGGGCGCGTCAGCGGCCTGCGCGTTCGCGCCTTCGCTGGCCGAACTTGCGGCGGGGAGAAAAATGTCCACGCGCGTTCCTTCGCCCACACGGCTCGTGATCTCGATCGCGCCCGCCAGGCTCTTCACGATGCCATGGATCATCGACAGCCCGAGACCCGTTCCCTTGCCCGGCGGCTTGGTCGTGAAGAACGGCTCGAGCACGCGCTCCAGCACTTCCGGGGGAATACCTGTCCCGGTGTCCACGACACTCAGGTGCGCGTGCGGACCGGCCTTCAGCCACGGGTGGGTTCCCGTGTGCGCGGCCGTTGCTTCGAACGGGGCGAGCCGCACCTCCAGCACTCCACCCTGCTCCATCGCGTGGGCGGCATTCGTTCCGAGGTTTACCGCGATCTGGTGGATCTGGGTCTCGTCGCAACGCACCTGCGGAGTCGCGGGATCCAGGTTTTCGCGGATCTCGATCTCGCGCGGCAACGACGCGCGCAACAACTCGACCGCCTCGCGGATGGGCCGTTCGAGCGGAATCACCACGCGCGACACTTCGCGCTGGCGGCTGAAGGTGAGGATGCGGTCCACCAGATGCCGGCCACGTTCGGCGATCTTGAGAATCTGCTCGACATCGGCGCGGGAGCCGGACTCCGGCGTTGCATCGCGGAGCACCAGTTCGGCGTGGCCGACGATTCCATGCAGCAGGTTGTTGAAGTCATGCGCGATGCCGCCGGCCAAAGTGCCGACCGCTTCCATCTTCTGCGCCTGTCGGAGCTGGCTCTCGATCGTGCGCCGCTCCGTGATGTCGACAACGGTGCCCAGCACGAGCATGCCTGCGTCAGTGCGGATCGGGTTGAGCCCGATCTCGACGGCGACCTCCGTGCCATCCTTGCGGCGACCCTTGAGGTCACGCCCCGCCCCCATCGGGCGGCGCTCCGGATGGGCGAGGTACCCAGCGCGCTGCGTGGGATGCACTTGGTGCAGCCGCTCAGGCAGCAACAATTCCACGGACTGGCCCAGAAGTTCCTCGCGGCTGTAGCCGAACAACCGCTCGAGCTCCCGGTTGACGAGCCGGATCGAACCCGTTCCATCGACCACGAGCATGCCCGCGGGAGACAGGTCGAACGCGAGTTCGAGCAGATCTTGGTTCTGGGAGGTGTCAGGCATGGATAGGTGTGAAAGGGTGGCAGATGAGCTGGGTCGGGGCAAGCTTCGCCCGACAGCCCCGCGGGGGTACAGGTGCGGGTGCGCTCGGCCCCCAGCGCCCTGCTTACGAACAGCCTCGTGCCCCGCGATGCCTGATACGGTCCGTTGCGGGAGCCGTCAGCGAGGCGACTCACTCGCCGGTTCGACCGAAGACGTCGCGTTCATCCCTGCCGCTTTAGCCGGCGCGTCATCATGCAGCACGCGGATCGCCGGCGTGGTGAGATCGTCGAACTGCCCGCGCTTGGCTGCCCACACATAGGCGAGCACCGCGATCAGAATGACGAACAACGCCACGGGCAGGACGATATAGATGACGCTCATGTGCGGGCCGCCTTGGGGTTCGCCGGTACGACGACGGTGGAGGCCGCGCTCGTGCGCAACGTGTCGCTACGCCGACCGTCAGGCTCCGCGGGCGGTGCTCCATCGAACGTCCTGCCCCACCACGATGCGAGCACGACGGTGACCGAGCTCGCGGGCATCAGCACCGCGGCGATCAATGGATTGATCACGCCGGTCATGGCGAGTGCGGCGCCGATGCAATTATAGACGAGGGAGAAGGCGATATTGCGACGGATGACGTGCATCGTGCGCGCGGCGCCCTCGGTCAATTCCACGAGCAGTGCGAGACCCGGCCGCCCAAGGAACACGTCGGCCGCGGCGAGGCTCGCCTCAGCGCCACCGCGAACGCCGATGCCGACGCTCGCCCGCGCGATGGCCGCGGCATCATTGACGCCGTCGCCGACCATCACGACATCGCCGGTAGCGAGTGCTGCTTCGACCGCCGCCAGCTTGCGCTCGGGACTGGCGGCGCCTTCACATTCGCTCGCCACGAATCCCAGTTGCTCTCCGACGCGCGCCACGACCTGCTCGTCATCGCCCGACAACAGCCGCACACGCCAGCCGCGCTCGCGCAATTGCGCGACCGAAGCGGCGGCATCGGCGCGCACGGGATCACCGAACCACGCGCGAGCGACCAATCGTCCATCCTCGGCCACCCACACCGGCGTGTGCGCATCGGCCTCGTCATCGTGGATCGCGGGCGTTGCAGCATCGAGCAGCCGCTGCGTCACGAAGCGGGGTGAGCCCACCGCGATGCGCCGTCCATCGACAACGCCTTCGATACCGCCGCCGAGGGTGCTCACTACCTCCGTCGCGCCGCACACCGCGACGCCGCTCCATGCCTTGACGAAGCCCAGCGCGATCGGGTGATTCGAGTGCCGCTCGAGCGCCAGGACCCGCGCGCGCGTCGCATCGTCGCCGTCCCAGCGCACGAGTGCGGTGCGCCCCTCGGTAACAGTGCCAGTCTTGTCGAGGATCAATTGCGAGGGTTGTGCCAAGCGCTCGAGCGTAGCGCCACCCTTCACGAGGATGCCGCGCCGCGCCGCGCGCCCCACGGCCACGGTGACGGCGAGCGGCGTCGCCAGGGCCAGCGCGCACGGGCAGGTGACGATCAACAGCGCGATCGACAGGTCGATGGCGCGCGAAGCGTCGCGATGCCACCACACCAACGCTGTCCCGACCGCGAGCACCAGCACCGCCGCCACGAACCTCCCCGCGAGCCGGTCGGCCAACTGCACGATCGGCGCGCGCTTGGTCGCTCCCAGCGCAACTTCGGCGAGGGTGCGGCCGAGCCTGCTCTGCTCGCCCGTCGCGGTGATGCGCACACGCAACGCCTGCGTGCTGTTGAGCGTGCCCGCGTATACGGGGGAGCCGGGTTCGACCATGACAGGGCGCGATTCGCCGGTGAGCAGTGAGAGATCCAATTCGGAGTGACCCGCGATGATCTTGCCGTCGGCGGGCACCGTGTCGCCGGCGCGCACTTCGCACACCATCCCCGGCAGCAGCGCCTCCGCCGGCACTTCGGCGATGCGTCCATCGTCACCAACGACACGCGCCGTCGTCGGCGAGAGCGAGTACAACAATTCAGCCGAATCGGCGGCGGCCCGCTGCGCGCGCTGTTGCAGGAAGCGCCCGACCAGCAGCAGGAACACCAGCAGGGCAACACCGTCGAAATAGACCGGGCCGCGGTCCAGCAGGGTGTTCACGAACCCGCGCGTCCACGCCGCGGCCAGTGCCACGGCGATCGGCACATCCATGTGCAGCGAGCGGGCTCGCAGCGCGACCCATGCGCTCCTGAAGAACACCCTGCCAGGCCAGAACAACGACACCGTGGCCAGCGCGAGACTCAACCAGCGGAAGTAGCGTTGCAGGTCAAGATCCATGCCCGTGAGCCAGCCGCTGTACAGCGCGATCGCGAGCAACATGACGTTGATCGAGAGCGCTCCGGCCACGCCGATGCTGACCATCGCCGCGCGTCCTTCCGCGCGCCGCATCGCTTCGGCGTCGACGCCGCGGAAGGGGTGCGGGCGGTAACCCAACGCGTCGAGCAGCCGCGCGATGGACGACAACGTGGCGCGCTCAGCATCCCACTGAATGCGCACACGCGAGCGCGATACGTCGAGTTCCGCACGAATCATTCCGGGGAGCGCCAGCGGCACACGCTCGACCAGCCAGACGCATGAGGCGCAATGAATACCTTCAAGATAGAGATCGGTCTCGGCGCACTCCCCCGCGCGCGTCACGTAGCGCCCCTGGAATGTATCGTGATCGAATTCCTCGAACCCGCGCCCGCTCGCCTCGACACGCGCGAACCGGCGCTCGGGCATGGAGTAGTACTGCTCGAGGCCGCGGTCGTGCAGGATGTCCCATGCCGTGCGGCAACCGGCACAGCAGAACGATCGACTTGCGGCCTCGAGTGGCACTGCTTCCAAGACAGGAAGCCCGCAGTGGGCGCATTCGGCTTGGATCACCGGGCCGAACTCCTCGCGCCCGCCGTCTCGTGTTGCGGCGGGCTGCACACCATTGCGGACCCTAGCGCGTGGAACTTGCCGGTGATGGTGAGCAATCCGGCGACGATCAATACCGCCGATGAAATTACCGGCAGGCGCTGCCGCAGTGGCGCGAGCGCCCGTTGCGCCACCAGCCCGAGCCCCGCCAGCACGGGAACGGTGCCCAGCCAGAACGCGGCCATGACGACGGCGCCCGCGAACGGCGATCCCGTGCCCGCGGCTGCGGCCACATAGAGATAGAGCCAGCCGCACGGCAGCAGTGTGGTGACCAGTCCGAGCACCCACGCGCGCACCACGGGCGGTTGCGCGCGCACCCTCCGCATGGCGCTGGCGATGGGAACCGCGAGCCTTCCGAGCACGCCAGGCAACTTGAAGTGCGCGCCACGAACACGCATCAGTGACAGGCCACCCCACAGCAACAGCACGAAGCCCGCGACGATCGCAGCAGCGCGATGCACTCCGGCGGCGGCGCCCAGGGAGTCGAGCCCGACGCCGAGCGCGCCGGCTAGCGCGCCCAGTGTCGCGTACGAAACGAGGCGTCCCGCGTGATACGCCGCATGTGCGCCGATTCGGCGCGGACCATCCTGCGCGGAATAAAAGCACACGAACCCGCCGCACATGCCCGCGCAGTGCGGGCTGCCGATCAGGCTCGCCACCAGAATCGAACCGGCCAGCGGGATCAGTCGGCCGTCGAGGACCATTGTGCCTCCCGCCGCACCGAACTCACCCAGCGGTCCTTGCCCTGCGTCACGTCCAGCCGCAACTCCCATTGCCCCGGCCTCGGCAGCGGCATGTGAGCCGAGTACTCGCCCTCGCCCAACTCGCCAAGGGCTGCTTCGATCCGCGCGTCGGCCTGAAGGTTGTGGATCGCCTCGACACGCACGCGCGCCCCGCTCAGCGCTCGACCGGTCCGGTCGCGCAGTTGAACGCGCACCACCGCGCCCGACGGCGAGGCATCGAGCAGCACGACATCGACGAGCCAGCCGAGTTGTTCACTGCGATGCTGCTCAGCGAGTGTCGAGTCCCACGCCACCGCCTTGTTGTAGTAGTCCGGCTCAATCGCCGCCGCATGCGGATCGCGCGCTACGACCATCACCCAGATATTCGCGCCCACCGTCAGTGCCAACACGCCGACAATCGCCACCGGCCACAGCGCTCCCACCTTGAATTTCATTTCGTGGCTCCCGTCTGTGGCCGCGGGCCGACCAGATGATACGGCACGTCATGCGTGAAGCCGTGCCCGTCACTGATGCGCACGGTCACGTCGCGATCACCGTTCTGGAACCCGGCTTGCGGTACCACGATGAACAGCGGCGCCGTCGCCATGCGACCCGGCTCAACGACCAGCGGATTCACAGGCGCGATCAATTGCAGGTCTGGGGCTGCAACGAGCGAGATCGTGTAGCTCGCGGTGCGCGCGCCACGCTGCGCCACCCGCAGGCGCAGGGGATTCGCGACGCGGCCATCCTGCTGGATGGTGTACGGAGTCCCCTGGTCGCGCAGCATCGTCACCTCGGCGCTCGGCCGCGTGAAGACGCCATACACCAGCCCACCCAGCGTCAGCGCCAGAACCGCCGGATACACGATCACGCGCAGGCGCAGCGAACGCTTGGGGCTGCCCTCGAGTTCATCGCGCGAGGCGTAGCGGATCAAGCCAGCGGGCTTGCCCACGCGCGCCATCACGGCATCGCAGGCGTCGATGCACTGCGTGCAGTTGATGCACTCCATCTGCAGCCCATCGCGGATATCGATACCTGTGGGGCAGGTCAGCACACACAGTTGGCAGTCGACACAATCGCCGGCACCCGCCGCGCGGTTCCGCACACCGTGCATGCGCGGCTCGCCCCGGCCCGCGTCGTAGCCCACAATCAGCGAGCGGCGGTCGAGCAACGCGGACTGGATGCGGCCGTAGGGACACGCCACGAGGCACGTCTGCTCGCGG
>JAYSRO010000136.1:0-6880 GCA_043720995.1 Candidatus Eiseniibacteriota bacterium
GCCCTCGGCGTGTTCCTGTTCGTCGGCTTCATCACGCTGGTCGCCGCGGGTGCGCGCGAGTCCACGCTGCCGCCCGGTGCCCAGCCCGAGCCGAGCGCCCTGCGCCGCAGCCGCATCGCCCGCATCGCCGCCGCCATCGTGCTTGCGCTCGCGTTGTACGGCGGCCGTACGTGGTGGGACAACGTCGATCGCGCCTATGCCGCCGACCTCTACAAACCATTCCACATCGTGACGAGCGTCGTCACGACGAGCGGTGTCCCAGTGCTGCGGCTCGCGATCGAGGATGAACGCTGGCATGGGCGCCAGTGGACGCCACTCATCACCGACCACGGCAAGCTCATGCACCTGTTCCTCGTGCGACTGCCCGATCTGGCGAGCATGGCGCACCTGCATCCGGTGATGGTCGACTCGAGCCACTTCGAGACACGTCTGCCGCCGCAATCTAAATTGTTGCCGGGGCGCTACCGCGTGTACGCGGACATCGTTCACGAGAGCGGCTTCGCGCAGACGCTGGTCTCCGAGGTGAACGTGCCAGCCACAACGTCGGCGACCGGCTACGCGATGCTCGACACGGATGACAGTTGGTCCGCCGGGCCCGTCGCCGAGGCGGCGGACGACGCCGAAGTGCGGCGCACGCTCCCGGATGGGTGCGAGTTGGTTTGGGAACGTGGCAAGGGCCCCCTCGTCGAGCGCCGGGAGCATCCGCTGCGCTTCCGGGTCGTGGCTCCGGACGGCAAGCCCGCGGCGCTCGAGCCCTATATGGGAATGATCGCGCACGCGATGGTGACGCGCGCGGACGGCACGGTGTTCGCGCACCTGCATCCGACCGGCAGCACCTCGATGGCCGCGCAGATGGCGCTCATCATGCGGACGCCGGCGGACACGCTAGCCGGCACGCTGGGCAAGCGCATCGCCGAGATGGACGCGCACGCGGGCGCCATGCACGGGATGGCGGGAATGAGCGGAATGGGTGGAATGCCCGGCATGAGTGGCATGAGCGGCTCGCTCGGCTCGAGCGGTGAGTCCGGCGCATTCGCGATCCCGTATGGATTCCCCAAGGCCGGGCGCTACCGGATGTGGGTACAGGTGAAGCGCGGTGGCGCGGTCGAGACCGCGGCATTCGACGTTGACGTGGCGGCGGCAGGCGTGATGGCGGCGCGGTAGCAAGCATTTGGCAGATGACCCGATTAGGTGGTCATATGACCACCTATGAAGGTCATCAGAAATGCCAGCCCATTCGGCAGCCCCGGCCGCACACAGGCCATGCTAGCGCTCCAGTTGCTGACAGAGAGCTACGCAAGAGAACTGGCGCGCCTACTGGAGCTCAATCTGTCCGGGTTACAGAAGGCGCTCCAGTCATTGGAGCGCGACGGACTCGTCGTCGCTCGTGCGGTGGGACGCACGCGGCTCTACCGGCTGAATCCGAGAGCCCCGGCCCGACGGGAGATGGAAGCATATCTGGAGAAACTGCTGGAGCACGAGATCGAGTTGCGGGTCGCCGCGGCCAAACTCCGACGCAGACCACGTCGCACGGGAAAGCGTTTGTGAGGCTAAGCGCGAGGTCAACCGTCTGCGACGTCGCCGTTGTTCTGGGGGACGTGCTGGGGAGGATCTAGCGCTACCCGTGCGTACTCTTGAGCCGCGCGACTTCCGCTTCGAGCGTCCTCGACGCGCCTGGACATCTGCGCGGGGCTCATGCCCAGCGTCGCTCGCACCGAACCCAGCACGTCGACTGCGCGCGCGCGTTCGCTGCCCGCCAGCTCGACTTCGTGCAGCCGCACGGCGCTGTCGCCGGTGAGCACATCGACCCAACCGTCCTGGCGTGACAGCGCCACCACGCGGCCGGGCACGCGCCCGGTGTAGCGGCGGAACGACGGATGGTATTGCGCGCGCCAGATCGTCAGGCGTTTGCCCGCGAAGCTCGTGAACGCGCCGGGGTAAGGATGCATGAGGGCGCGAATGGTGTCGTAGATCTCGCGCGCGGGGCGGGTCCAGTCGATCCAGCCATCGTCGGGAGTGCGGCTGCAGGTAAAGCTGCCGGCCGTGTAGTCCTGTGCCGCGCGGGACAGCGCGCCGCCGCCGCTCAATGTGACGCACGCTTCGAGCACCACCTGCTCGGTGGCGGCGCAGATGAGCTCGTACACTTCGGGTGCGGTGGCATCGCGGCCGATCGGCGCGCTGCGTGAGGCCGTGATGTCGCCGCCATCGAGTGTTTCGTCGACGAAGAACATCGTCACGCCCGTCTCCGTCTCGCCGTTCATGATCGCCCAGTTGAGCGGGGCGAAGCCGCGGTACTCGGGCAGCAGGGAGTCGTGAACGGCCAGCGAGCCGAGTCGCGGTCGCGCGTAGATCGATGCCGGCAGCAACACGCGACAACCCACGACGAACGCGATGTCGGCTGCGACCGGTGGCGTGGCGAGGTACGCCGCGACATCCGATTCGCCGAAGTACTTGGTCTCGAACAGCGGAATGCCGTGTTCCGAGGCCAGCGCTCGAATGGGTTCTTCGTAGCGCTCGACTTCGTGCGCGTCCTGCCGCAGTGACAACACCTGCACGACGCGATGCCCCGCCCCGATCAAGGCGCGCAACACGCGGTAGCCGCGCTTGGTGCCGCCGATGAACAGGATGGAAGGGGACGCGGCGGGCGGCATGGAGGAAGGGTCTCGAAGGATTAGCGGAGGCGCAATCAGCTCATGAGTTCAGTCGCCGCAGTGTCCCTCGCACCGGCCAGCCCAGCAAGCGTGAGCACGCTCGCCGCCGCGAGGTAGTAGCCGACGAACGGCAGCCCATGCGTCTTCGCGAGGTAGGTCGCGATGTACGGGGCGAGCGAGGCGCCGAACACGCCGGCGAGATTGAAGGTGAGCGAGCACCCGGTATAGCGCACCGATGTCGGGAACATCTCGGACAACAACGTCCCGATCGGGCCGTAGAAGAACCCGGTCAGCGCGAAGCCCACGACCATCGCGACTGTGGCGCCCGCCAGACCCGAGCTGAGCAAGGGCGGCATCAAGAAGCCGAACGCACCGATTGCGACCGTGGTCCAGAAGAACGTCCGCTTGCGCCACCGTTCGGTGAGGAGCGCGCTCAGCGGAATCGTCAGGGCAAAGAACAACACGCCGAACAGCTGGATCACCAGGAACGTGTTGCGGTCGTAGCCGAGCGCGGTGGTGCCCCACGAAAGTGCGAACACGCTCATCAGGTAGAACAGCACGAAGCCGGAGAGCGGCAGCAACGTGCCGCGAACCAGCGCCCATGTGTGTTGGCGCAATACGCTGAGCACCGGCACCTGCACGCGTGGACCGTGCTTCATCGCCGCCTGGAATGCCGGTGTCTCGCTGATGGTCAGCCGCACATACAGTCCGACCAGCACCAGCAAGGCGCTTGCGAGGAACGGGACGCGCCAGCCGTAGCTCAGGAACTGTTCGTTCGAAAGTCCCTTCGACAACGCGAGAAACGATCCGCCCGAGAGCAGGAAGCCGATCGGCGCGCCGAGTTGCGGGAACATGCCGTACCACGCGCGCTTACCGGGCGGCGCGTTCTCGACGGCGAGCAGCACTGCGCCGCCCCATTCGCCGCCGAGCCCCAGCCCCTGGCCGAAGCGAAACACCGCGAGCAGCACCGGCGCCGCGATCCCGATCGTGGCGTAGCCCGGCAGCAGGCCGATGGCGACGGTCGAGATACCCATGGTGAGTAGCGCGGCAACGAGCGTGGCCTTGCGGCCGCGGCGATCGCCGAAGTGACCAAACACCGCCGAGCCGATGGGACGTGCGAAGTAGGCGACCGCGAACGTCGCGAACGACGCCAGTGTCGCCGCGAGTGGATCGGCGGCGGGGAAGAACACGTGCGGGAACACCAGCACGGCCGCGGTCCCGAAGATGTAGAAATCGAAGAACTCGATCGTGGTGCCGATCATGCTGGCGAACAGCACCTGGCGGGGAGTGTTGGTCATCAGGGCGCCGCCCGAATCTCCGCCGTCGTGCGCACGCGTGAGATGCGGGGGACGATGTTCTCAATCGCGAAGCGGTGCCGCTCGGCTGTCGCACCGGTGCGGGCGTCGAGTGACAACGTCATCGTTGCTCCTTGGACGCTTCCACCTCAGCGATCCAGCCACGCCGGATGTCCGCGGCGGGAATGCTCGAAAGATAGGGCTTGAGATCGACGAACGGTGTGCCGTCGAGCATGTCCACGCCGCGCACATGCAAGCGTGACCCTTCGCGCCGCAGCAATTGCACGACGGTGAGCCCGATGGGGTTTGGCCGGCGCGGTGAGCGCGTGGCGAACACGCCATGCGGGCGGGTGTCGATCGGCGGCGTCGCCATCAGGTCATAGTCCTTGGAGCGATCGAACACCCACAGCACGTACAAGTGCGAGAACCCTTCGATATCGGTGAGCCCCGCCTCTAGCTCGGGCAAGAATTCGAGTACGCCTTCGGCGGTGTGGCTGGCGCCGGGACCACGGGGGATTTCGGAGGTGCTGGTGAATGGGCTACGGATCGTTCCGATCGGTTGGAGCGTGATCATGGGCCGGCCCTCGTAGGTTCGCGATGCGGCACCCAGTCTAACGCGCGGGGCTGCGAAGCGGGAGCCAGCACGCGGTCTGGCGACTTCCGCCGCTAGAACCTGCTCACCAGCCGCAGTTCGGCGCCCTCGAACGGCTGCACGAAGTAGCACGTGCCCGCCGTACATGCCCGCCCGCCGCGCACCTTGCCTACAGTAAGTGTCGCTTCGTGCTGGGGGGACAGCCGAGCGTTCACGATCCAGCTGATCAGGTGCAGGAATGCCCGGCCGCTGCCGAACACCGATCGGTCGAGGGGATCCGAGGTGCGCTCCCACACCATCGCGAGACTGCCCAGGTTGGCCCGCGTGGCGCCTGCCGACATATACAGGTTCTCGTAGCGGGTCGCCCTGAGGGCTCCCGGGTGCTCCGCAGTTTGTCGTTCGACATCGAAGTGCCCTGAGAATCCGCGCTCAAAGCGCACGGTTGCAGCACCCCCCGCCGTGCGGCTGCCATTGACGAAGGAAATCAGGTCCCGGCCGGTGTCGTAAAACACCGATGCCTCCCAGCGTTCGGCCTGGCGTGGGGCGAGGCGCAGTTCCGCATACACCTCTTCGTACCGGTTGGGGCCTACGCCATTCCCGCGGCTGACATTGCCCGTGAGTGTCGTGGCCGCGTTGACTCCATACGTCGTCTCGATTTGGTAACCCGTCTCGCGTCCGGCATCGAGCACATGCGTGCCGCGGTTAAGCAGCGCGTACGTGTGCTCGCGTACGAGTGATGGGGGATCGTTGGTGCCGAAGCGGAACCGCGCGTAGTCCTTCCACTCGGCCGACACCCCGAGGCGACCGGCCAGCAACCCGGCGCTCGCGTACATCGCGTGGGGCGTCGCCGCTCCGCGCTTGAATTCAAACCAGTCACGAACCGTGGCGTTGGTCTGCGCGTACTCAAAGTACAGCGGCAGTGACCATGTGGAACCGCCCAACATTTGGACCGGATCGGCGTCCACGAAACCCGAGCCGAGTTCTTGCCGCGGCGTGCCCCCTGAGTTGCTTCGCGAGTAGGTTGCCCCCACGCGAGCGTTTCGGTACAGCGTGGCGGCCAGTTCGGCGCCGCTCAGTTGGCCGGAGTAACGGGGGAGTCCCAGCTTGTCCGCAGCCAGCGAGTTTTCGCCCCCATTCGGAGTGCCGCTGAAGGTGATCGCGTGAATGGGGCCGGCAGTGACTTCGGCCAACACGCCATCCATGTCGCGCGAAAGGGCGTAGCGGGAGCGTATGCCGATCTGGTCGAGGACGACCCCCGGCAGCTCGAAGGAACGGTGCACCAATCCACGACCCAGCAGCGTGTAGAAGTTGCCCACGCGGATGCGATAGCGATCGTCACCCCAGTCCGCCCACCGCTGGGTGATGCCCTCATAAGGGAACTGTTCCTCGCTGTTGCGATTCGTCTCGAAGCGCAGCCCTACGTGCCCTGTGGGGAAGGCGTAGTCGAGTTGCGCCAGGTCATACAGTTCCTGGCGATCCGTGGGCGTCACGCGCGGGTAATTGCCAACGTCGCCAATGAGCAGGTTCGAACCCGACAGTTGCGCGAACGCGGGCCCGGCGAGCGCAACGATCCACGCCAACCCGGCCGCAAGTGCGATGCCGCAAGACCGACGGCTCATGGTTCAGTGGGCGCGGGCAATAACGCCTGGATGTGTTCCTCGAACTCCGCGCCCTCGCCCGGCCGGAAGGCGACGCGTACCCGCGAAATAACGCCCGACGTGTCGATCAGGATCGCCGTGGGGACCGCCAACACGTGGAACAATTGCTGGAGCCTGCCGTCCTGGTCGATCGCCACGGGATAGCTCAAGCCGCGCGCCTTGGCGAACGGGCGGACCTTGGAAAAGTTCCGCGGGCCATCGATCGAAACGCCGATCACCGTGAGTCCCTTTGGCCCGAACTTTTGATGCCACGCTTCAAGTTCGGGAAGCGACTCGATGCACGGCCTGCACCAGGTCGCCCAGAAGTCGAGCAGGACCGGTCCCTTGTGCCGAAGTTCGTCGAGGTCGAGCAGGTGGCCCTGAACGTCGCGAATCCGGAATCGAGGCGCCTGCTGGTGCTGCTCGGTCAGTGGAACAGCGAGCGGCGCGGCAAGGCTCTCTACATGCAGGCCGACGATGAGCACGGCTACGCCGACGAGGCTCAACCACATCGATGACTTCATTGGACGCGAACCACACGTTTCATCAATGCAGTAGTCCCCACCTGTGCTCGCACCAGGTAGACCCCCGCGGGGAGCCTTGTGCCCTGAGACGTCATGCCGTTCCAATCAATGCGCGTGGTTCCAGCAGGCAGGGAATGATCCCAGAGTCTTGCCACCTCGCGACCTGCGAGGTCGAATACCG
>JAYSRO010000137.1:0-6879 GCA_043720995.1 Candidatus Eiseniibacteriota bacterium
GGCGCCGGTCAAGGCATCGACCATCAGGATCACCACGGTGGCCAGGCCGATGGCGGTTTCCGCCTGGCGGCGCACCAGCACGTCGCGGCCCTCGGACGACGCCGGCAGGAACCCGCCGGTATCCACCAGCATGAATGGGCGTCCCGCCCACTCCGCGCGCACCGCATTGCGGTCGCGCGTGATACCCGGGCGATCGTGGACGACCGCTCTTCGCTCGCCCAACACGCGATTGAAGAACGTGGACTTGCCCACGTTGGGACGGCCAATGATCGCGACGACTGGAGTGGCCATGACCCTCAAACGAATCGGCGCGCCGGGACCCGCCCGGAGCGCCGATCTCGATTTGCACGAATGGAGCGGGCAACGGGGGTCGAACCCGCGACCTCAAGCTTGGGAAGCTCGCGCTCTACCAACTGAGCTATGCCCGCGAATGAACATGAGTTGCGACAGAGTTGAAACCTAGTTTCGGAAGCCCAAACTGTCAACTCGACCGGGAATGGCGAAGCTCAGATCAGTCGCCGAAAGCCACCAGAATCTCCTCCCCAATCCCGGCAATGTCGCGTCCCGCCACGGAGATGCGTAAGGCCTTGAGCTGGTTGCGGAACCACGTGCGCTGGCGTTTGCCGAGTTGGCGAGTGCGCAGGGAGGTGTTGGCCTCGGCCTGCTCGCGAGTGAGGCGACCTTGGAGCAGCTCGAGCGCCTCGTCGTAGCCCACGGCGCGCAATCGTGAGAGCGCGGCCTCGTGGCCTGCCGCGACCAACTCCCGCGTCTCTTCGACGAGGCCTGAGTCGAACATCATGCGCGTGCGTTGCTCGATGCGTTCTGACAGCTCATCCCCCGTGAGGGTCACTTCCACCACGGTCCACTGGGCGTCCAATCCGGGGGCCGCCGGTTGCGCGCGCCACCACGCGGAAGTGTGGCCGCTCGATTCGACGATCTCGAGCGCGCGAAGGATGCGTTGGGTGTCGGCCGGCGCGAGCTGCGCCGCACGCGCGGGGTCGAGCCCGCTCAGCCTTTCGTGCAGCGCCCGCGGGCCGTGTTCCGCGGCCTCCCCCATCAATCGGTGGCGCAACGCCGCATCGCGTGGAGGTTCCGCGGACAACCCGTTCAACACGGCACGCAGGTAGAGCCCCGATCCGCCGACGAACAGTGCGGTGCCGTCCGCGGCATCAATCGCCCGCACCGTTTCCGCGGCCGCCTCCGCATACCAGCCGGCGCTGGGGCGTTGACCGAGTGACAACGCGTCGAACAGTGCGTGCGGCAGTGCGGCGAGTTCCGCCGCGGTCGGTTTGCCCGTGCCAATGTTCAGCTCGCGGAACACCTGCCGCGAGTCGGCGCATACGATGGTGGCGCCCAACCGTTCGGCGAGCCACTCCCCGAGCGCGGTCTTGCCGGTGGCGGTGGCGCCTGCCACCACCAGGCTGCGGATTCTGCGCTGCGCCATGCCTTCGCGACTCTCGCGGACGTCAGCTGCGTCCGAAGCGGCGATGCAATTCTTCGAGGTCGAGTCGCACGAAGGTCACACGGCCGTGCGGGTCGCCATGCGGCTGCGACGTCGCGAACAGGCGGTCGACGAGCGCGCGCATCTCCGGCGGCGTGAGCACGTCGCCGGCCTTGACCGCGGCATGGCAGGCGTAGGTTCGCGCGAGATGTTCCGCGACGTCCTGGTCGCTGGTCTTGCCGGTCGACTCGCTCACGCCATCGAGCACGTCCTGCAGGAACCGGCCAGGGTGGTCGGAGCTGATTTCGGGCGGCACGCCGCGCACCACCACCGAAGGGGCGCCCAGCGGTGAGAGATCCCAACCCAACTGCTGGAGCCACGGTCCCAATTCGAGCACGAGATCGAACTGGCTCTGGGACAAGTCGACGAGCGTCGGGAACAGCAACTGTTGCGAGCTTCCCGCGGCACCTTCGAGCCGCGCGCGCGCCTGCTCGAACAGGATGCGCTCATGCGCGGCGTGCTGGTCGACGATCACCAGCCCGCCGCGCACGGGTGCCAGGATATACGTCCGGTGCAACTGCCACAGATCGGGCGTGTCCCCGGCCGGCGTCGGGGCGCCTTCGGCGAAGGTGGCCGGCTCCCCCGCCACGCGCGGGGCGAGCGACGGGGCGAGCACTGCTGGGTCCACCGCGGCCGCCGCGGGTGCAGGGGCGCCCAACGCGAGCGCGCCCTGAATCGACGGCCGCTCAAACACGCGGTCGCCCCACTGCGGCGTGTCGCTTCCCCCGCGCACCACCGCGAAGGGCGGCGTCAGGTTGGCGAGCGGTCGCGCGCAAGCGCCGGCCACCAGCGTCAGCACCGCGCCATCATCGGCGAAGCGCACTTCGCGCTTGGTGGGGTGCACGTTCACGTCGAGGCGATCCGGTGGCACCGTGAGCCACACCGTGCACGCGGGAAAGCGGCCGGACGGCAGCAGGTTGCCATACGCCTGGCGCACCGCGTGCGAGAGCAAGGGACTCTGGATCCAGCGGCGGTTGACGAGAAACACCTGGCCCTCGCGCGTGGCGCGCGCGTGTTCCGGCAGTCCCAGCAACGCGGTCACTGCATAGCCATCGCGTTCTGCGTGCGTTTCGAGCAACTGCTCGGCGTGGCGTGCTCCCCACAGCGCGAGCGCGCGTTCGCGGCGCACCGCCAGCATCGACGCGGGATCGCACGCTTCCGGAACGCGGACCGCGGGCCAATCGAGCCGGGTGCGCTGGTCGACCATCAGCCGAAACGCCACCTCGGGATAGCCGAGCCCGTAGCACTCGAGCAGGCGAATGGCGGCCCGCAGTTCACCCGCGGGAGTGTTCATGAACTTGCGCCGGGCCGGCGTGTTGAAGAACAGGTTGGACACTTCGACCGTGGTGCCTGTGGCGCGCGGTGACTCACCGCGTTCGACGATCGTGCCGCCTTCCATGATCACGAAGGCCGCGGCATCGTCCTGGCGCCGCCGGCTCGACAGGCGCAGGCGGCTGACGGCGGCGATGCTCGGCAATGCTTCGCCGCGGAAGCCGAGGCTGGCGAGCGCGTCGAGGTCCTCGAACGCAGCGAGTTTGCTGGTGGCGTGGCGTTCGAGCGCCAGCTCGAGTTCTTGAGCGGCGATCCCGTGGCCGTCATCGGACACGCTGAAGAACTGGTCCAGGGAGCGCTCGACGCGAATTTCGATCGCGCGCGCACCTGCGTCCAGCGCATTCTCGAGTATTTCCTTGATGGCGGACAGCGGCCGCTCGATGACCTCGCCCGCGGCAATGCGCGAGGCGGTTTCGGGAGCCAGCCGCCGGATCGAATGTGACATGGGGCCTCCCGACGAAGGAGGCCTAGCATTACACGACGCTCGAAGCGGGGGTCAAGGAAGCGAGTTGCAGCGGCCTTGCTCTGCTCTACGAGCGCGGCTCGCTCCCACCCACCCAGTCCTGTGCCGAGGCGAGAAAGTCGTGAGTCCCAGAAGCACCTGGCACGCCCGACAACTCGATGCGCTCGTCGTGAATCGTCGAGGCACCTGCGGACTCGCTTAAAGTGCCGCAGGCTTGCCGCCACAGGAATTCGATCCGGCGGCGCACCTGCTGGTAGGCGCGCGCGGAACCCGCGCACAGCAGCAGCAACTCGTCCGCAGCGGGACGGCACACGCAATCGGTGCCGCGCAAGCGGTCGGGCAACTCCGCGAGCAGCGTGGTCAACGCCGCTTCGGGACCCGCGAAGGTCAGCCGGTAGAGCGCGAAGCGAAACCCCTCGGCGTGATGGCGGTCCACCGCCATCTGCAACCGGTGCGTGAATGCGACCGGTTCGAGCAACGTCAGGCGTGGGGTGTCCGGCGTCTCGCCATGCTCGGCGACACTCCAGGCGATGCACAGGGACTGCACCGCGGACTCCCATACCGCGCGGGCCATCGCGCCTTCCGCGCCCGCAACCGCGACCACCGCACGGCGGTGTTCCGTGTGGAACGGCCACGCGGCCCACAAGCGTCCCCGTTGGGAGCCGTCCTCGCGCCGCATCACGTGGGGCGTGTCGAGACGGAACGCCAGTGCGGCCAGCGACTCGAGCAGCGGATCCTCGGGTCCGAAGCGGCAGAGTCGAGCCAGTCCTTCCCCCGCAGCGAGGTGGATCGAGGCTCCCGACGCCGAAGTCTCGGCGACCCAACTGGCCAGGCACCGCTCGAGCCCGAGGGCGTCGTCCGGTGGCGGCAGCACGATGGGGCCAGAACTTGCCGCAGCTTCATCACTCGCGAAGGGGCGAAGTCCTTCAGGCAGCCAGCTGTCGCCGGCAATTGCGTCCACCCCGATTTCGTCCGGCTCGCCCAACGGTTCGCGGAGGACGTCCCGGCGTTCCTCGTGATGGCCGTTGCGCAAGAACGACTGGGGCGACTCGACCGGCGTTCCGAGCGCGCGCAGCAGACGGTCGAGTTGCTCGATGCGCGGGCTGCGTTCACTCACCAGCGCAACGTCAAAGATCTCGCGGGTCAGGTCCGCGAGCTCGGTGCTCCGGGGCAGGCCACAGAGCGATGCCACGCGGACGCCGGCATCCTCGCTCGAGGTCCCCGCGACGAGCCGGATGGAGACTCCGGGCATGCGCAGCAGGCCCGGCAGGGAGTCGGCGTCCTGCCAATCAAAATCAATCAGCACGATTCGGCGGGGCGAACCCCCCGGGCGATCCAATGGTGTCATGGCGTTCCTTCGCAGGGCGATGTTGGATTCGTCGGAGGTGAAACGCAGGGACCATACCACCGTGTGAATCGCGAGCCGGCGCGCGATTCACACGGTTCGCGCGCCGGCCGGCTTCAATCGTTCATGCGGATTGCAACGGGCGGGGCGGTTTCGCGCACTGCCCGCCCGCTCGTCCCGACTACAGTTCAGGCCGTGCCGGCAATGGCGGTAGCGTCACTTCGCGCAACACGGGATCGACGATGCGCACCGGGAACTGGCGCTTGAGTTCCTTGAGCTCATCCCGCAGCCCGTACTCAATCGCGAGTCCGCGAATCGGTCCCATCTGTTGCTCGACCTCGGCGGCGGAGGGCGCGGTGCGACTGTTCACTCGCAGCCGCGCTGTGACATCCTGCAACGTCACCCAAGGGTTCAAGCTGCCGGCGGGAAGCGCCGGGTGGAGCGCCGAACCGAACACCACCGAGTCGACCTGCTCCGAGGCGCCGAACTTCCCGAGCGCCTTTCGGCGCAAATAGTGCTCGTCGCTGCCAAGGCCCCCCCACAGCTCCCCGAGACTCTCGAACGTCCAGCCAGCGCGTAGCAATGAATCCAGTTCGGCCTGCTTGGCTTCCAGCGCGTGCGCACTCAAGCGGCGGCGGTACTCGATGAGCACCGGAGTCTGTGCGAACGACCAATCCTGCACCCGCGGCGCTGCGATACTGTCGACCCACATGGCCGCGGCACCCTGTCCGAGGAAGTACTCGCTGCCCGGGTAGATCTCCCCCGGCTTCATGCGATCGAAGCGCTCGGCCATGGGGATCAGGTTTTCGGGATAGCCGCGGTCACCTGGGCGATGGCGGTACTGTTCCACTTGAAGCCCGAGATGGTCCGCGATTGCCCGCCCCTGGGCGGGACTGCGAATCACCTGCGCGAGGCTGTCGGCATACTGCCGGGCCAGTTGCTGCGACTTCTTGATCGCAGCATCGGCGCCGACCGCAGTGTAGACCCATGCCAGCGGTTCGACGACTTCGGCCACGTGTTCCTCGAGCCGCAGCAGATGGTACCCGTCGGTGGCCAACACCGGCCCGCCGACTTGCCCCTGCTTGAGCGCGAAGCCCGCCTTCTGGATCTCCGGCACCAGTTCGCCGGCGGAGCGGTAACCGAGATCGCCCCCATCATCGCGGGTCTTGTCGTCGTCCGAGAGCCGTCGCGCGAGATCCGCGAAGTCTTCGCCCGCGCGTATCCGCTTGAGCGCGTCCTCGGCCCGCTCGCGTGCCTGTTGTTGGGACGCGGCTTCACCGCTCTTCAGTTGGAACAGGATGTGGCGAAGGCGGAAGCGCTCCGGCGAGCCGTAGTCCGCGAGGTGCTGGCGGTAGTACGATTCGATCTCCTGCCGCGTCAACGGCACGTCGATCAACTCGGGCTGCGGGCACCACAGCCGCGAGTAGTAGACGAGCTTCCCGGTGAGGTACTGGTCAGGATTGCGTTCGTAAATCTTGCGCGCCTCTTCGATCTCGGCGGTCTCCTGATGGGTGCGCATGCGGTCCAACAAGGACGCGCGAACCTGGTCGAGCGCTGGGACGAGCCGCTCGACGAGTTCGTAGGCGTGCACCACCGCGTAGCCAGCGGCGTAGGGCACGACTTCGAGTGTGCGGCCGTAAATCCGGTTGCTGAGCGTGTCGCTGACGACCTTGCTCGCCCCGCCTAGATCGAGCGCGCCGCCATACGGCACCGCACCGGGTTCATAAAGGGTCGCCTGTGACTCGAGGGCGCGATCACGGCGGCCCTGGCTCCAGGCGTCTTCGATCCGGTTGGCCAGATCGCGTGCAAACAGGTCGCGGCGACTGGACCGCCAGCGGTTCAACAGTTCGCCGCGGACCTCGGCGAACGGCCGGGCGGTCAACGACTGGGCAATCGGGTCAAACCGCGAGTAGTCGGCGAGTCGCGACTGGTAGAAGCTCTTGAGGTCGTCTTCCGTCGGCTCGGGGACCTTGGTCTTCGAGGCGTCGATCACGGCGCAGCGCAAACGGTAGCCCGGGCGCCCGAGACTGTCGCGCACTGAGGCATAGAAACGGTTGAGCTCGCTCTGCTCCGTGGCGTCGCGCAGTTCGGTGCGCAGCTGCCCGCGAATGACGGGTGATGCTTCGGCGAGCGTGCCCGCACGGCGCGCGGCGGTGGTATCGACCTCCACGACATAGAAGCCCTGGGCGCCGGGAATGGGTTCGGGGATCAACGTACCCGGGGCGGCGTTGAAGATGC
>JAYSRO010000138.1:0-3382 GCA_043720995.1 Candidatus Eiseniibacteriota bacterium
CCGAATGGGCGCGGTACACCGTGTGCGAGACATGCAGCGACATCCCCATGGGCAACGGCGCTTCGACTCCCATCGCCAGCGACTCGCGCACGCGCGCGCGGACAAACGGACGGCTGCCCCAGCGCTCGCTGCGCACGGTGAGCGCTGCGATGGGCGTCTCGCCACGCCACTCGAGCCACGCGCCCTGGCGCATCCCGGGCAGCTTCGCCGTGGCGGAGAGCGCGCGCCGGGCGCCGTGTTGCTCTTCGAAGCCTGCGGACCAAACGCCACGCGTGACATCGCGCCACACGACTTCAAGCCCGGCGCGCGTACCCGGCACATCGACGCGGTAGCGCCATCCCGCGAGCGTCGCGGTGCAACGCAGCGCGCGGCTCCCCGCGGCGATCGTGGCGACCGCGGCACGTGAAGGCGTGGCACGGGCGGGCGCCAGCGGCGCCTGGAACGATTCGTCGCCCGCCGCCATGCGCAATTGCCCGCCGAGCACCGTGCTGCCGCCCGTCATCGTCGCTTCGGCCCGCCAGCGCCGCGCGCTGCTCAGCGCCCACTCGAAGGCGCCGTCCTCGCGCTCGACCGCGAGGCTCACGCACTGCGGGCGGCCGCGGGCACTCACGCTGCCGAGCCGTACACCGCGGCGCGCGAGCCCAAGCCCGAACGCCTCGTGCCCGCCAACGCGCCCGGCGAATCCATCGACGCCGAGGCCGGGCCAGGCGCACGAGACGCCATCGCCGCCGCGTGCGCGCGGCTCGAACGGCCCCGCGGCGGAACGCTGGCGCACGGTCCAGGGATCGGCCGGAGCGCCTACCGCGAGCCCGCGCCCCCACGCCGGCGCGATGCGCCCAATGCGCAGCACGCGACCGTGCGTCCGGCTGCTCACGTCCCCACCCGCATCGGCGTCCGCGTCGCCTTCGCGCACGCCTGCCTCGATGCTGTCGCCACGAAAGCGCAGCGTGCGGCTTGCTCCCGGTGTGCGACCTGCGCGCCCGCTCAAGCCATAGCCGACCGAGACGCTGCCGCTGTCGACGGAGTCATCGGGTGCTGCGGTGTAGTCGGTCGCGGGATCGGCATCGGCCGGGGGTTCGGGGAGCGGATCGGCTGCTGCGATCGCCACCGTGAGCGACCCCACGAACAGAGCGCCATGCACACGCGCGAGCATCGCGAAGAGTGCGGCCACGCGAGCGAACGCGACCCTTGCAGGGTGTGGACGCATGCGCATCACCCGCGACTCCGGTGCGGCGGCAACCGCAACGACAGCGTGACGGTGTCACCGAGCCGCGGATGGCCCATGGCGCGCACCGCGATGACGCCGAGCGAGATGCCGAAGCCCGCGCGCAAGGGATGCCCGCGCCCCTCGACCCACACGCATCCCGGCGCCAACGACAGCGCGACGCCCGCGGTGTGCGTGCCCGATTCCTCGCCGCGCCGCGCCGGGGCTTCGCGCTCGAACCACGCGGCCAGGCCATCGCGCTCCGCCGATACTCCTACCGCGAGGGCACGCGCCAATGGTGGCGCGGCGCCCAGCGTAGCGAGTTGCGGCGCGCGTGCCCACACGCGCACACCGGCGCCCGCACTCAGCCACGCGCCGCCGCCCAACTCGGCGCCTTCGCTCGCCTCGGGGGCGGCCAGTGGATCGTTGTCGCGTCGCGCGACCGCGCGCAACGCCACGCCGCCCCACTCGCTCGCCGCTCCGGCCGCGAGCCCGGCCGCCATCCAGCCCGCGGGCGGCTCGCCGGTCAGCGCCCAGCCGCCGGCGACACTCACGCTGCGAATCCTGACGCCGGCGCATAGCGTTCGCGTGACCAGGCCGGGAACGCCGAGCCAACTCGTGGTGCTGGCTTCGAGCTGACCGTGGCCCTCGCCGGGCAGGCCGCGCTCCAGCAGGCCCGCGGCGCTCGTCGCCGGCCCTGCGGGTTCGGCGGGTGAGAAGTCCTGCGCGCTTGCGATCGCGGACAGGAGAGCGAGCAGCGCGGCGCATGAGGCCACCGTGCGAGCCGTCGCACACCGCTCCCCGCGCGTCACGGCGCACTCCCCTCGATGCGCAGCGTGCTCGTCGCCGTCACGCTGCCCGACCCCGCCTGCGGACGCGCCTCGAACGCCAGCACGTAGAAGCCCGCGCTCAACGCACCCGTGGCAAGATCGCGCTCACCGCGACCCGCCACCTCGGTGTCGCCGAGCAATGCGGCGACGCGATCGCCCATGAGATCGTAGGCGTCGATGCGTATGTGCGCCTCATTCCAGGGCAGCGCCCATGCCACACGCGTCACCGCGGACCCCGCGCGCAGTCGCGGCGCGAGCAGCGCGAAGCTGCCGTTGATGCGCCGCGGCTTGAGTGGCGGCGCGAGCGGCGTCCCCATCGGATCGAGCGCCGCACGCCACTTGTCGCCGCTGCCGCGATCGAGCGGGACGCCCGCGGGGACGCCCGTGGCCGAATACGCCGCGTGATCGGCGGGCAGCGACTCGCTGTCGCTGAGTTCTACCGCGTCGGCGATGCCACCCTCGTCATCGCTGTTGTTGAGGCTCGGCCAGGGCGACAGGGTCACGATGCGCGAGGTGTCGAGTGCGGGGAACGCGGCGAGCATCGGGTCGCGATGCTGGACCAGCACCGCCAGGCTGTCGGGCTCGAGCGTGAGCGTGGTGCGCGCGATGCCCCGCGTACCCGAGCGGTCATGCAGCGTCCAGCCGCTCAACGCAACGGGCTCCGGCGAGCGATTGCGCAGCTCGATCCATTCGCCTTCATCGTGAGTGGGATGGAATTGGATCTCAGTCAGCTCGAGCAGCCCGGGGCCGGTGCGCGCGCGGATGGAATCGCGGGTGCCCAGCGGCGACTCATCGCCTGCGAGTTGCGTCTGCAACACCCAGGTGTGAACGCCGGCCTCCGGCGCCAGCACATCGATCTCGACGGCGAGCGTTTCGCCCGCCCCGAAAGACCGCGTGACCACAAGATCCGCGCGCGGCTCGTCGCCTGACTCGCGCGCGAGCAGCACGCGAATCGTGAGTGCCTGAGCACTCACGGGCTCGGTCCCCACGTTGACCAGTCGGCCGGAGATGCGGTCTTCGGCGGCGGGCTCCGGTTGCGGCGGCGACAGCATCATGCTGCCGGGAATCCAGGCGACGTGGCGGCTCAGCTGGTTTGCGCTGCCCGGACTCGGTGCGCGCGATTGGAAGTCGAGCGAATTATCACCGCTCATCGCGCGATCGGGAATCCGCGCAAGCGACTGACCTGAAGGCGCATCGACGGCCGGCTCGCCGCAGGAGTATTCCGGCAGCGTGAGCGCACCGTAGCCAACCGCCTCGGTCACCCCATCGGGCCACACCAGGCGCACGGCGTCGGGACCATTCTGCAGCGCGAGTTCGATCAGCGTGTCGGGCGGCGGCGTGACCAACG
>JAYSRO010000139.1:0-3379 GCA_043720995.1 Candidatus Eiseniibacteriota bacterium
CCGAGCGCCTTGAGCGTGCGCTCCCACTCGCCCGATGTGAACATGGCGGCATCGCCCGGCTGGGCGCCGGTCGCTGCGACGAACTCGTTCCACAACGCCTCATCGAAATACTTGGCGCGCGTCTCCTTCGCCTTGTCGTCGTCCTGCACCTTGACGAAGCTCAAGCCACCGCCGCCGGCTTCCTTCACCAGCGCGTCGTACTTGCGAAGTTGCTCGCCCGAGAGATTGGCTCCCCCCTGCACGATCATCGCGACGCCGATGCCACCCTGCTCGGCGGCTCCCTTGGCGATCACGTTGCGCGGCGAGCGCGACAGGATCGCGGTCACATCGGTGAACTCGAGCCCGAAGCGGACATCCGGCTTGTCGGAGCCGAAACGCAGCATCGCCTCGCGGAACGTGAGCCGCGGGAAGGGACGCGGCAGCTCGACGCCGAGGCACTCCTGCCACACCGCGCAGTACATCGACTCGACCGCGTCGAACACATCGTCTTCGGTTACGAAGCTCATCTCGAGATCGATCTGCGTGTGCTCGGGCTGGCGGTCGGCGCGCAGGTCTTCGTCGCGCAGGCAGCGCGCCAGCTGGAAGTAGCGGTCGCAGCCCGCGATCATCAGCGTCTGCTTGTAGAGCTGCGGCGATTGCGGCAGCGCGTAGAAGCGGCCGGGGTGCACGCGGCTCGGCACGATGTAGTCGCGGGCACCCTCGGGCGTCGGCTTGACCATGATCGGCGTTTCGATCTCGAGAAAGCTCTGCGACGACAGGTGGCGGCGCACCGACTGCGCCACGCGATGGCGCAGCTCGAGCACGCGCGCCAGCTCGGGACGGCGCAGGTCGAGGTAGCGGTAACGCAGCCGCAGGTCTTCGTTCGCGAGATGCGTGTCATCGTTGACCTGGAACGGCAGCGGATCGGCGGCCGACATGAGCTTCAACTCGCGCGCGTCCAACTCGATGTGACCCGTCGCGATCTCGGTGTTGGCGGCCTCCGCCGGGCGCAGCGCCACAATGCCGCGCACCCCGATCACCCACTCCGGGCCCATCAACGCCGCGCGCGCCACCACATCGGCGGCCATCGCTTCCGGGTGGAACACCACCTGGGTGATGCCATAACGGTCGCGCAGGTCGACGAACAACACGCCACCGTGATCGCGCACGCGATGCACCCAACCCATCAGCGTGGCCGTGGCGCCCGCGTGCGTGTTGCGCAACTCGCCACAGGTATGGCTGCGGCGCCAGTCGCCGAGTCCCTCGAGGGCAACGCCCGCCCCTGCTCCCGCGTTCGGCTCGCTCATGTGCGTGTGCTCTCCTCGAATGAACGCAGATGCGCTTGCAAGGCATCCCGCGCGATCGTCTGCTGGTCTCCCGTGGCGAGATTCTTGGCCACCACCTCGCCGCGATTCCACTCATCCTCGCCGAGGATCACGGCGATGCGCGCGCCGCTCTTTCCCGCGGCCTTCATCTGGGCGCTGAAGCCCTTGGCTTCGATGTCCATGTCGACGGTGAATTCCCGGCGCAGCTCGCGCGCCAAGTGCAGTCCACCCGCGCGCGTCGAATCCATCGTCACGATGAACACGCCGCCAGCAGCGGCCACAGCACCGCCGCCGCGCTCCTCGAGCACCAACATCGCGCGGTCGAGCCCGATCGAGAATCCCACGCCGGGCGTCGGCGGCCCCCCGAGCATCTCGATCAGCCCGTCGTAGCGCCCGCCACCACCCAGCGCGCTCTGCGCACCGAGTGAGCGGTCGTGCACTTCGAAGGCGGTGCGCGTGTAGTAGTCGAGCCCGCGCACCAGACCGTGGTCGATCTCGTGGGCGATTCCCGATGTCGCGAGTCCCGCGAGGACGGCGTCCCAGTGCACGCGCGATTCCTCATCGAGGTGATCGAGCATGTGCGGCAGCGATCCCAGTTCGCCGCCGTGCAGCAGCGCGAGATCGCTCTCGACCTTCGTGTCGAGTACGCGCAGTGGATTCGTGTCGAGCCGCTTCTGCGAATCCGCACTCAGGCGATCACGCGCCGGCAGCAGCCACGCACGCAGCGCTTCGCCGTAAGCGCGGCGCGATTCCGGAGTGCCCACGCTGTTCACCGCGACCACGAGATCCTTGAAGCCCCACGCCTCAAACAGGTCGACAAACAGCGCGATCATCTCGACATCGGCGCCGGGCGCCGCACTGCCGATGATCTCGGCGCCCAACTGGTAGAACTGGCGGTAGCGGCCCTTCTGCGGGCGGCCATAGCGGAACATGGGCCCCATGTACCACAGCCGGTGAATGCGCGACCTCCCGCCCAGGCCCTGCTCGAGATAGGCGCGACACACGCCCGCCGTGTTTTCGGGCCGCAACGCGAGATCGCGATCGCCAAGATCCTTGAAGCGATACATCTCCTTCTGGACCACGTCGCTCGATTCCCCCGAGCTGCGCGCGAACAGTTCGTAGTCCTCGAAGATGGGCGTGCGGATCTCGCCATAACCGTAGCGCGACAGCACCTCGCGCGCCTGCGCCTCCGCCCATTGCCAGCGGCGCAACTCTTCGGGGAGCAGGTCGCGCGTGCCGCGGGGTGCCTGGTGCTTGGGAGCCACGCTATGCCTCCCGCGCGCGCACAACCGCGCGAATCGCCAACGGTGCCAGGACGAGGCCAACCGCGTCGGCCATCAAGTCGAAGCCGCTGCAGCTGCGTCCGGGCACATGCGCCTGCGTCAATTCATCGGTGGTACCCACGAGCAATCCCAGCGAAACCGCCACCAAAGCTGCCGGCACGCGCGCCTTCCAAGTGGCCAGCGTCGCGCGCGTCAGCATCAACCCGAGCACCATGTACTCGGTGATGTGCGCGATCTTATCGAAGTTACTGAACGAGATCGGCGGTTTGAGGTTAGGCCGCGATCCCACGAACAGCACCCCCGCCGCGCACAGCAGCGCCGGCAGCCAGAACTTGATGAGCAACTGGGAGATGGATCGTTTGGCCATGCGGCTGCGCCTATGCCTTTAGTCGGGTGATTCGTCGAGAACGGCCCTGCCCGCGCCGGCCAGCGCCAAAGGGCGCGCACGGTGGGTCAAGGCAAGCGGTCGCGCAGATTATCACGCGCGCGGCGGCAGCGTCACGGACGGGGCGCTGGTGTCGCGCCAGCAACGGCGGATCGCGCGCAGCGGTCATGTTTGCAGCAGCTTGGCCCCGCGTCGCTTGACGCCCAAGCCCCCCGCTGCGTACATTACGCGCCGCTGTTTCGGTTGCTCCGGTTGATCGTACGCCGTGAGCCCGAGGGGCGCCGCTAGCTCAATTGGTAGAGCAACTGACTCTTAATCAGTAGGTTCTTGGTTCGATTCCAAGGCGGCGCACCAACTTAGGCACTCCGGCCATGCTTGCGGATCCGAATCAACGGCACTGGCCAACC
>JAYSRO010000140.1:0-1564 GCA_043720995.1 Candidatus Eiseniibacteriota bacterium
TTGGGACAGAAGGGCGGCGCTTGGGGGGCTGCCTGGGTTGTCATGGCCTTGCTCAGCGCAAGCGGTTTGCCACCCCCAATTTCCCGAGCACAACCCAAGTCGTGAAACACCATGGCGCGTCTTGCGATCGGCCCGCAACGGTCGAGCGTCAGACGACGGTTACCAACGGTCCCCATCGCCCGTCGCCCATCACGCGCAGCCGGCCGCCTGCCCATCGCCCCTCCCCGGCGCCCCACCCGCGCTCGTCCCGCTCCACTCCGCGCCCGTCGAATCTCATTGACTACAATTGTAGTCAAGCGCTACAGTTTTCGTGTCGACACTTGTAAACACGGAGGCTCACATGAAGCGGAACATGCCCACGGGTGCCCAGGAGCTGGCGTTCCTGCGTTATGTCGCTGAACACGGTCCCTTGAGTGCCGGCAGGATGGCCGAGGCACTGGCCGAGTCTGAGGGTGCCGCGCGTTCCACGGTGCTCACCGTGCTCGAGCGACTGCGGCGCAAGGGGCTCATCGGGCGCAAGCGCGTGGATGGGGTCTACGTGTACTCGTCGGCGCTCGATGGCGAGAGTGTGCTGCGCAGCGCGGTGGGCCAGTTCGTCGAGCGCGCGTTGTCCGGCTCGGTCTCGCCGCTCGTCGCCTATCTCGCCGAGCGCGGCGAAGTAAGTGCGGACGAATTGCGCGAGCTCAAGCGGCTCGTCCACAACCTCAAGTCCTCGGAGGACAAGTCATGACGCCGGCTCCCTGGCTTGCCGCACTCGGCCACGCCTCGCTCGAGGGTGTCTCGCTCGTGCTGGCGGTGTCGCTGGTCACCTTCGCCTTTCCGCGCCTGCCCGCATTTGCGCGCACCCTGCTGTGGTGGGCGGTGTGCGTGCGCCTGCTGATCGTGTGCATTCCGCACGCTGCCCTGTCCATCCCCGTCACCAATCCGGCGGCGCGCCTCGCAACCGGCGCCCCCGCGGCGCTGCGGCTCTTCGCGCCGCTCGGATCGCCGCTCGCGAACGGTGCGCCCGCCGCGCAGCGCCTCCTCGCTGCCCCTGTGCTCGAGCCCGCGTCGTCGCGCGTCCGCGCCTTCACGGCCGTCGCCCGCGCCATCACCACGCGCGCGCGCGCTGTCGCCAACGCGCTTCCGCGCCCCGCGGCCCCGCGCGGCGTCACTGTCGCGTGGCTCCTGTTCGCCGCGTGGATCCTCGGCGCGGCGTTCCGCGTCGCGCAGTGGTTCCGCGAGTCGGCGCGCATCGAGCGCGTCTGGCGCGAGGCCCAGCCGTGCGAAGACGCCACCGCAATGAGCTGGCTCACCGGCTGGCTCGGCGCGCCCGCCCGCAGCCCAGAGCTGCGCGCTGGCGGCGCCTTCGCAACTCCACTCGTGCTCGCAGGGCCCCGCGCGCGCATCCTGTTGCCCGCGAGCTTCGCCGGGCTCCCGCTCGCCGATCAACGCGCGGGTCTCGCGCATGAAGTCGCGCATCTGCGCCGCCACGATCTCGAGCTCGGCACTCTTGTCGCCCTCGCCGAGGTCCTGTTCTGGTTCCATCCGCTGGTCGCCTTCGCCGCGCGCGAGTACGCCGCGG
>JAYSRO010000141.1:0-1564 GCA_043720995.1 Candidatus Eiseniibacteriota bacterium
GACGACTACATCGACTACCTGTGGAACAAGTACCAGCCGCTCTACAATCTTGAAGGCGAACCCGCACAGGTATAAGCATCGTCGCCAGCGCTCCGAGTGCTGCTTTGGCTGCGTCGCGCCTCGCTGCAATGTAGACGAAGGCCCGACAGGTAAACCCTGCCGGGCCTTCGTCGTTGTGCGGTCGCCGAGCGAGCGGCTACTGGGCTGACGAGGTCTGCGTCATCTTTTCCAGCTTCGCCTTGAGCGCCGCGATGCGCTTCTCGGAACGCTGTCCCTCCGGTAGACCCTGCGCGAAGGCAATGGCCGCCTCGAGCGTCTTCTTGGCGTCCGCGGCGTTCCCCTTGGCGGTGTAGATGTCCACGCGCGTCTGGTAGTACAGCAGCTTGCGCGGGCCGTCCGACATCGGCAGCGCCATGGCGCGATCACTGGCCGCCAGCGCGTCGTCGTACTGCTTCATCTTGAGGTACGCCGTCGCCAGGCGGGCCGGCGGGTTACAGTCGGAGGGGAATTCCTTTTCCGACAGCTGCAGCATCGGCACTGCCCGCTCAGGCACATTGAGTGCGAGGTAGGCGCTCAGGCGGTGCGGATCGAACACGGCGCGCTCGACCGGCGTGCGGGCTTCGCGCGCGGCGCGTTCGAGGAAATCGGCCCAGTCCTGCGCCGCATTGTGCGCACCGGCGGAATCGCCCGCGGCCTCGCGCGCCTCGATGAACGACGACAGGTACGACGAGCGGTCGTCCGAGGAAAGCTGGATCGAGGCGTCTTCCAATGCCTCGCGCAATTGCGCCTCGAATGCGATCGCATCCTGGCGCTTGTTCGCCGCTCCGTCCGGGAGCGCCAGTGCGGCACTCATGCCCGAACCGGCGGCGCTGATGTACGTGGAGGTGCCCGCAACCTTGGGCATCACTTCGTGCGCCAGATCAATGACGGCCTGGTTCGAGTCGACCTGCGACAGCGAGAACAACAGCGACTCGACGCACCGCGCGTAGCTCGCCCAACCTTCGGGCGCCGCGGCCAGCGCCTGGCGGTAGGCGTTCACCGCTTCGAGATGCTGCTCGTTGCTGTAGGCCGCATCGCCGCGGGCCATCGCGATGTCGACGGGCTCGCGCGGCGGGCCGCCGTGCATGGCGACATCGGCGTCGTTGAACACCTGCTGCAGCTGCGCCACCGAGGCACCGCCGACCCAGCGCATGACGACCTTCTCGCTCAACGGATCGACGACCAGGTAGCTGGGCAACGCGGGGATCGGGTTCTTCTTGAGGAACGCCGCGTTCTTGCGGTTCTCGGTGTTGAGCGCGAGCCACACGAAGCGGCTGGCGTCCTTCTTCAGCGCCGGATCGGTGAACACGAACGCATCCATCGAACGGCAGGCATGGCACCAGGGTGCTCCGGCATCGACGAAGATCAACTGCTTCTTCGCCTTGGCTTCGACGATCGCCCTGGCGTAGTCGTCGTGGATGAACGGCAGCACGGAGGGGTGCGATGCGACGGCGGGAGTCGGTGCAACGGTCGGCTTCGCCGCCTGAGCGGTCGAAACGACACCACTGAGCGGCACGAGGGCCAG
>JAYSRO010000142.1:0-1562 GCA_043720995.1 Candidatus Eiseniibacteriota bacterium
GGGCGATCGGGGCCGGGATCGGCGACGACGAACTCGACGCCCACCTGCCGCAGCAGTGCGACACGCCGCGGCGAGGCGGAAGCGAGCACCAGCGGCGCCTTGCCCGCGTACAACAATTTCGCGCCACGATCCTTCATGCGTTCACCTCCGCCGCCTCATGCGCCGGTGTTTCGATCATCAGGGTGACCGGTCCATCGTTTACGAGCTCGATACTCATGTGCGTGCGAAACCTGCCACGCTCGACACGCACGCCCTCGCTGACCAGTGCCGCGCAGAATTGCTCCACCAGCGGTTCGGCGTGTTCCGGCGCCGCGGCCGCGAGGAAGTCCGGACGGCGTCCGCGCCGCGCCGCGCCATACAGGGTGAATTGCGGGATCACGAGTACCGCGCCGGCCACTTCGCGCACGTCGAGGTTCATCTTGCCCGCGGCGTCGGCGAAGATGCGCAACCCCGCGACTTTCGCGGCGAGCCACTCCGCGTCACGGACCCCATCGCCATGCGTTGCCCCGACGAGCGCCACCAACCCGGCCCCGATCTCTCCCGTGACCTCGCCCTCCACCGTGCAACGCCCACGGGTCACGCGCTGGACGAGCGCCCTCACGATTTGTCCTCGTCGCGACGCGGCGAGGACGGACCTGTCGAGAACCGGTGCCGCCGCTCCACGCGGCTGACGCCGGGCACCGCGCGCATGGCGACGATCAGGCTCTGCAGCTTGGACAGGTGCGACACTTCCACGACGAACACCCCGCGCGCGGTCTTGTCCTCGCTCGCGATACCCGCTGAGCGAATATTCACCTGCGCCGAGGTGATCGCCTTGGCGAGATCCGCGAGCAACGACTGGCGGTCCTGCCCGTAGACCACAAGCCGCACAGGGAAGGACTCTCCCTGCTTGGCGTCCCACTCGACCGGCAGCCGCCGTTCCGGCGCGATGTTGCCGGCGAAGGCATTGGGACAATCCTGCCGGTGAATCGACACGCCACGCCCCAGCGTCACGATACCGATCACGGGGTCGCCGGGCACCGGCTGGCAGCAGCGCGCGAAGCTCAACATCACATTGTCGAGCCCCTGGATCCGCACCCCGCCCGTGGCGCGCTTGGTCAGGCCCAGCGCTTCGAGCGGAGCCTTCGTCAGCCGTTCGGCGAGCCCTTCCTTCTCGGGCAGGAACTTGCGCGACACCGAGGTCAGCGACAGTTGCCCCTCACCCAGCCGCGCGTACAGCTGTTCGCTGTCGGTGAGCCCGAGAGCGAGTGCGACTTCGTTCACCTGGGCCTCCGTGGGATCGACGCGATGCCGCTTGAGTTCGCGCTCCAGCATCTCGCGGCCCAGATGTTCGCTGTCTTCCTGGCGGCGCGAGCGCAGCCAGTGGCGCACCTTGTTCTTCGCGCCGGCCGTGCGCAGGATCTGCAGCCAGCCCTCGTGCGGTTGCGCCTGCGGCGAGGTGATGATCTCGACGGTGTCGCCGTTGCGCAGCTCATAGCGCAGCGTCACCAGCTCGCCATTGACGCGGGCACCCACGGTGCGCTCTCCCACCTGCGTGTGCACGGCGAAGGCGAAGTCGAGTG
>JAYSRO010000143.1:0-3365 GCA_043720995.1 Candidatus Eiseniibacteriota bacterium
GGGTTCACTGCCCGCATGACTTCAATCGGGCTGAAGTGGGATCGTCGAGTGTTCGGAGCATGGACCTCGGCAACGTTAGGTGCGCAACCGCACGCGGCGCAAGTGGACGGCTCGCGCCGGCCGGCCGAAAACGCGTGCTCGTGACGACAGCGGCAGCATGTCAGGTGCGGCGCACGACGAGCAGCGTGACGTCGTCGACGTGCATGCCGTCGCCCGAAACCGCATACACGTCGTCGAGGATTCGCTTCACGATCTCGGCGGAGTCCGGGTGCGCGGCCGCCAGTGCGAGCGCTTGCTGCTGCAGGCGCGGGTCGCCGTAGAATTCTTTTGGCTGCGTACGCTTCGGCGCCTCGACAATCCCGTCGCTGTAGATCACCAGCGTGTCGCCGGGGACGAAGGCCTCCTCCGCGGCGGAGTAAGGCATGTCCTCCAACACGGCGAGGGGCACACCGTTGGCACCCAACTCGATGATTTTGCCGTCGCGCAGCAGCAGGGGCGCATTGTGACCGGCGTTGCAGTAGCGCAGCCGCTGCTCGTCCACCGAGATCACGCCCAGAAAGAACGTGGCAAACTTGCCCGGCAGCGCGGCGCGTGCGAGCGAGCGATTGACGCACTCGACCATGTCCTGGGGAGTGCGTCCGGCCGTAGCGACCGCGTGAAGTGACGCGTGAATGTGTGCCATGAGCAGCGCGGCCGGGATGCCGTGCCCGCTGACGTCGCCGACCACCACGACGAGGGAACCGTCGTCGAGCGTGATCCAGTCGAAGTAGTCGCCGCCGATCGAAGCCGCGGGAATGTTACGCCCCGCGACGTCGAGTCCCGCGATCTTCGGCGGCGCCAACGGCAGCAGGTGCTCCTGGATGGAGCGAGCGACCTGGAGTTCCTTGGCCCGCTCACGCGCCCGGCGCTCGGTCTCGCGGCCCCATGCGTTTTCGACGGCAGCCCACGTGATCGGTGGCACCAGCAGCACACCCAGCGATGGCAGGTCGACGTCGGCGAAGACAAACAGGCCGTAATTGATGACGGCCAGCACAAGCAGGACGCCCAGCGCTGCGAGGCCGGCGCCAACAAGCGAGAGTCGCGAACACACCAGGCCGAGGGCGACCCCGAGCAGGACCATCCCGATGATGACCCAGAAGGCCGGCACGCCCTGGAGAAAGCGCCCTTGGAGTGCGGCATTCACCGCGTTGGCATGAATGTAGACCAGGGCGGAGACGCTCGAGTATGGCGTTGGTCCGATGTCGCTCTCATGCTGTCCTACCGCCGTGGATCCCATCAGCACCAACTTGCCGCGGAAGGCCCGAATGAGCGACGTGGTGTCGTCATCGCGATACCACTGCAGCACCTGGAGCATCGAGTAACGGTTCTTGAAGGCACCCTGTTCACCGGCGAAGGCGATCGATGTCGCGCCTTCCTCGTCGCTGGGCAACCTTCTGCGGTGGCCCTTCCAATTCATCACGACGCCATCGGGTGCCAGCTCAAACGTCGGCACCGTGGAATCCCTGCGCGCGGCCACCTCGAGCAGCCGGGTCACCAGGGAGCTGTACGCATGTTTGCCGAAACGGATGTAATGCGGAATGCGCCGAACGACGCCGTCGCCGTCCACGAGCACGGAGGTATGCCCAACGTCATGGATGGCGGCGAGCAGGTCGGCGTAGGGCAGCGACGCGCTCTGGGCGACCGCGAGATGTTGTCGCGAAACCGGCCGGCCATGGCGAATCAGCGCCGATGAGTCGGCCAGAAGCTTCATTTCCTCGGTCATCGGGGCGTCGCTGCGTTGGAGTCCGATCGCCAGGACAAGGTTGTCGTTCTCGGCTGCGACGGACGCGAGCAACTGGTCGCCGTCCGGATCCTCGGAGTTGTCGCCGAGGAACAGCAGGTCGAACGCGACGCCCTCTGCACCGCCGCGCTCGAAGGCATCGATCGCGATGGCGTAGTTGGCTCGCGGCATCGGCCACACGTCACCCAGCCCCCGGATCGTCTGATCGTCGATCTCGACGACCGCGATCCGGTCAGAAGCCTTTACCGGGCCGCGCATCCGGTAATACCAGTCGTGCACACGCAGGTCGAGCGGGCGCATCAACCCGACGGCCCAGACGACCGCCACGACCAAGCCGCAGGCGGCACCGATCGTCACGCCCATACGGGCGGGTACCCGCCCGGTTGGGGTCGATCCGCTCACGTGGGGATGGAGCGGCTCAGGGGATCAGCGCTTCCAGTACAGCAGACCCGACGTCTCGCTGCCATCCGATGCACGCGGACCGGCTGAGCGCCACGCCGAGGGAGTCTTGCCCCCCGGCTTGGCGGCGGCCACAGCCTGGGCCTTCGAGGTAGGGACCGCGCTCGCGGCTTGCTTCAGCATCGCGCGCACCTGCTCGGGGTCGATCGCGGTCTTCTTGGCACCGCGCTCCTCCGCCTGCTTCTCGGGCAAGATACCCAGCAGCGACTGCGCCTGCTCGACGCTGCCGGCCAGCTGCACTCCGCGGGCAAAGGCCGATTCCGAGCGATCCTTATCGCCCATCAACATGAGCGCGGTGGCGCGGTTGAGGTGGATGCCCGCGTCGAGGGAGTCGCCGCGCAGAGCCCGCTCGTAAAAGGCGAGCGCCACGCCGGTCTCCCCTCGCAACAGGCGAATGTTCCCGAGGTTGTTCAGCGCGCGCGAGTCTCCACGCGTATGGGACAGCATCGTGATAAAGAGGGATTCCGCACGAGCCTCCTCCCCGCTCATCGCGAGGCTCACGCCGTAGTCCGAGCGGGCGTCGGCCGCCCACGCGGACGCGGGGACAACACAAACCAAAAGTGCGGCCACGGCCCAGATCATTCGATTGCGTCGCATAGGGGTTCCTTTCACTCGATCCAGTACAAGTACTTCGACAGTTCATGCACCGGGAGGCTTGGGAAGGTGGGCTCGGAGTCATGCGGGTGGCCCGCAGCAGGGGTCTTCTCACGGCTCGCACGTCCCGTCACTGCACCCTGCAAGAGGAGGTTACGGATTCGGCTGCGCAGGGTCAACTCCTCACTGGAAAGGTTCGCTGCCAAGTCCAGGGAATCTCCAGGGCTCAGGCCAATCAGCTTGCACGCCGCCGCGTGACCGCCGGCTTCCGTGACGGCGTCTGCGAGCAGCGCAATTGCGCCGACGCTGTCGCCGCGCGCCCAGCGAACGATTCCGCGGTTCAGTGCGATCCCCGGATCCGGCCGTCCCAGCGCCAGGGCGGCGCGCCAGTGCTCGTCGGCAGTGTCCAGGCTGTCCATGGAGGCCAGCACCACACCAAGGTTGTTGTGCCCGCTCGCCGAATGAGGCGCCTTGGCGAGTGCGCCTTCGAGCCGTGAGCGGGCTCCTTCGAGGTCTCCCCCCTCGAACTCAA
>JAYSRO010000144.1:0-6833 GCA_043720995.1 Candidatus Eiseniibacteriota bacterium
CTTGTCGATGGCGCGCACGGGGCCGCGCTCGGTGATGTAGTCGACGCACAGGTCGCGGACGGTCAGGATCGGATCAGGCATGGTCACGTACCACGGGAGTGGACCGCGCTGGCTTCATGCCGCGCGACTCGAGGTGGTCACGCCACGCGCGTTCGAGTTGCAGGCGCGGGTTGGTGATCTCGTCGAAGCCGGAGTTCAGCATGCTGAGCCCGAAGCCGACGAGCGCCACGCACAACCCCGTGGGCGCGAATGTCCACCACGCACCCGTGAGCAGCGCCGAATCGTTCTGCGCCCAGTAGAGGTTGGTGCCCCAGCTGATGGCCGAGACATCGCCCAATCCTAAGAACTCCAGCCCGACCTGCGCGCCGATGGCGTAGATCGTGCTGCCGATCACTTGCGCCACGAGCAGCGAAGTCATGGTGGGCAGGATCTCGCCGGTGATGATGCGCAGGTCCGATTCGCCCGTGACGATCACCGCGGCGACGAAGTCGCGCTGCCGCAGGCTCAGGGTCTGGGCGCGGATCACGCGCGCGTTCCACGCCCAGCCGGTGACGATCAGCACGAGCGCCAGCGTGAACGAACCCGTTGGCAGGTAGGCGGCGATCACGATCGCGAGCGGCAGGCCCGGGATCACGAGGAACACATTGAACAGCAGCGACAGCAGGCCATCGATGCGCCCGCCATAGAACCCGGCGGTGACACCGACCAGCGCGCCGATCAACACCACCGCCAGCCCCACGCCGAAGCCGATCAGCAGCGACACGCGCGTGCCCACCACCAATTGCGCGAGCACGTCCTGCCCCTGGCCCGTGGTGCCGAGCCAGTGATGCAGCGACGGTGGCTGCAGCGGAATGCCCACCAATGCCTGCGGATCGCCCACGAGCATCGGTCCGAATACCGCGACCAGTGCGAACACCGCGAGCACCGCCGCACCCATGCCGGCCTTGCGGTCACGGCGGATAGCGTCCCACCACAGGGCGATGCCGAAGCTGCGGGCAGACGTGGCGGCGCTCATGAGGCGGAGTCCCGGATGCGTGGATCGAGCCACAGCGTGACGACGTCGACCAGCCAGTTGGCGCCGAGTACCGCGAGCGTGATGACGAGGAAGATGCCCTGCATGAGCGGGTAGTCCTGGTTGCGCACGGCCTGCACCAGCAAGTAGCCCTGACCGGGGTAGGAGAACACGATCTCGGTGAGCAGCGAGCCGCCGAGCACGAAGCCGAGTGCCATGCCGAAGCTGGTGATGCTCGGCAGCAGCGCATTGCGCGCGGCGTAGCGCAGGACGACGCGCGCGGGATGGAGGCCCTTGGCGCGCGCAAGGTTCACGTAGTCCGAGCCCAAGATGGTGATCATCGTGTTGCGCATGGACAGCAGCCAGCCACCGAGCGTGGCGAGCACGATCGAGCCGACGGGTAACACCGCGTGCGCCACGACGTCGGCGAAGAACGCGAATGACCAGCGCGGGGTGAGGTCATCCGAGTAGGCATGGCCCAGCGGGAACCAGCCGAGCGTGAAGCCGAGCACATAGAGCGCCACCATCGACAGCCAGAAGTAAGGCAGGGCGCCCAAGAACACCAGTGCCGGCGGCAGCACGGCATCGGCCCAGCCGCGTCGCCACCATGCCGCGGCGATGCCGAGCAGCGTGCCGATGACGAAGCTCACGAGCACGGCACTCCCCGCGAGGAAGATGGTCCACACGAGGCCGCCGCCAATGACGTGCGCGACGGACGACGGGAAGTAGGCGACCGAGATGCCGAAGTCGCCGCGCAGCGCGTGGCCGATGTAGGTGAGGTATTGGCTCCACAGTGGCGCGTGCGTCAGGCCGAACGTTTCGCGCAGCGCGTCCATCGCCTCGGGCGCCAAACGGCCACGAAAGCGCGCGAACAATGCGGTCGCCGGGTCACCCGGGATCAAGCGTGGCAGGAAGAAGTTGAGTGTGAGCGCCACCCACGCCGCCACCGCGTAGAAGCCGAGACGCCTGAGCAGGAATCTCATGGCGTCGCCTGCTTGGGCGCCAAGCGCGTCAGCACCAGCAGCTGCTCGCCACGGTCGAACTTGTTGGGCGAGGGATCCGCGTAGGGGTCGGCCTTCGAGGGGAACCCACCGATCCGGCTGGTGTTGTACTCCGCCCACGAGGGGTTGGGGTAAAGCGGGATCGCCGGCGCCTCGGCGGCGAACACGCGCTGGATCTCGGCGCACAGGCGGTGCTGCTCGGCCGGGTCGGCCGCGCGCTCGAACGCCGTGAGCGCCTGCGTCGCGGTGGCCGAGCCATAGCGGTGCCAGTTGCCCATCGACGCCGTGCCCACCGGCTGCACCGTCGAGGACGCCATCAGCCAGCGGTAGAACGTGTAGGGAGTGGGGCCCTCGAACGACCAGCCCAGCGACAGGTCGAAGTTGCCTTCCTGCACGCGCTGGAACCACGCGCTGAAGTCATAGGTCTTCACGTTGGCATCGACGCCCACTTCGCGCAGGCCCCGCGCGATCACCTGTGCGGCGCGCACCCAGTCGGACCAGCCGGAGACGCACAGGATCTCGTAGCTCAACGCCTTCCCACCGGGCAGGTGACGCTTGCCATCCGCGCCGAGCTTCACGCCCGCCGAGTCGAGCAGGGCCGCCGCGTGCTTCAAGTCGTGATGCACCCACTCACCGCTCGCCACCGCCACCGAATCGCGCCACGTTGAATAGGCATCGCTCAGGCCCGTGGCGTCGGCCGGCTTGGAGTAGCGATAGAGCGCGACGTCGATCAGCAACTCGCGATCGATCGCCATGCTGAGTGCTTTGCGCACGCGCACGTCGTTGAACGGCACGCGCGTGGTGTTCGGGTAGAGGAAGATGCTGCTGCCCGTGAGCGGGAACCAGTAGCCATGATCGGCGGGGCGCCGCGCCACGAACACGCGATCGATCGCCGGCACGAAGTTGCCTGCCCAGTCCACTTCGTCGAACACCAGCGCGAGATTGGCGCGGTCGTTGCCCGGGAACGCGGGGAAGCGGAGTGCGCGCAGTTTGGGCAGCCCCGGCTGCCAGTAGTGCGGATTGCGGCCGAGTTCGTAGGCCTGGTTTTCGAACGCCAGCACTTCGGTGAACGGGCCCGTGGCGACCGGGTGTTCGTTGGCGAACGCCACGGGATCCTTCACGTTCTTCCAGGCGTGCTCGGGCACGATCTGCTGCGCCGCGATCTCGTCCGCGCCGGGGATGAACACGCGCTTGAAGCGCATGTCGACCGTGTGGTCATCGATCGCCTGCACGCTCTCGAGGAACCCCCACACGCCGCGGCGGTCGAGCGCGGCGAAGCGCTTGAGCAGGTTGAAGGTGAAGGCGACGTCGCGCGCAGTGTAGGGCTGGCCATCGGACCACAGCACGCCCGTGCGCGTGGTGATGCGGTAGACGAGGTTGGCGTCGCGCCACTCGCTGGCCGTCGCCAGCCACGGCACCGACTTGCCCTGCACGCTGTTGAACACGAACAGCGGCTCGTAGATGCCGGCCAGCGTCGGCCAGCGTGCCGAGGTCGCGGTGGTCAGCGGATTGAAGTTGCGCACCCACGAGGCCTGCTGCTCCTGCGACACCACCAGCACGTCGTTGGGTAGCGGCGCACGGTGGCGCGCGCAACCGTTTGAGCCGAGCGTGAGCGCCGCGGCGAAAGCGAACGCCGCCACGACGATGAGCGCTGCGGCGACGCGTGCGGCGCGGTGCGCCATCAGCTCTGCCGGTACACGCGCACGTAGTCCACGAGCAACCGCTGTGGGAACGTGGTGTTCGCATCGGGCGAGCCGACGAAGTTGCCGCCGACCGCGAGATCGAGGATGACGAAGAACGGATGGTCGAACACCCACCGCGCCCCGCCCGGCAGATTACGCGGCGTGGCGGTGAAGAACACGCGACCGTCGATGCTCCAGCTGACGAGGTTGGAGGTCCACTCCACCGCGTAGAGATGGAAGTCCGCATCCAGCGGTGCACCCGGCACCGTGTAGCTGCGGGTGACCGCGTTGCCGCCCGAGTAGCCCGGCCCGTGCAGGCTGCCGTGCAGCACGCTCGGTTCCTGGCCGCGGTACTCCATGATGTCGACCTCGCCGCAGCCGGGCCACGGGACCGTCGAGATGTTGGAGCCGAGCAGCCAGAACGCCGGCCATATTCCCTGGCCGCGCGGCAGCTTCATGCGCGCCTCGAATTTCCCACCGGATTGCTCGAAGTGCCCGCGCGTGTTGATGCGGCCCGAGGTGTAATCGCGGCCCTGGAAGCTCTCTCGAAGTGCCGTGATGGCGAGGTTGCCGTTGCCATCGAGCGAGACGTTGTCGGGGCGCGCGGTGTCGTACTCAAGCTGCGCATTACCCCAGTCGGTGCCGATGTCGAACGCCCACTTCGTGGCATCCGGCGACTGGCCGGCGGGGCCGGTGAACTCGTCCTGCCACGCCAGCGTCCAGTTCACCTTGGCTGGGTTTGCCGTGTCGGTGCAGCCGCTGTTCAGCGCGATGAGCGCGAGTGCGCAAAGGCCGCCGAGGGCCGCCTGCAGGAGCCTGCGTCGGAGCGCGATCATGCGGACTTGACCCGCCCGGTGGCCGCCGCGAACAGCCGCGCGTCATCGAGCGCCGCATCGAGCACGTAGGTCGCGGCACCCACGGCGATGGAGCGCGGCCCCAGCGCACTCGTGGTGATCTCGGCGACTGCGAGCGAGCTCACCAGCGTGCGGTTGCGGATCACATCGCGCAGCGGCTCGAGCAGCCGGTCTTCGAGTCGCGCGAGCCCGCCCCCGATGATCACAAGGCGCGGGTTCATGAGGTTGAGCAAGCTGGCGATGGCTATCCCCAAATGCCCCGCCGCTTCGCGCACGATCTGCAGCGCCAGCGGGTCGCCCAACAACGCCGCGTCCTCGATCGCTTCGATCGAGGGCTTGTTCTTCGGCAACGAACTGTCGGGATATTCCGCGCGCAACTCCTTCGCCCGCGCCACCAGCGCCGGGGCGCCTACCAGCGTGACGAGGCAGCCGCGCAGCCCGCACAGGCACGGCTTGCCCTGCGTATCGATCGCCATGTGGCCGATTTCGCCAGCGACGCCCGTGGCGCCGCGGTACACCTTGCCCTGGATGAAGTGGCCCGAGCCCAACCCGGTCGCCACCTTCACGTAGAAGAAGTCGTCGACGCCGCGCCCCGCTCCCCACCAACGTTCGGCCAGGGCGCCGAGGTTCGCGTCGTTGTCGACGAACAGCGGCACCTTCAAGCGCGTCGCGATGGGCTTGAGTCCTGCGCGGCCGCGCCAGTCGGGGAGCACGATTTCAGAGAACTGGTCGGGGTGCTGCGGGTCGACGGGGCAGGGCGCTGCGACACCGAGACCAATGAGCCGCGAGCGGCTGCCCGGGACATCCGCGAGGCACGAGCCGCACAGCTCCGAGATCAGCGCGCGGGTGCCCTCGGGATCGGTGCGCACCGCGTGGAACTCATGCCGCCACGCCAGCACTTCACCGTGCAGGTTCGTCAGCGCCACCGCCACGTGCGCAGCACCCATGTCGACGCCGAGGATGCAGGCGGCGTCGTAGTTGAACTCGAGCACGATCGGAGGGCGCCCGCCGCGCGAGGGGCCGACGCCGACCTCGGAGATGAGCTGGGTCGGCAGCAACTCGTCCACGATCTCGGTGACGGTCGAGCGCGACAATCCGGTGCGGCGCGCGATCTCGGCGCGCGAGATCCGGTGCTCGTGCCAGATCAGGCGGAGCACGGACTGCTCGAGCGCGCTCGGGCGCGACTGGTCCGCGCGCCTCGCGCCATTCACCGGGTGATCGATTTGCGTCATCTGGAAGTCACTCCCCCACGCCTGAGCTCAAATGGACGCGCCACCTTATTTATGAAAGTAGACGTTGTCCACGAGCACGATCGGCGTGTCGCTCGACGACAGGATGAGCTGCGCGATGTGGGCGCGGCCCGTCAGGCCGGTGAAGCTGTCGAGCGGGAGCTCGAGCGAAGTCCATGCCCCCGGCGCAAACGCCGGAGTCGAGGTGGCATTGAAGGTCAGCTCATGCTGCGTGTCGTTGCCACCGCCGAAGATGCCGTCGGCGCCGAAGTCGACCAGCTTCACGCGGATCAGGCTGCCCGAGGACGCCCAGACATCCATGTGGAAGGTGGTCATCGTCGTGGCATCGACTTCATTCGTCTTGAATTCAACACCGACGTAGCCGAGGTTGAGTTTCTTGTAGAGCTTCGTGGCATTGCCCGCGATGCTGAAGTCCTCGACCGTGATTCCGGCGGAGCCGAACTTCGACCACGAGTCCACGCCAATGTTCGGGTAGGCGTTGCTGAACAGCGAGATCACGTCCGCCGTCGGAACGCTGGGCGTGGGTGCCGCGCTGATCGGCGGGAGCGCCGCAGTGACCGTCACGCTGCCCGTGGCGTCGACCGCTCCCAGCTTCGCGGACACCGTTGCCGAGCCACTGCCCAGCACGCGCACGACATTGTTGGAGATGCCCGCGACCGCCGGGTCTGACGACGCATAAGTAAAGTAGCCCGGCATGTGCGTCACCGTCTGGTCGGTGGCGCCAATCGCAAACGTGGTGGCCGTGGTCCCCGCCAAATCGAGTGTCGAGCCCACCAGCGCCGTCAGCGCCTGCGTGGTGAGCAGCGGGCGCGGATTTGTGATGCTCGGGTCGTTGACGAATTGGACATCGTCGACCCACAGCGTCAGCCCGGTGCCATTCTTCGGGCCCTCGGCGAGGTAGAACAAGCCCTTCTCGGACGTCAGCCTCGCGGGCAGCGGAATGGGGATCAACACCAGGGTCCAATCCGTCGTGACGGGGATATTGGAACGCTTGGCATCGTACTTGGAGGTGCCGGTGTTGTCGTTGCCCAGCC
>JAYSRO010000145.1:0-1555 GCA_043720995.1 Candidatus Eiseniibacteriota bacterium
GGCGCGGCGCAGGCGATCGGGCCATGCCTGGTCGGGCGCCGAGTAGGCGAAGTGGAAGCGCACGGCCTTGAGCCAGCCGCTCCAGTCCTGGCGCAGCAGACGGCGCTGCGCAATGCGGTCGTCGCCGCCGAACAGTTCGAACACGCGCGCTGATGTGCTCGAGCAGCCGACGTCCTTGAGCATCAGCGCGTAGTAGAGGTCGCGACGGTCCTGCAGCGACAGCCCCAGCTTATCGGCGAGATCCATGCCGATGAGCGTGGTGCGCAGGGAATGGCCCGCGGGCTGGCCGTCGGCGAGATCGAGCGCGAACGACAGCGCGGCGAGCACGTCGGAGACGCGAATACCTTCGGAGGGGGTGTCAGGCAGGATGAAGAGTCGCACACGGGGAATATCGGCGCGGCGCCAACGCAATTGAAGCGTCGAAGCCCGCGACATCGCAAAACGCGCAATTTGCAGCGCGGCAAGCGGCTGGCGGGTTGCGGGGCGCCTTACAAGACCTCGAAATTGGGCGAATTGCCCCCGAATTTCCACGCGCCTGCGCATAGAAACGGACACGCCCGCGCGACGCCGTCCTAGCGATGCCTCGGCCCAACCCGTTACACTTTCACAAGCGTTCAACCCGCTTGCTGAACACGTCGAGGCCGGGGCCTGATGCCCGGCTGCTCCCAAGGACTTCCGATGACTGCGTCGCGACTCGCGAACCACCTGCTCCACGCCCCTGCCCTGCGACGCGCACTGCTCGTCGCACTCGCGATGTTCGCCTTCGCGGCGCTGGGCACGACGCCCGCCCACGCGCTGCGTGTGGCGACCTACAACCTGCTCAAGTACCCCGACGTGGCGATCCCCGCGCGCCAGCCCTACATGCGCACGGTCATGGCTGCCCTGGATCCGGATGTCATCTTCTGCCAGGAATTGAACACCAACGCCGGCAAAGACTCGTTCCTCGTCAACGTCCTCAATGTGAACCAACCCGGCCAGTGGGCAGGGCAGTGGATCGATGTGCTCAGCGGCGAGGGCATGGGCATATTCTGGAAGCCCGCCAAGGCGACCGTCTTCAACATCGGCGCCATCACGAACCCCAACGGCCCCCGCAAAGTTGCGCTGTGTGGCATCCGCATTCCGGGGTATCCGAACGCCACGTTCTTCCGCGCCTACTCGATGCACCTGAAGGCTGGCGACGGCGGGACGACTCCGCAGGACTCGACCACACGACGGCTCGAGTGCACCGACTTGCGTGGCCAGCTCAACAACCTCGCCGCGAATACGCCCTTCATCCTCGTGGGTGACTCGAATTTCTACGGCGCCTACGAGGGTGGCTTTATCCGCCTCACCGAAAGCACGTCCGACAACGACGGCCGCCTCGTCGATCCGCTTGGGCTGACCGGCACGTGGCACCTCAACTCGTCCTACCGCCAGTTCGACACGCAGTGCCCGTGCAGCGGCAGTTGCTTCGATCCCGCGTTCTCGGGCGGCGGCATGGATGATCGCTTCGACGTGGAGTTCGCGTCCCCCGCGATGCTGGACGGCGCAGGCTTCGACATGGTCCCGGGCAGCA
>JAYSRO010000146.1:0-1555 GCA_043720995.1 Candidatus Eiseniibacteriota bacterium
GGTAGAGCGGCGAGGCCTGCGGGCGGCACGGCAGGTAGGGCGTCGCGCCGCAGGACGGTGATGCGGGCGGCCGCGCCACCGCTGAGCGAACCGCCAGCACACGCCGGGGCGCGTGGGCGGGACTCGGGACCTGAGCTTGCGGGGGCGGTGGGCGCTCCACGACCAGCCGAGCGCATCACGAAGGGTGCCGCGACCAGCGCCGCCTCACTCCGCGCGAAGCTGGCGCTCGCCGCAGCGCGTTGCACTAGGCCTTATTCTTCGCGTCGAATGTCGTGGATTAAGCAAGCGGGACGCCCGGCGGCTCATCAGGAGGCGGGCCCGTCGCTACGGAGTGCTGAAGTTCAGATGCGAGACACTAGCACCCGTTGCAGAGGCTTCCAAGCCACGCACCTCACGGCTGCTAACCGGATCGGACTCGTCATGCGAAAGACCCGCCCAGGACGACGCCGGCGATGCAGCCGGCGCGTCCCCAGGGCGCGATCGAAGCGGGAGCCAGATCTACGGCCCCGGCCTACTCGGTGGCGGATCGACGACGATGATCGGATCGAGCCGCACGGAAGGATCCGACTCGAGCACCACGGTGTACTTGAATCGACCGTGATTCTTCGGACGCTGTTTCGCGTTCGCCGAGTCGTGACTCAGCTTCGCACTGGTGAACGGCGTGGCGCCGTCGAACTCGATCAGGAAGCGGTGCGAAGTCCCGCACCCCCAGTGCACCTCATCGAGCGACGTCATGATGAGTATTTCTGGGCTGACTTGGATCCCGCTCTTATCGACGGTCACCGAGATCTTGTGTGTGTTCATCTTCCTCCTCCTCCGGGGGATGGGTGGGACGTGGATGTTGTTGGCGCGGTGGCAGTGGCGAGCAGATAGCGGAAACGAGGTTCGACCTTCCAGTCTCGATGCACCGGCGAATCCCGTAGCCACGCGATCGGGTAACCGCCAGCCACCGCGCGCTCGAGCCACGACAGGGCGCGCGAGTGCTCACCCAGTTGCCAGTGCGTGAGCGCAGCGTTGTACTGCACCGTCGAGCTGCTGCTGTCGCTGGCGAGTGCCTGCGCCAGGTAGATGCGAGCGCTGTCAGGTTGGCCGAGCTTGGGGAACGCGCTCGCCAGGTTCGCAGGAATCGTGGGATCGAACGAGCTGCTCTGCCGTGCGCGAAAAAGCATGGCTTCGCGTCCGAGCTTCATGCCTTGAGCATAGGCGTCGCGCGCCTGGTCAGGACGATTGCGTAGCCAGAAGTAAGCATCGCCCAGATTGAGCCACATCACATAGTCCGCGGTGCCGAACTGGAAAGCCTGATTGTAGGCATCCACCGCTTGTGCGATGTGACCCGAGTTGAAGTAGGCGGTACCGAGATTTTCAAACGCAGAAGGCGTCGGCCGCAGCGAGATCGCGATCTTCAACGTGTCGATGGCGCGGCCGTATTCGCCCCGGAACACGAGCAGGCCACCCAGGCTGGCGTAGCCCTTTTCGAAGTCCGGTGTCCGACGTATCATCTCGGCGTACTCGCGCATCGCCGCTTCGACGTGCCCCTGCCGGTGCTCCCACGAGC
>JAYSRO010000147.1:0-3356 GCA_043720995.1 Candidatus Eiseniibacteriota bacterium
GTGGAGCCCACGTGGTCAGATCGATAGCTTCGGCGCGCCCTCGATCACCTGCTGCTCCAGGCTCGGGACCTCCCCATGCTTCCAGAGTCAGGCGCGGTGCAAGACGCGATACATGAGCGGGCCGCCGTCGGGCGCGGTGCTGCGTTCGATCGGCCGTGGCATGCACACGAACTCGGTTTCGAGAAGGTCAGGCGTAACCCGGACGGTGGCGTAGCCGTGGCCGCCGAGATCGACGAACGACAGATGCGGCGACAGGTCGCGATTCGAAAGCGCTCGGGCCTTCTCGATGTCGCCCGAATTCGCATACTCGAGGGCTCATCGAACACCGTGCCGCCCCAGCATGTTGATCGTTGGTTCGGGCTTCGCTTCCCCCGGCCGGTCGGCGAGATACATGCCGCGCAGTGGCACATCTTTCTTCAGCCCGTGCTCTGCCGCCTCGATCGTGCCCGGCGACGAAATCGAACCGACGACAAATTCGACGCCAACGGGTTCGAATGACTTTGGCGGCAGCGACTTCGATGGCAAACCGGCCCAGAACGAATGCCGATCTCCCGCGACGATTGTGAATCCCGTGATGCCCGCCTCGCGAATCGCGTCGTAGAGCTCGCCGCGCTCGACGATGAACGTGCTCCAGTCGTTGCCACCGAATGATGCATAGCCAGCGCCGCCCCATGGCGGTGACCCTGGCGGCAGGTTCTGCGGGTCGGCGCGGTGCGAGAGTGTGGCGACCGAGTTGCCCCAGATCTTCCACGGCGCGCGCGATGCCTCAAGCTGGGAGAGGAACCACGTCTTCTGCTCGACGCCGAGCATCGATGGAGCCGGTTTGTCGCGGCGCGAGTTGTTGATCTCTTTTCCCGCGAACGGGATCGTCGCAGGCGGGTGGCCACCGTCGAAGGTCGCGCCGGTTGGAATTCCCACCACGCCTGATTCGCCGCCACTTTCCGCGTCTGCGCCGGACGAACCTCTCCTCCAAACACCTGCACTCCCCGATAGCCCAGCCACGAGTATTCGTGATTGTCCCAGTTGCAGATGAACGGCCGTCGCGCCCGCGCATCCTGGATCTCCGGGTCGTGCAGGTATGCGCGATACACCGCACGGTAATCGTCTACCGTCGTCGGCACGTGGAAGTCGCTGATCTTCTCGCCGTTCGGATACCGGACCACATCGTAGAGCTTGCGATCGAGGTAGCCCTTTGGCCGGTCTTCCGGATACCAGACGATCTCGTAGATGAAGTCGCCGAGATGCAGAACGAAGCCGAGGCGATCATTGTCAGACGCGCGCTCAGCTTCGTAGATCATCCGTCGGTACGCCGTTCGTCATCGGCGACCTTGAGCGTGAGCCGCGTCGCCGCGTGGCCGGCGGGCGCCGCGTCCACAACAGCAGGCTGTCCGGACGCGGGGCAACTTAGGCGTCGGCTTCCAGATAGAGATCGCGCCGCTCGCCCCACTCACGCGTGGAGGACCTCGCCTCGCTACGATTGAGCGCGAGGGCGGCTCCGAAAAGGGAGGCAGTCTTGAGAAAGTCTCGGTGCTCTATGGTTTGTCGCCCTCGAGTTCGGAAGTCCAACGCTCGATCGACCTGGTGGTGCTGTCCTGCGAGTGGGGCAGCCTGGTCCGAGTCGTGGCAATTCGCGACTCGAGGGCGACCGCGGCCCGTGTGCGCATGTCGCAGCTAGCGGCCGCCGGTGTGGCGAGATCGAGAAGGCCGAAGGCAAGCAGGGCGGAATTGAAGATCTGTCTCCGTCCATTGGAGTTTCTGCTTCGGTGCCTCGACCGCAGAGTCCATTCAGGAGCGCCCGGATGGCGCACACCTGCTGCCTCTCTGGGAGTTAGCGGCAATCTCGGCCGCTTCCCGTTGGGTGGCCCCCTTCGTGCGACTGGGTGCCAAGCAGGCCGCGACAATGCAAGCTCCGAAGGCGCACTTCAGTCGTAGGTAACCAGCATCAAGGAGGAAACAATCCGTGGCGACGCAGGCTGGCTTGTGGATCGATCATCGGAAGGCCGTCATCGTGGTGATCCCGGCGGGAGGGGACACCGCAAGGCACATTGAATCGAAGGTCGAGCGGAATGGTACGAATTCTGCCGGCCGGGGACCGGGTGGATCGCACGGACCACGTGAAAGCGGGGCAGAGGACACTCGAGATAGGCATTTCGAGGGCCAGCTCAGAGAGTTCTATGACGACGTAATCGCTCAGCTTCGAGATGCGGAAGCCATATTGATCTTTGGACCGGGAGAGGCAAAAGGGGAACTGAGGGCTCGTCTCGAGCATGATGGGCTCGGTGCCCGCATCGTCGGCGTCGAGACCGTCGACAAGATGACGGATCGTCAGGTGGCTGTGAAAGTGCGGGAGCACTTTGTCGCGAACGGAGGCAAGGGCCGGTGACCGTCACGCGTATCCGGGCCGCTGCCTGAGGCGCTGCGCAGCCGCCCCTCAGCGATCACGAGCGAGAGCTGTCCCGGAATGGGCAGGGTGTCAACGATATTGGGGCACCGCCACTGGAGTGGTACCGGAGCGGAGATCCGTGATCGCCAGGCGGTGAGTAAATTTCCATCACTTCGCTAGAACCGGCGGTGTCGCTGGGCTGGCCAGCGCGGTGGCCGCTCCACTCTCGGTTGGCCCGGACCACGGATCGGCCCCCGCTAGCGGGTCGTCCACATAGCATCCTCGATATCGGTCGAACGGGCGCTTGGTGAGGTGTTCTCCGGCAACGGCGTGAAGACTGCTCCCATTCAGGGAAGAGTTGCAGCCATCGAGGGAAGACTTCACCACGAGCCCAACCACGACAGGGCCGACCACCACGCTCACGACCACGGTCAACACAATCATGCTGGCAGGGATCACCCGCGACGCGGCCGAGTGAGCAGAGCGCTGGAGACTCCACCGACGCCGGGCCGCGGCGCCGGATCGGGGAGCGCTTCGGGGTACACGCAGTAGACAAGGCTTCGCGGAAGATTATGTGCGAAACATGGCACCGGCCACGAAGGGGCGCAAGGGGCTGGGACGGGATTAGGCGAGCTTGGCGTCCCCAACGGGCGCGGTTCCGAACCGTGTCGCAGGGTGGTTGCGGGGGATGGACGCGCTCCGGCAATCGTTGCCCGCTTAGGCCGCCTGGGAGGCAATCAGTAGTGGGTCGCCGTCCGGCCACACTTCCGGAAACAACTGGGTGTTGATTGAAGCCTCGTCAGGGGGCTAGCCTTGAGGGGGAGGACTCCCTGTGACGCAGATCGACATACTTTACTTCGATGGCTGCCCAAACCATCACTCGACCACGGAACTGGTTCGCGACGTCGTCCGAACCCTCGGCCTTCACGTGACGATCCGCGAGGTCGAGGTGGGGGGTAGCCATGAGGCAGAA
>JAYSRO010000148.1:0-17693 GCA_043720995.1 Candidatus Eiseniibacteriota bacterium
TCGCGGGTGACGGAGGCGCGGCGGCTCTCGGAAGCGCGGCGCCGGCGCACATCGAGGTCATCGCCTCGCGCGTGCCGCTGCCCGCTGCGGAACTCGAGCGGCTCAAAGCGCGCTGCGCCGCCGGGCCGACGGTGGTGGTGGCGCTGCAGGCGGACGACTGCTTCGATCAACTGGGCGACGCCACGCTGCGCATCTCCGCGTGCGACCCCACGCCCCTCACGCGCCGCATCGTCGCGCGCCGCATCGCCGCCGCCACGCGCGGTTAACCGGGGACTGCCGCGGCGCGTACGAGTGCCGCGGGCGCGGGCGTCGGCCTGCGAATGTCATGGCGTTGTCCAGCGCACTCTCCCCGGGGAGAGTGCGAGTGCGAGGGCGTGGGCGTTCGCGGAAGACAACTGCCTGCGCGGACCATTGCGCTTTCGCGTGGCGGACAGGTTCCCCAGGAACACTGACTGCGCGGAGTGAGCGGCGAACAACTCTCCCCGGGGAGAGTTCGCTCGTTAGCGCGGGAACCAGGTGTCTGCGCAGACAGTTGAGATGGCGCAAATAATATTTCGCGGCGCGTGAATATTTCTCTTGACGCACTTCGCACACCACACCACCGCGCACTCGCGACTGCTCTCGTACTCGCGCGCTTACACGCGCACCGCGCCGCGTGATGCGTCATTCGCGCTCCGCCGCGAACGTTTTCGCGACGCGATCAGTTGAGCGAACTCAGCGCGTCTCCGTGCGCTGAAAACCTCCGCGCTACACTTACCCTCGAAGTCATTGTCCCCGCGATCGACTTTTTGCATGTGTGGAGTCGTCATGAAGAGCTACTCGCTGGATCATCTCGCCAAGCCTGTTCTGCACCGCGATTCGCTCGTTTTTCACCGCAACGAAAGCAGCGCGATGGCCATGGCGATCGCCCACGTCGGAGAGATCGACGCGCGGCGTTCGTACCGGGACGAGGGCTACCCGTCGATGCTCGCGTTCTGCGAACACGTGTATGAGTTGTCGGAGCCGGCGGCGCTTAAGCGCATTCGCGTTGCTCGCCTGGCGCGGGAGTACCCCGCGCTATTCGAGGCGCTGGCTTCGCGGAAGCTGAGCCTCAGTTGCGTGATCTTGTTGTCGCCGTACCTGACCGCACTGAATGCGAACGAGTTGATCGCCGCGGCCGCCCACGAACCCAAGTCAGAACTCGAGCAGCTGATCGCAAAGTGGTTCCCGAAGCAGGATGTGCCGTCGAAACTGGAAGCGATCGCCGGGCCGCCGCCGATGCTGGGCGATCAACTCTCCCCGGGGAGAGTTGGTGACGCGGGCGCGGTGGGTGACGCGTTCGCGACGGGCGCGACGGGCGCGACGGGCGAAGATGCCCCTCTCCCCGGCGCGGCAGAACTCAACGATCAACTGTCTGCGCAGACAGCCGGTACCGCGGCCGATGATCAGCTCTGCTCGCGGGCTGATGAGACCGCTCTCCCCCGCCCGAAACTGTCTCCGTTGTCGGCGGATCGCTTCGCGCTTCAGCTCACCGTGAACCGCTGCACGTACGACAAGCTGCGTTATGCGCAGGAGTTGCTGAGCCACCAACTGCCCTCGGGCGATCTGGTCGAAGTGTTCGACCGCGCGCTCGATGCGCTGATCGCGCAACTGGAGAAGCGCAAGTTCGCTGCGACTTCGCGGCCGCGCCGCGGGAATCGGCGCACGACCCGGAGCGCGCGGCTCGTTCCCGCGCAAGTGAAGCGCGAAGTGTGGGTGCGCGACGGCGGGCAGTGCACGTTTGTGAGCGATGCGGGTCACCGTTGCTGCGCGCGTGAGTTGCTCGAGTTCGATCACATCGAGGAAGTGGCGCGGGGCGGCAAGGCGGCCGTGGCCGGTGTGAGGCTCCGCTGTCGCGGTCATAACCAGTTCACGGCAGAGCAGACGTTTGGCGCCGAGTTCATGAAGGCCAAGCGCGAGGAGGCGCAGCGGGTTGCGCAGGAGAAGCGAGACGCGAAGGCGAGCGAGGCGGCGACCGCGAGGGAGGTGGCACGAGTCGCTGCGGAGCAGGCGGCGACCGCAGCCTGGATCGCCGCAGAGCACCGGGAACTCGAAGCGAAGGTGAAGGCCGAGCGGGCGGCGACCGAGGCTCGGATCGCCGAGGAACAGCGGGAAGCGGACGCGAAGGTGCGGGCCGAGCGAGCGGCTGCCGACGCCCGGATCGCCGCCGAACAACGCGCCGCGGAAGCCAAGCAAGCCGCGGCCGCGGCCGAACGTGCGAAAGAACTCGACGTCGTCCCGTGGCTCCGGGCGCTGGGCTTCCGATCCGAGGAAGCGCGTCGTGCGGCGGAATATTGCGAGACTATTCCCGACGCATCGCTCGAGGAGCGTGTGAGCAAGGCGCTCGCATTCCTCGCCCCGCGAGCGAGGCAGCAGGATTTCCGTCGCGCAGAACACCGCGAGGGGGCGCCGGCGTGATAGGGCAACGCGCGTGCGCACGTTCGCGAGCATCATGGCATTCAACTCTCCCCGGGGAGAGTTCGACCGTGAGCGCGCGGAACCAGCTCTCCGCGCGGACAGTCACCGCCACACCAACTCTCCCCGGGGAGAGTTCATCGCGCTCGGCGGCGGCGCAGCCAATCGATGCCCACCCCCAGCAGCACCGCGCCAAACGCCGCCAGCAGCACCCACATCGGCAACCGGAACTTTCGCCCGATCAGGGCCAGCACATAAAAGTACGGCATGGTCCCGAGGAACGAGGCGAGCGCGTACAGCCAGATGGGATAGCCGACGACTGCGGCCACCAGCTTGAGGGGCGCATCCGGCAATGGCGTGGCGCGGGCGACGACGAGCATCAGGAACGAAGCCGATGGGAAATTTTTGAGCGCGGCGTCGATCTTGTCGCGCGAGGGCGCGAAGCGCGTCATCCACGGCTGGCGGGAACTGAGCGCCCAGCGCAGGACCAGCAACTGCACGCCGCTGCCGAGGGCACTCGCGAAGGCGCCGAAGACGGCGAGCTGCCAGGCCGGGTGGAAGCGGCCGTAGGTCAGCACCAGCACGGTCGAGGTGGCGGCGATCGTGGCGCCGTCGACGAACAGCACCACGCACAGGAACCACAGCGACTCGAGACTCAAACCCGCGGGCCACATCATGAGGGCGGGCCTACCCGCAGCGGCTCAATGAAACGGGCGGTGGGACCCGTGCAGGTCCACCGCCCTGAAATCGTCCCCGCCATCAACTGATGGGCGGTGGCGTGTCCTGCGGCGCAGAAGGAGTGCCCATCCCGCCGCCTGCCTCCGGATCGGCAGGCGGCCGGAAGGCGTCGGGCGGCGACTGAGCCGCAGGCGCGGGCGGAGCGGATTGCGGCGGCCAGGGTGCGGCGGCAGATCCCGGAAGGTCGGACGCTGGGGCCTGCGCCGCCGCAGCCGCCGCAGCCGAGCGCGGCTTGCCGAACCGTCGCCCGTTCCAGATCACATGGAAGGTGCCCATCGCGAACTCCGAGCGCAGCAGCGCTCCAGCGCCGATGGTGGTGGCGATCGCGGAGGCGATGATGCCCAGCACCAGCATCAGCGTGCCCAGCCCGTGCAAGGGCCCCAGGCCGCTGGCGCGCAGCAACTGACCCACCACGATCGAGCCCATCAGCACGCCCACGCCGGTCAGCATGCGCCGCATCAGCGAGACTCCGTGCGGCGTCAGGGTGGCGCCTGCGCCCACACCGGCAACGCCGGCCGGATGTGCGGAGGGGGGCACGCCCGACAGCGCGCCGTCCTGCGTCGCCTTGGATAGCCCACCTCCCAGAAGAGTTGCCGCCACGGTGAATCCCCACAGCATCAACACCGCGAGCAACAGAGCGTATCCGACGAGTGCTGCGAGCGCGAGCGGAATGCCGATGATGGTGATGATCAACAGGAACACGATGATCACGAGCGCAAACAATGACGGAATGATCAGCGCCCAGATCATGGCGCCGATGCCGAGTGATAGCCCGGGCGAGCGGTTGAAGGTCTCGATCGCGGCCACCGTTCGGCCCGGTGCGACCCGCACGAACAACCAACCGAACAGAGTAAGCACCAGCAGCCACACCAGCGCGCCGGCCACGCGATCGCCCTGGCGGCGCGAGCCCGACGAATCGCCGTCCTCACGATCGCCCGTGTCGATGTGGTTCGAACGGTCACGAATGCTCCAGCCACCCGCGCGCCCGGCCGTCACCTTCTGCCCGCTCACCTGGGCACCCGGCTCCTCGGTCAGATCGCCGCCCAGGCACACCACGTCGCCATCCACCCGCGCCGTCGACTTGAGATCAACGTTGCCGTGCATCGCCACCACGTCGCCTTCGACATGACCCTCGATGGTGATGTCGCCATTCACCGAGCTCAGGTCGCCGTGAACCACCTCATCGGCCGCCACATGGATGTCGGTGCCGATCTTCATGACGCCGCCCGAGCGGTCCACCGGAGTGGACGGCGGGTCCGGCGGCTCAGGCGACTCCGGCGCCGTACCACCAAAACCAATCGTGTCGGTCGGATCGGGCGCAGGCGTGTGCTTCACGATCTTGATCTTCTCGAAGCGCGACACGCTCTCACGCGGGACCGGCTTGAAGTTGAGCACTTCCCCGGCAGGCGTCACGGCAGGCCACAGCAAACCCGCCAGAGCCAGCGCCATCAACCCCGCGAACAGATTCCCCTTCATCCCGCGTCCCATGGTGTCTCCTCCCGTCTAACGTGCGACGTTGATCGAGCCCGATGCTGTGCGGATGACGATCGCGGTGGTGCCGCGACCCAAGCGCCCGATCACCTGATGCTCTCTTGAAATTCGGTTGATCAGCGGCAGGCCGATCTCGACATCGCCGCTGGCGGCCTCCGCATCGATGTGACACTCGATCGCCGGCGCCACGCGAACCACAACGTCGCCGCTGCCGGACTGGATGTCCGCGCGCCGCAGCGGCGAGGTCAGCGCCAGTTTGATTTCCCCACTCGAGCTCTCCACGCGCACCGCGCCCCCGGCACGCGCGGTGATGTCACCGCTGCCGCTGCGCGCGTCCAGTCCCAGTCGGGCGAACCCCACGCGGACTTCGCCGCTCCCCGACTCCACGGTGACCGAGTCCGTCGCGGAGTCGACGCGAATGTCGCCGCTGCGGGATCGCACGACGAGCGGGCCGCGCGAGGACGCGATCACCACGTTGCCGCTCGAAGTGGCGACCGAGCCGCCCGCAATCGTCTCGGTCGTCACATCGCCACTGCGCGTCTCGATCGAGAGGCCCGCACCCGCTCCCTCGACCTCGATGTCACCACTCGATGAGTGCAGGACCTGCCGCCCCGACACGCCGCTCGTCTGCAAGTCGCCACTGGCGGAACGCAGGGCCAACGGCAGCCCCGGCGGCAACTCGACCGCCAGTTGCACGTCCACCTCGGGAAATTCGAAGTGCCGCATGAGGTCCCACAGGTTGATGTGGATCTCGCGACGGGTGGGATAGCGGACGCCGATCTTCAGCACGCCCGAGGTGAGGTCGGCCATGAGGCGCGTCTCATCGGCCAACCGGGTCGCTCCCTGGGACTCCGGGTTGCGCACGGTCTTGAGCGCCACCAGGTGCACCTGGCCGTCGCGGCTCGGGCGCACCGAGATGTCGCCGCTGGGGTTCTCGATCTCGACGCGGGTCAGGCCCCGGGCGTCCCAGTCCCGGCTGCTCTGCTGCCGCAGCGCTTCAGCGGACCGGGCGAGGCCAGGAGCGCCCAGCGCCAGCACCATCATCAAGGTCAGCCATCGTCGGCTCATCGTCAGTCCCTCCGCGCGTAACTGACATTCTCTACGAGTACCGCGCCGAAAGGGTTGCGGGCGTTTTGCCCGCGCCGAGCTAATCCGCAGGGGCCCGCGGGGAGCAAGCATAAGGGGGAAGCTCCGGTCACCCGGTGGCTCCCCCCCTGCTGGACTGGCATCGGTCAGGCGCGAACTACTGGTGCGCCGTCGTATCCGCCATGTTGCTCATACCGCTGTCCGACATCATTGCGCCAGAATCCGCCGGCATTGCCGACGTCTCCGTCGGCGTGGTCGTCGTTTCCGTCGTCGTCTCAGTCTTCTGGCCACAACCCATGACAGCCAGGGCAATGGTCAGCGACAGCACAGCCACCATCGCGAGAGCGAAAAGCTTCCGCATCTTCACGATTCACCTCCTCTCGAAGTCGCCGCGGCTTAAACTGAAAGAGCCCGCGGCCTTGTGTGATTTTGCTTCGTACAAAAATTGAGGACACCCCGCAGGCGGCGTGTCCCGAATGCGCTGCCTCCGTGAGCGGTTGACTGCATTATTTGCCCATGGAAGCGACCGGAACAGGGCGTCCGTTCACCCATGAAAAACGCGCGCTAGGCTATGGACGACCGCCCCCCTGTGTCAACCCGCTTTTAAGGAATTCCGCCTCACAGCGCCTCGCAACTACTTAACATCAGTAACTCTGGAGCGCCTGCGCCAGGTCAGCCTGCAGATCCTCGACGTCCTCGATGCCCACCGAGAGCCGCAGCAGGCCATCCTTGAAACCGACTTTGAGCCTGTCTTCACGCGGCACCGAGGCGTGTGTCATCGACGCCGGGTGGCACACCAGGCTCTCGACGCCGCCCAGACTCTCCGCCCGGGTGAACAGCGAAAATCGGTCAAAAATTAGCCGGCCGCTCTCGAGCGAACCATCCCCGGCGATGAACGAAATAATGGCCCCGAACCCCGACGCCTGCCGCTTGGCGAGCTCATGCTGCGGGTGGCTGTCGAGCCCGGGATAGAACACCGCGCTGACCGCCGGATGCCCCGCGAGCGAGCGGGCCAGCGTCCTGGCGTTCTGTTCGTGCTGCCGCATGCGCACCGCCAGCGTCTTGGTCCCACGCAGCGCCAGCCAGCAGTCCATCGGCCCCGGCACCATGCCCGCGGCGTTCTGCAGGAAGCGCAGCGATTCGGCCAGCGCCGCGTCACTGGTGACCAGGGCGCCGCCCACCATGTCGCTGTGGCCATTCAGGTACTTGGTCACCGAATGCAGTACGACGTCCGCGCCCAGCTCGAGCGGGCGCTGGAAGAACGGCGTCATGAAGGTGTTGTCGACCACCAGCTTGGCCCCGCCCGCGTGCGCCAACTGGGCAGCCCCGGCGAGATCCGTCAGGTGCAGCATCGGGTTGGTGGGCGTCTCGACGAACACGTACTTGGTGTTCGGGCGCATCGCCTGCTCGATGTTCTTGAGCTCCGTCACCTCGACGAAGCTGAAGTCGAGCCCGAAGCGGCGCATCACCTTGTCGAACAGGCGGAACGTGCCGCCATAGAGGTTCGAGCCGGCGACCACGTGGTCGCCCGACGACAGCGTCTGCATCAGCGTCGTCGTCGCCGCGAGCCCTGAGCCGAAGCAGAAGCCGTGCGCGCCGTTCTCGAGTGCGGCGAGATTAGCCTCGAGCGCGAACCGCGTTGCGTTGTGCGTGCGCGCGTACTCGAAGCCCTTGTGCTTGCCGAGCGCTTCCTGCGCGTACGTGGACGTTTGGTAGATCGGCACCACCACGGCGCCGGTCGTGGGATCGGGCTCCTGCCCCGCGTGGATCGCGCGCGTGCTGAATCCCGAGGTCTTGGTCAGCGAGCCGTTGCCGCCCACTACTGGCCTCCCACGATAAACTGCAGCATGTCGAAGCGCGTCAGGATGCCCGTGACGGCACCGCCTTGGCGCACCAGGACCGCGGGCGTGCCGGTCGCGAGCAGCCGCGCCACCTCGCCCACCGGCACGTCGCTCGAGACCACCGGCAGCGGCGCCTCCATCATCGACTCAACCGCCCGGTCCAGCACGCTGGCGTCCTGCAGCACGGCCTTGAGCACATCGCTGTCGTACAACGTGCCCACGACCTCGGTGCCGCGGAACACGGGGATCTGGTTGACGTCGTACTTTTCGATCAGCGTGAGCGACTCCCGCAATGCGTCGCTGGCCTGCACCGACAGCAGCTTGGGGACAGGGCGCCCCTTGGCGGGCGCCACATCGGCCACGCGCGTCACCGCAGGATCGAGCAGGTAGTTGTCGCGCATCCACTCGTCACTGTGAACCTTGCTCAAGTAGCGCTCGCCCGTGTCGGGCAGCAGCACCACCACGAGGCCCTCGGGGCCCGCCGTGCGCGCCACTTCGAGGGCGACCCATGCCGCCATGCCGGAGGAGCCGCCGACGAAGATCGCATCTTCGCGCGCCAGCCGCCGCGCCAAATTGAGCCCGTCACGGTCGTTGCACGACATCACGCGATCCACCAGCGAGAAGTCCGTGGCGCTGGGGATGAAGTCCTCGCCCACACCCTCGATCTTGTAGGTGTGCGCCTCGCTCATCTCGCCGGTCTCTTTGTAATGCTTGAGGATCGAACCGACCGGGTCGGCGCCGATCACCTGGACCTTCGGGTTCTTTTCCTTCAGGTAGCGCGCCGTGCCCGAGATCGTGCCGCCCGTGCCCATGCCCGCGACGAAGTGCGTGATCTTGCCGGCCGTCTGCTCCCACAACTCCGGCCCCGTCGAGCGGTAATGCGCTTCAGGGTTTGCGGGGTTGTGGTACTGGTTCATCAAGTAGGCGCCGGGGCGGTCCTTGGCGATGCGCTTGGCCACGCTGTAGTAGGACTCGGGCGAGTCCGGCAGGACCGCGGTCGGCGTCAGCAGGACTTCGGCGCCAAACGCCTTGAGCAGGTTGACCTTCTCGACCGACACCTTGTCGGGCATGCAGAACACCGTCTTGTAGCCGCGCACCGAGGCGACCATGGCGAGACCCAGCCCGGTGTTGCCCGAGGTGCACTCGACAATCGTGCCACCCGGCTTCAGGTGGCCCGCGCGCTCCGCCGCCTCGACCATCGCCAGGCCGATGCGGTCCTTGACGCTGCCGCCGGGATTGAAGAACTCGAGCTTCGCCAGGACAGGACACGGCAGGTCCCGCGCCACGCGGCGAAGGCGGACGAGCGGGGTGTGCCCAATGGTATCGAGGATGGACTCGGCGTACTGAACGCCGTCGAGGATCGAACTCAAGGCCGGAACTCCCACGGCAGGGGTGAGTAGGACCGAAACGCCTCCGGCGGCCGGGGGCGTCGTGAGCGGCAAGTGACTCGCGAGCCGGACATTAGGTTCGGGTCCCGACCCGGTCAAGCCGCTGCGGAAAATAGCGGTTAATGCGCCGGCTTCGACGACTTCATCATGGTAGGCACCTTCTGCTCATCCCCCGGCGCCTTCACCTTGCGGTGTTCGAGCGTCTCGCCCGTCAGGTTGGTGTGCGTGACCCGCGGCAGGTAGGTCGCAAACACGAAGTCGGGGTCCCGCTCCTTGTTGTGGCACTGCATGCACGTCGACTCGGTGACGCGGGCCGGGGCCTGCGCGTTGGCGAACGACTCGTGCTCCGTCCCCATGCCGTGGCAGTTTTCGCAACCCACGTTCGCCAGCAGCGGCGTCGCGGGGAAGCTGATGAAGCCACCCGGCTTTTGGTAGCCCACGCTGTGACAGCCGATGCACTCCTGGTCGGCGTCGCGCTTGACGATCTGCAGGGTGTTCCACGCCTGCGAGTGCGAGGTCGTCTTCCACTGCGCCGCTTCCTTGACGTGGCAGCGCATGCACATTTCGGTGCCGATGTAGTGGGCGACCGAAGGGTCGTTGGCCTGCGCCTTGGTCTGCGCCTGGTGCTCCATTTCGATCTTGCGGTTCTTCTCGTTGAGCGCGTCCTCGAACCCCTTGACCAACGTGGCGATCTCGGGCTTGTCGGTGATTTCAGGGCCCAGCAGCACGGACTCCGCCGTCCCCGTCAGCATGCGATGATGATCGTCGAGCGTCAGCTCGGTGCGGCCGACGTACTGGCCCTGCTCTCCCCCATAGGTGGCGATGGTGTTCTTCACCATGCGGCCCTGCTGGATCAGCATGACATTGCGGCCCATGATCACGGCGTCGATGCCTTCGACACTGGTGACGAGGTCCTCGCCTTCCTGCTTGCCCAGCTGCGACAACAGCACGATGACGGTAGCGCCCTTGCGCTTGAGCTCGATCACGGTGCGGCGCGCGGCAGCCTGCGGGGACTCGACCGCGAGCGAATCCTTGCCCGGCCCGAGATCACCCTTGTCGGTGATCAAACCGAAGACGCCGACATTCACCGTGCCGACGCGGCGCATGACGAACGGCGCGAACACCGGCTTGCGCGACTTGGCGTCGAGCAGGTTGGCGCTCACCACGGGCAGCCCGGACTTGCGCGCGCGCTGCTCGAGGAACGCACGGCCGAAGCGCAGGTCGCGATCGCCGACATTGACGGCGTCCGTGCCCAGCGTCTTCATCGCGTCCATCAGGAACCACGCGGCGTCCCGTCGGTTGTCTTCCTCGGGGAAGAACCCACCGTTGTCGACCAGCAGGTGCTGGCCGTAGACGCTCTTCAGGCTGTCGACGTAACTGGCCCGCCGGGCCAGTCCCCCCTTGGGGGTATGTCAGCCACAGGGCCCTGTCTTGCCCTTCACGTCGCTGGTGCTGAGGATCATCAGCTTGTTCGGCTGCTTGAGCGGTCCACCCCGGCCCGCCGTCGCACTCGACACGGCGACGAGGATCACGGCGAGCAGGACCGCCGAGAACAGGCGTGAGAGGGCCCATGGAGCCCGCGCTCGCCCTGCGGCCGGAGATGCGGTCATCGCCCTGCGCTTCCCTTCGGGGTGTAGGAGGTATCCGCCGGGGCCGACGCGGGGGTCGCCGCAGGCGTGGCCGCGGGCGCAGGCGCCACCGAGGCCTCGAACGCCTTGACCGAAGCAGCGATCGGAGCGTTGTCTGGCACTTCGGGACCCAGGATCACCGCTTCTGCCTCCCCCGACTGCATGTGATGTTGCGCGTCCAGCGCCAGTTCAGTGCGGCAGACGTAGTGACCTTGCTCCCCACCGTAGCAGGCGATCGTGCTCTTCACCATCCGGCCCCGCTGGATCAGGGCGACGTTGCGTCCCATCATGACGGCATCGATGCCGTCGACCTCGGTCACGAGATCCTCGCCATCGACCTTGCCGAGCTGGGCGAGCAGGATGATGACCTGGGCGCCCTTGGCCTTGAGCGCCGCCACCGTGGTACGCGCCGCGGCCGAGGGGTCGAGCACCGCCAGCGATTCCTTGGACGGCCCCAGATCGCTCGTCGGCGCGATCAACCCGAAGATGCCGACGGTGACACCCCCGACCTTCTTGACGATGTAGGGATTGAACAGCGGCTTCTGGGAGGCCTTGTCGACGAGGTTGGCGCTCACCGCGGGGATGCCCGAGCGCGTGAGCTTCTCGGCGAGGAACTCACGCCCAAACCGCAGGTCGCGCTCGCCGATGTTCACCGCATCGGTGCCCATCGTCTTCATCACGTCGAGCATGAACGCCGGCGCCGCCTTGCGCTCGTTCTCATCGGGGAAGAAGCCCCCGTTGTCGACCAGCACGAGTTGCCCATAGCTCAAGCGGAGACTGTCGACGAAGCTCGCCCGGCGCGACATCCCGCCCTTGGGCACGTGGCAACCGCACGGCCCCGTCTTGCCCTTGACGTCGGTCGTGCTCAGGACCAGCAGCTTGTCCGGCTGCAGCACCGGCTGGCGCGTCGCGGCCTGTACCGCGGAACCCGCGAGGCTCGCCGCGAGTGCAACGGCTATCGATAGCGTGACGATCGGTTTCATGGTGGGGTCAGCTCCCGTGGTTCTTCAGGAACTCGGCGATGTTCTTGGCGTCGCCGGCCTGCTTGAATTTCTTGTTGTTGAGGGTCTCACTCGAAAGATTCGAGTGAATGATCTTCGGCAGCTCGGCCGCGAAATCAAAGTGCGGGTCGCTCTTGGCAGAGTGGCACTGGGTGCAGGTCGAGGCGTCGATCTTCGCCGGAGTCGCGGTGAAGGCATCGTGCTCGGTGCCCATTCCATGGCAGCTTTCGCACTGGACATTCTGCATCTGCGGCGTGGAGCCCGTGCTCACGAATCCACCGGGTTTCATGAAGCCCGCCGTGTGGCAGCTCACGCAGTTATCGGCGCCGTCTTTTTTGAGGTTCACCAGCGAGGCAAACGCCTGCGAGTGCGAGGTCGTCTTCCATGACTCGGCTTCCTTCACGTGGCAGCGCATGCACAGATCGGAGCCGACATAGTGCGTCGGCGAGTCATCGGCCGAGGACACCTTGTTGCGCGCCTCTTCCTCGCGCCGCGCCTTCTCGATGCGCGTGGCGATCGCGTCCTCGAAGGTCTTCGTCATGGCGAAGATCTCCGGCTTGTCCTTGACGTCCGGGCCCATGATGACGGCCTCGGCATCGCTGGACACCACGTGATGTTTGGCGTCGAGCGTCAGTTCCGTCTTGCACACGTAGTGGCCCTGCTCACCGCCGTAGCAGGCGATGGTGCTCTTGAGCATACGGCCCTTCTGGACCAGGATCACGTTGCGGCCCATGATCGCGGCGTCGATGCCGTCGACCGCGCTGACCAGGTCTTCGCCCTCGACCTTGCCGAGCTGCGACAGCAATACGATCACATCCGCGCCGCGGCGCTTGAGCTCGAGCACCGTGGCCCGCGCCGTCGCCTGCGGATCCGCCACCGTCAGCGAGTCCTTGCCCGGACCCAGGTCGCCATGGTCGGTGATCAAGCCGAACAACCCGACATTGACCGCGCCCACCTTCTTGATCAGGTAGGGATTGAACACCGGACGGCGCGACTTGCGGTCGAGCAGGTTGGCGCTGAGCATGGTGATGCCCGACTTGCGCGCGTGCTGCTCGAGGAAGGCGCGGCCAAACAGCAGGTCCTTGTCGCTGACATTGACGGCGTCGGTGCCCAGCGTCTTCATGGCGTCCATCAGGAACCACGCCGCATCCTGGTGCACTTGGTCTTCGGGGAAGAACGCGCCATTGTCGAGCAGCATCACCTGGCCATACACCGTCTTGAGGCTATCGACGAACGCAGCGCGCCGCGACAACCCGCCCTTGGGAATGTGGCAGCCGCACGGCACCGTCTTGCCCTTCACGTCGGTGGTGCTCAGGATGATCAACTTGCTCGGCTGGAGCGGGGTGGACGAGGGCGCCGTGGCGCTCGAAGTCAGCACGAAACCTGCGGCCAGGATCAGAGCGGCAATCATCCGCGACAAGACCAGCTTCATGGGCGAGTAGATCTCCGGAGAATCAGGGGACTAAAACAATGCAGGGCAACGACTCCTTGGACAGCAGGAGTCTTGGGAACGTTTGAGTCTAGGGAGCCGTTCCGGGTCCGGTCAAGACATGCCCCGGTCAAGACTTCAGCTTCTGGTAAACCTATCTACCCCAAGCGGTAACTCGTGGGTCCACCCAGGTACTCGTCCATGCAATTTGAGACGCTGACTGAGCCGGAATGGGAGCGCGTGGAAGCAGCATGGGAGGCCCTCGACTCAGGCAAGCTGGCCCTGGCCCGGGGGACCATCGACGAACTGCTCGCACAGCGCCCCGGGCACCCTGACCTGCGCATGGTGGACGCCGCACTGCTGCTCGAAGCGGGCGAGGCGGACAGGGCCCTCCAGGCGCTCAGCGGCGCCGAGCAATCCGCGGACCCTGCGGCGTTCTTCCATCTGCGCGGGCTCGCCCAGCACGACCTGCTGAGGTTCGAGGAGGCCCTGAAGGATGCCGAGCGCGCCCTGGTGATCCGCCAGGACATGCCCGAGTCGCACGACCTGGCTTCCCGCGCACTGGAACACCTCGGCCAGGAGCGCGAGTCGGCCGACCATGCCGAGAGCGCGAACGAGCTCGATCCCGAGGGTTACCCGATGCCGCTCGAAATGTCGGACGAAGCGTTCGACCTGTGCGTCGAGAGCAGCATCGCCGAATTGCCGCCGGAGATCCGCAAGGAGCTCGACGTGATCCCGGTGATCGTGGACGCGCTGCCGATCCGCGCCATGCTCGCCGCCGAGGACCCGCCGCTCACCCCCGACCTGCTCGGCCTGTTCATCGGCAGCCCGCTAAGGGACAGATCGTTCAGCGACGAGCCCGCGGTCACCGGCGCGATTCACCTGTTCCGCCGCAACCTGCTGCGGATGTGCCACACGCCTGAAGACTTGGCGCGCGAGATCCGCATGACGCTACAGCAGGAAGTCGGCAACCTGCTCGGGCTCGACGGGGACGAGCTCGAGGACGAGTAGCGGCGTGGCGCCCGGCTGCGGCGCGAGGACGACGCTCGCCGGACTCAGCGCCCTGCGGGGATGGCGCCGCGCGCGTAACCGCGCAGGCGTAGCGAGGACATCACCACCGAGACGCTCGACAGCGCCATGGCGAGCGAGGCGAGCATGGGGTTGAGCTCGCCCTGCCAGCCGAACAGCGGGCCCACTGGGCCGCCCGCGCGGAACAACAGCACCAGCGCGCCGGCAGCGACAGGGATGCCGATCACGTTGTAGACGAACGCCCAGAACAGGTTCTGCCGGATCACCTGCAACGTCTGCCGCGCCAGCCCCAGCGCCAGCGGCACCGCCGCCAGGTCGCTGCGCACCAGCGTGAGGTCGCCGGCCTCCTTCGCGACATCGGTGCCGTTGCCCATGGCGATGCCCAGATCAGCCTGCGCCAGCGCCGGCGCATCGTTGAGCCCATCCCCTACCATCGCCACGCGAAGCCCTCGCGCCTGTAGCTCGGCGATGCGGCTCGCCTTCGCCTCGGGCAATACCCCGGCCAGCACCCGCTCGCTCGCGATGCCGGCTTCCGCGGCGACGCTGAGTGCCGTGCGCTCGTTGTCGCCGGTCATCATCCACACTTCGACCGCTTGCGCCTCGAGCGCTGCGACCGCTTCGCGCGCGCCGTGTTTGAGCGTGTCGCGCAGCGCGATCCAGCCGAGCAGCTTGCCGTTGGAGGCGACGCCCACCACGGTGTGCGCCTGCGCCTCGAGCTGCGCGCGTTCGGCGCTCATGCCGCTGACGTCGACGCCCTGCTCGCCGAGGAACAACGGCGTCCCGGCGAGCACCGCAGCGCCGTCAATCAACGCCACAATGCCGCGCCCGCGCTGCGCTGCGAAGTCCTGCGGCGTGGCGATGCGCAGCGAACGGGACACCGCTTCGCGCACGATGGCCCCGGCGAGCGGGTGCTCGCTGTGGCGCTCGGCCGCCGCGGCGAGTGCCAGCAGCGCATCGGCGGTCGTGCCCGGTAGCGGCACGATCGCCGCGACCTCGGGGCGCCCGCGCGTCAGCGTGCCGGTCTTGTCGAACACCAGCACGCGAATGTCGCCCGCCGACTCGAGTGCCGCGGCGTCGCGCACCAGCACGCCGAGTTCCGCGCCGCGGCCCGTGCCCGCGACCAGCGCCGTCGGCGTCGCGAGCCCGAGCGCGCACGGGCAGGCGATGATCAGCACCGAGACGCCAGCGAGCAGCGCGTGCGCCAGCCGCGGCTCGGGCCCGAACACCGCCCACGCCGCAACGGCGAGAGCGGCGATCGCGAACACCACCGGCACGAACACGGCGGCAATACGGTCCGCAAGACGCTGCATATTGGCCTTGCTCGTCTGCGCGCGCTCGACGAGCCGCACGATCTGCATCAGCACGGTGTCCCTGCCGACGCGCTCGGCGCGCATGCGGAAGGCGCCCGTCTGGTTGAGCGTGGCACCCGTCACGCGATCGCCGGGGCCCACCTCGACAGGAATCGGCTCGCCCGTGAGCATCGACAGGTCGAGGCTCGAGTGGCCCTCGAGAATCACGCCATCGACCGGCACCTGCTCGCCCGGGCGCACCTGCAACACATCGCCCACGGTCACGCGTTCGAGCGGCACGTCGCGCTCGACGCCGTCGCGCACGAGGTGCGCGAGCCGCGGCTCGAGGTCCAACAGCCGCCGCATCGCCTGCGACGTGCTGGCGCGCGCGCGGGCTTCGAGTAAGCGGCCGAGCAGGATCAGGGTGATGATGACGACCGCGGTGTCGAAGTAGGTGTGCGGCGCAATACCCGCGCGCGCGAACCCCGCGGGCCACAACGTGGCCACCGTCGAGTAGCCAAAGGCGGCGAGGGTCCCGACGGTGATGAGCAGGTCCATGTCGGGGGCACCACGGCGCAGGCCATTCCAGCCCCCCCGCAGGAACTGGCCGCCGGCCCACCCCTGTACGGGAATCGCGAAGACCAGCATCAGCACGTTCTGGAGCGGCATCGGCAGCCACTCGCGCAGCGGCGCGAACATACCGAAGTTGCCGAGCACCACGACCGGCAGCGACAGCACGGCGGCGATGATGAAGCGGCGGCGCAAGGCGGCAACGTTGCGTTCGCGCTGCAGCTGATCATCTTCGCGATTGCCCGCCGCGGGCCGCGCGTCGTAACCGGCGGCGCGCACCGCGGCGATCAGTGCGGCGCTGTCGACGTTGCCCACGACGTCGACCTCGGCGCGCTCGATGGCGAGGTTGACGCGCGCGGCGCGCACGCCGGGCACGGTGAGCAGCGCATTCTCGACGCGTGACACGCACGCCGCGCAGTGCATGCCGCTCACCGACAATTGCTCGGAGCTCGCGGGTCCCTCAACCGTCGTGGAAGCCGTCGCCCTGGGCCGCGGCTCCGAAATACCCACCACGTCCGGGCGCATTACTGGATACCGCCGAGACTTCCCGTGCGCGTACCGCGCTCGACGTAGAGTTCGCGCTGGTCCTTGACCGAGAGGCGGAAGTAATACTCGGCCTCGCCGCCGGGCGCGAAGGTGCGGCTGAAAGTGCCGACCCAGCAGTGCAGGTCGCGCGACACCGAGAAGTACTGGATGCCCGAGAGCCGCCGCGTCACGTCGTAGGACGTCGAGTAGTTGAAGCTCCACGCCGGTGTCACGCGCATGCGCAGGACGAGGTTCGCGTTCTGGTTGCTCGCCCAGTTGCTCGCCGGAAGCGAGATCGGGCCGCCCGGGTAGCCGCCCGAGTACGAGTAGCTGAGCCCCAGGTTCCAGGCGTCCTGCAGGTTCACGACTTCGTCGGTCGAGTACACCGATCCCGCGTGATCAGTAGGCAGGTCGGGCGTCGCGCGCGCCTTGCGGCCGCGGCTCACCAGCGAGACGCCGGTGTTGTAGGACAGCGCACGCAGCGGGCGGCCTTCATACGGATCGATCGTGGCGTTCGCGCTGCCATTGACCACGCCCGGCGGCTGCAGGAACAGGCTGGCGCCCAGCGGCGAGATCGGGTGACGCGCGCCGGCTTCGCGATAGAGGAAGTTGTAGGCGCCACCCACCGAGAGCGAGGCAAAGTTCTCGAGCTTCCGCGCCTTCTCGCCCTGCCCCACCTTCAACTGCAGGCGCTGGTCGAGCCCGAAGTCCAGCCGCTCGCGGCGGAAGCCCGACACCGCAATGGCGCCGAAGCTGTTGTAGCGCGAACGCTTGATGCCCTGGGCATCGGTATAGAACAGGTTGGCGAATTCGGGGCTGTAGGTAAACGACACACGCGGCGTCACGACATGCCGAATCCCCGTCACCGGGCCGAGCTTGCGCAGGTAGGTGCCGTACAACGAAGCACTCGAGGCGACGTTCGCCGACCACGTGCCCGTCGGCACCACCTTGTGGCCCAACTCGTCGAAGTCGAACACCACGACATCGCCCGAGACTCCCGGCTGCATGTTGATCCAGCCGAACAAGCGGCGCGAGTCCGTCAGGGATGCGCTCGTGCCGAAGCCGCGGCGCGTGGTGATGCGCTGGTCGATGTTGGTCACCGAGTCGACACCGCCTGAGTCGTTGGTGAAGTAGCTGTAGTTGGCGACATAGGCGCGGCGCTCATTGAAGGCGAGGAAGCGCGAGTTGAGCGACAGGTACAGCGACTGCAGGCCCTTGGCGAGCGAGCGGTTGCGCAGGCCCGGC
>JAYSRO010000149.1:0-1551 GCA_043720995.1 Candidatus Eiseniibacteriota bacterium
GCCGAGTTGGAGCAGACCCTCGGCTGCAGCGCGGACGAAGCGCGGGAATTCGTGGCCGAGTTGCTCGCCAACCCACACCCCATCGTAAACGCCGTCGCGGCCGCGTGGCTCGACTCACGCGCCGAGTGCGCCGCGATCGCCGCATGGCGGAAGTCGCTGGCGAGCGCTATCCAGACCGGCAAGATCCCCACGCAGGCCACCGCCGACGCATGGGCTGATAAACACACACGCGGCGCGATCAAGCAGTTCCCCCTGGAAATCACATCGTTGACGGTGCTGCTCGTGGCGAGCGCGCTCGCGACGAAGGCGAAGTGGGATGAACCGTACTCGACGGCGGACGTCTCCCAACTGGGAGTCACCGCGTGGCGGCGCGACGGACGCGAGGTTCGGGAAGGGCATGAAGTGCCTGAAGTGCGCGACGAACTCGAGCGGCGCGACCGGATCGAGCCAACTGTTGTGCTGCACGCACCGCGCGACGGACGCGAGGTGGCCGAATCACGCAAGGTGGTGTTCGCGCAAGCGCCCGGCGCTCAGGTCATCGCCTCCACGGAAGCCGCGGGCGATGTGGGTGTGCTGATCTCGAGCTCGCCCGAGGGATTGCTCGTGGTCTCGGTGATCGCCGCCCCCAGCGTGGCGACCGCGACTGCGATGCGGGCCGCTCACGAGGTGGCCGCACTGGCTGCGGGGCAACCCTCCCCCGCGAAGTTCCGCTCGCTCTATGAACTCCCACTGGGTAAAGGCCATGCCTGGAGCATCACGGAGCGTCACGAGAAGGAACCGGCACCTGCCGCCGACCGGGAACATGCGCAGGTCTTCATTCCCGCCTGGCGCACGCCGGCGAAGACCAACGACCTGCTCGATCCGCCCACGCGCGGCTTTGAGCCCCTCATCGAGGCACTGCGGCAATGCCTCCCCCCGATCCCTGCGGGCTACAAATTCGGGGCCGCCCAGACCGCCGTGGCCGAGTTCAACCAATTTGGATTTAGTGCGGCCGCCGTGTCCGCGTTGGACGCCGAGCCACTCTGCGCCCGCGGCGGCTGGGCACTGCCGCTGATGCAGACCATCCGCGTGCGCCAGGCCATCGTCCGCTTTGCGCGGCCATTCGCGGTCGTGGCCGTGGCGCAGGCGACCCAGTACCCAAATCCCAACAAATCGTGGATCCAGATCCGACCCAATCCATTCAAAGGCAAAGCCTGGCACGGCATTCCCATTTTCAGCGCCTGGGTCACCGAGCCCTGCGAAGTCGAGGAGGAGCCATGGCCGTAGCCAAATTGAAGACCACGCTCACCGCAGTGAAACCCGCCGACTTCATCGCCGCCCTTTCGGGTGATGCCCGCCGGAAGGATTCCGTTGTCTTGTGCAAACTCATGAAGCGCGTCACCGGCAAACCCCCAAAGATGTGGGGACCCTCGATCATCGGCTTCGACGCCTATCACTATGTGTACGAGAGCGGCCGCGAAGGCGACACCTGCCTCGTCGGCTTCTCCCCCCGCAGCACAGGCCTCGTGCTCTACGTGCTCAACAATTTTGCGGGCCAGGAAGCGCTGCTGA
>JAYSRO010000150.1:0-1545 GCA_043720995.1 Candidatus Eiseniibacteriota bacterium
ATCACTCCGTCGTAGCGCCCGAAGCGGGGGACAGCGGGCATGCTCCCGCGCCGGGTGCTAGCGGCCCGAAGCGCCTGAACTCAAGCGGCGATGCAACGCGGGCGCGATTGTCAACGCTACCCCGCTCGCGATCAGGACCGTCGCGAGCAGCAGGCGCGAGGTGATGGACTCACCGATCCATGCCGTGGCGATTAGCGCCGTCACGATGGGCACGAGGAGCTGCACGATCGCGGCTCGCCAGGGTGCGATCCGCGGCAGGACCGCGTACCACAGCGTGTAGCCCAGCCCCGATGCAACGGATCCCGATGCCGCCGCGAGGCCGAGGCCCACGGGCGTGATGTGGCGGTTCACAGTGGTTAGTGCCGCGAAGACGACGCCGAGCACGGTTGCGCGGAGGAAATTCCCCGCAGTCGCCCCCAACGGATCGCGGTTCGACCGGCCCGCGAGCGAGTAGGCGCCCCAACACACGCCGGCCGCGACCATCAGGCTCGCGCCGATCAGGTCAGGTGCGGCGGCCCCCGGTAGCGTGAGCACCAGCAGCCCCGCGATCGCGAGTGCGAGCCCGCACCAATCGATGCGCGAGGGCCGTTCGCCACGCACGAGTCCCGTGCCGATCATGGTGACCTGCACGCTGCCGAACAGCACGAGTGCGCCGACGGCCGCCCCGATACGCAGGTAGGCGAGCGTGAAACAAATGGCGTAGCCCGCGAGCAGGGTGGCCAACTTCCACGAGCCGCGCTCGATTGTGTCGCGCGTGCGAATGCGCGCGAGCAGCGCCAGCACGCAGGCGCCGGTCGCCAGCCGCACGAGAGTGAACGTGCCGGCATCGATGAGCCCCGCGCCAAGGGCTGCGCGAGTGAGCAGCGAGTTCGCGCTGAAGCCAATCAGCGCGGCGGTGGTGAGCAGGAGTGTTCGCAAGGGGCAAACAGTAGACGATCCGCAGGGAGCAATCGACACGTCCAGGAGCGCCGGGCCGGGCTCGCTGGGCCGAAATCCCCAACAGCGTCGATCTGTGAGTTTCCTTGGGACCCCACACGAAATTTGGATTGCAGGATGCATTGGGGTGGGGGACGATTAAGGGATGGGGTGGCGTGCTTCGCCCCGGCGTTGAACGGCATGACGGACCGCGTGCCCTGTTTTCACATGGTTGTGTTTCTCAAGCGATCACTCAGGGATCACGTTGCCCATTCCGATCATGCCCGCGCCCCGCGCTCTGCGCGCGGGACTCCGCGCCATGCGCGTCCCCGCTGCCCTCGCGCTGCTGCTGGTGTGCGCCAGCGCGTGCTTCGGGCAGACGGTCGACACCACGCTGTGGGTCACGAACGGTACGGTGTCGTGCGTCGCGCGCGATGCGGCGCACATTTACCTCGGCGGCCAATTCACGCGGGTCGGACCGGCGACCGGTGCCGCGGCGGCGATCGACTCTGCGAGCGGAGCGCCGAAGCAGCCCTACGCTAAAGTTGCCGGCACCGTTCGCGCGGTGGCGCCGGACGGTAGCGGCGGCTGGTACGTGGGGGGCAGCTTCACCGCAGCGCGCGGCCAGGC
>JAYSRO010000151.1:0-3335 GCA_043720995.1 Candidatus Eiseniibacteriota bacterium
ACCGAGCCACTCCATCGCATCGTATTCACGTTTGAACGAACCGTGTTCGCAGTGTGGGAAGTGGTAGAGCACTTGCGCGTAGAAGTCCCGCCAGCGGAGTTCCGCGATGTATTTGTCGGCGTCGGCGCGCAACCGCGGATCGTCCGCGACCGCTGCCTGCACGGCGGCGACGATGGTGCGCGGTGAGATCGTCCCGAACTTGAGGTCCGCCGAGAGCCGCGAGGTGCCGGGTTGTCCCGGGACGTCGCGCTGCATGCCGTAGCCTGCCAGCGCCTGCGCGATGAAGTCGTCGAGCCGGCGCTGCGCTGCGGTGGCGCCGCCGGGCCATGCGGTCTGCACCGTCGCGAACCCCAACTGCTCGAGCGTTGCCAGCGCGCGCACCGGCAGCGCATGCGCGGCCAGTCGCGTGACGGTGTCGTGCGGCAACGAGATGCCGAGAGCAGCGGCCGAGCGGGCATACGGCGTGTACACGGTGTAGGGCGTTCCGGCACCCGTGCGCACCGCGTCGGGCGGCACGAGCGTGCGGTCGTGGAATCGGCGCACCGTGATGCCGGCGGCAGTGAGCGCGCGCTCGACTCTGGCATCGCGTTCGCGCAGCGCGGGCTCGTACTCGTCATTCCAATACACCGCATTCGCGTTGGCCGAGCGCGCGGCGCGCAGCACGGTCGTGGTCGCATCGCCATGATCCAGCGCGAGGCGCGAACCGAGGCGCTCGATGCGCGCGCCCAGATCGCCCAGCGAGTCGAGCACGAAGCGCACGCGTGTGGCCGCCATGTCGGCGCGGCCGAGGATGGCCGGCTCGCTCGCGTAGAACGGCACGACGTCGCCCGCGGCGTCGATGACGGCTTCGCTGAGCGCGGTGTTGTCGTCGAGGCGCAGGTCCTTGCGGAACCAATGGAGGATTCGCATCAGCGAAGTCTCGCCGGGCGCGCCCCGCGACGCAAGGGCGTCATGGTTTGAGTGCGTCATGGTTTGAGTGTCGGGGGTTCGACTGTGACTGCGGCCTGGATCAATCCCCCGAAGGCATGCGTCGACGCGAGGAGACCAAGAACAGCATGACCCCAGAGTCGAACCCCATCACGATCGGGGGTGTGTGGGCGCCCTTGGAAGCCGATCTCGGGCACGAGCCGCCCGAGATCCAGACCCACACCGCGCTGTCCAAGGTGCAAAGTAGGACCTACCAATGCCACAAAACCAGAAGTGATTTCCGACACGATTACCGAAGTATTGCCACGCGCGTCAATCGTTGGCGGTTCCCCTGTCTCAGTCGTAGGAAGTAAACCCCTGCCCTGAGATTACTGCCTCCAGCGACATTGAGAACATATCGCCCGGGAGCAGACGGCAGTGATTGACTGGCGGCAAGCCGGCCTGCTGCGTCCATCACTTCAAGGCGGGCCGGATCGCTTCGTCCGAGGGTCACTGCCACCAGAGACATTGCCACCGCCGGATTTGCACCCAAGACCTGCAAGCTCAGATCGTCAGCATCGATCGCCGCAATCGCGGAGATGTCGCCCCGGAAGAACGTCGTGTCATTCGCCGCGACCCCGAGCCGGTACGTGTACGACTCTCCGGGCGTCACCGAACGATCCTCGTACAGCAACTCGCCTGCTCCCATGGCGGCTATGGCCGACAGGCGCACCCATTGCCCCGACGACGCTCTTCGGTAGACTGTGGCAGCAAAGGCGGCGCTGTCGATCGCCGTCCACTGCAGCTGGACTCGACCTGCCTCGACGTGAGCCGATCCCCCGCTGACCAGGTCTGGAACGTTTGCCGCTACGTCGCCCCGATAGATCTGCCGGTTCTCAACCGGAAAGCCGAGCCTGTACGTATAGCTGGTGCCAGGCACGACCGTGCGATCCGTGAACTGCAGTTCACCCCCTACCGAGCCGTGGACTTCGCCACGTGATGCCCACCCGCCACTCCCACTTCGCCGATACACAGTTGCAGTATCGGCGGAGCTGTCCGCGACGGTCCAGGTGGCGCGTGCGAGTGTCGCGCTGGCCTCGGCGTGCGGAGCGGAGATCAGCTCTGGAATAGTGATCACGTAACTGCATGCGGGGGCGAACCGATTAGAACATCCGGCGAACCACGTGATGACGTTGGTGCCCGCTGCCGCCGTGTCAGGGACGGCGAGTCGGCCAAGGAGTTGTACAGAGGTCCCCGGAAAGACCGGCGAATAATCCAGCACCTCCGTAAAAGGCGGCCAGCGCTCACCACCAATGTGAAAACACACGTAGAGCGTGTCGGTGGTGTAGTTGTCGTACCCATGGAGCAGGTCCGCGTGGCGACCGGGTCGAATTATGGTGTTCGCAGGGCAGGTCGGATTCGCGCTCCCACCTGCCCGCGCCATCCCCGGGGAGCTCAAGATTGCAAAGAATCCCAACCAGAGGGCTGCCAGCGTAAGCCCCGAGCCCCTGCTGAAGTACTTGGTCCTGTCCAAAATCAACGTGTTCCTTCCCCCATGCCTAGGGTGCCCAAATGAGTTTGCGCGACAGTGAGCCGCTAGCTGAATCCAGACGGTAGAGGTAGACACCAGCCTTGACGCGACTGCCGGCCGTGTCCCGACCATCCCACCTCGCGTCGCGTGGTCCGCCCCGCAGGAAACCTGACGCGAGGGTCCGGACCAGCCGTCCTTGAATGTCGTAGACCCGCAGCGTCGTCATGCCCGTAACCGGGACTGCGAACCTGAGCATCGCGCCTTCTGATGAGGGGTTGGGGAAACTCTGGAGCAGTTGGAGCGAAGTGGCTCTCGCGGCGTCAGTGGGCCGTACATCGACGAGCGCCGAGTCGGGTGAGCCAGTAAGTCCCCACGTCTCCGGACTGAACCCCTGATTGGAGTCATAGGCGAAACTGACTGCCATCGTCGGCGTGAAGATGAGCAGTACTACACCGAAAATGGAGACAACTCCTCTGCGAACCATGGTGGCCTCCTTCGTGGAGAACAACGGCAGATCTGGATACGGATGCACGGCAATAGGTGCGAGGCGTTTGTCGGCACTCACGCCAGTTCCAAGCGACGGCGACCCTTGGGAGGTGCCGAATTTCCCCTGGCCGGAGCCCCTATCGCCAAACGTCGAGAGCAGTTGGGCATCCAGTTCATGACTCTTGACTAGCAAACGATCGGAAACGTCGAACAACTTGTGGCGATCGTTGTCAAAAATTGAAATCCCTCGAATCGCCCTCGTCCGGCCCCGTAGTTCCCTCGCCCAGCCGGCGAGACGCTGTCCATGCGAGCGGCAGAGGACACTGCACTCAATCGGCGCTGGCCAGTACGGCTCGGCACCGCGTTCTTCGCACTGGCGATGCCCGACAACTCGCGTCGACCACATCTGCGG
>JAYSRO010000152.1:0-3328 GCA_043720995.1 Candidatus Eiseniibacteriota bacterium
GTGGTGATCCACGCCGACACGGTCGTCGGCAACGACGTGCGCATCGATGACCAGGCGGTACTCGGCAAGCTGCCGATGAAGGCTGCGAATTCCGCCACCACGAAGGACCAGGAGCTGCCGCCACTCAGCGTCGGCGATGTCTGCATCGTGGGCACGGCGGTGATCCTGTACCGGGGTGCTGCGATCGACGGCAAGGTGCTGATGGCCGACCTGTGCACGATTCGCGAGAACGTCACCATCGGCAGGGGCACGATCGTCGGACGTGGCGTCACGGTCGAGAACTTCTGCAACGTCGGCAAGTACTGCAAGCTCGAGAGCGAGTGCTACATCACCGCGTACTCGGAGATCGAGGACCGCGTGTTCGTGGCGCCCGGCGTCGTGACCTCGAACGACAACTACGTCGGCCGCACCGCGGAACGCTTCAAGCACTTCAAGGGTGTCACCGTGCGCAAGGGTGGCCGCATCGGCGCCGGCACGGTACTGCTGCCGGGGGCGGTCGTCGGCGAGGATGCGCTGGTCGCCGCGGGCTCCGTGGTCACCAAGGATGTTGCCCCGCGCACGATTGTGCTCGGCGGTCCGGCGCGCAAGCTGCGCGATGTGCCGGTCGAACAATTGCTCGAGAACCAGGGCTGGGTCGATAGCTAGACTGAACGGCCGCCGCGAACCCGCGACGGATATTCCATCACCATCACATCGCCGGCTCGCTGCACGCCGGCCTTCATCAGGGAGAGACACGATGGGCGCGACGCCGACCCGGGCCACGATGCAGGTTCCGCTGCTGGACTTGAAGGCACAGTACAAGGACATCAAGGCGGAGATCGACGAAGCCGTCCGTGGCGTGATGGAGAGCGCGCGCTTTATCGGCGGCCCTGAAGTTTCGGGTCTCGAAGAAGAAGTCGCGCGTTACTCGCAGACGCCGTACGGCATTGCCTGCGCCTCCGGCACCGATGCGCTGCTGCTCAGCCTGCGCGCCTTGGGCGTCGGCCCCGGCGATGAAGTAATCACCACCGCCTACTCGTTCTTCGCCAGCGCCGGCACGATCGTCAACGCCGGCGGCACGCCGGTGTTCGTCGACATCGACCCGCGCAACTACAACATGGACCCGCACCGTCTCGAGGCCGCCATTAGCCCTAAGACGAAGGCGGTCATCGCCGTCCATCTCTACGGCCAGTGCTGCGATCTGACGGCCGTCAAGGCCGTGTGCGACAAGCACCAGATCTGGCTGATCGAAGACGCAGCCCAGGCGATCGGTTCCGAGTGGGAAGGCAAGCGCGCCGGCTCGGTCGGCGACTTCGGTTGCTTCTCGTTCTTCCCGTCCAAGAATCTCGGCGGCGCGGGCGATGGCGGCATGATCGTGGCGCGCAACCCGGAATTCGCCGACAAGCTCCGGCTGCTGCGCGAGCATGGCGCGAAGCCGAAGTATTACCACTCGATCGTCGGCACCAACTCGCGCCTCGATGCGCTGCAGGCCGCGATCCTGCGCGTGAAGCTGCGCTATCTCGACCGCTGGAGCGAGGCGCGCGCGCACAACGCCGATCTCTACGACAAGCTGTTCGAGGGCTCGCGCATCGGCAGGCCGTACCGCGACCCGCGCGCGCGCCACATCTTCAACCAGTACGTGATCCGCTCGCCGCGCCGTGAGGAGCTCAAGCAGTTCCTCGCCGACCGTGGCGTCGGCACCGAGGTCTACTACCCGGTTCCGCTGCACATCCAGAAGTGCTTCGCGTCGCTGGGCTACAAGGAAGGCGACATGCCGCACTCGGAGGCCGCCGCCAACGAAACGCTGGCGCTGCCGATCTATCCCGAGGTGGGTGAGGAGCGTATCCGCTACGTCGCCCAGATGGTCCGCGAGTTCAGCGACAACTAAACGTTCGTAGCCTCGTCCCGGAGCCACCCGTCTCGCCGCCCTGAGACCGGCTCCGGTTTGCACCCGAGACGAGGCGGCGCTTCCCCGGCGCCGTCTCGCAATCGGAATCGATGAATCCTTCTGAACGCGACACGCTCCGCGAAGTGATGCGGAGAGTGGACGAAGTGCGTGGGCTGGAGCCCGGCGCCGGGCCGTCGACCACGACGGAACCCGTCTCCGCGGGCGAGCTTCTGGGTACCCTCCAGGATCTGGCCTCCGAGCTCGAGCGTAGCCATCGCCGGCTGATCGAAACCAACGTTCAGCTGGTTTCGCTGCGCGAGGTGGCTGCCAACCTGCTCGCCACGCACGACACGGAAGAGACCACGGCGGTCGTGACGCGCTACCTGTGCCGCGCGTTCGGCTTCGACGATGGCTTCCTGTTGCTCGTCAATCGCGAAACAAAGCGTCTCGAAGGCACCTGGACGCAGTGCGTCGACGGCCGCGAGCGCAGCGTGCCATTGAGCATCAGCCTCGAGGGCGACTCGGGCGCCATGACGCGCGCACTGTGGCTCAACCGCACGCTGGTGCATCACGCGCCGGCCCCGCACGTGGCAGCACTGCTGCCCGAGGGCCACCCGCTCAGTGACACGCTCGAGGGCTTAAGCGGGATCGTGTGCGTGCCGCTGCAGCGCAGTAACAACGTGCTGCCGGACGGGGAGACGCACGAGCTGTGCGGCGCGCGATGCATTATCGGCGACGTCACGGTGCTCGCACCACCGCCGGGCCCGGGCGCCGAAACATGGGAAGCCGACCGCGAGGACCGCCAGCGCCAGTGTCTCGCCTGCGATGTGAACCCGTCACTCGGCGTGATCGGCATGGCGCGCCGGCGCGGCACGCCGCTGACCGGCTCCGACGTCACGCAGCTCGAGTCGATCGCGCTGTCGGTAGCGCCGGTCATCGAAAACGCCCGGCTCACGCAGGACCTGCGGCGCAGCGAACGCTTCCGTCAGCACGTGCTCGACAGCATGGGCTCGGCCCTGGTGGCGGTGAGCATGAACGGCGACATCCTGACCTTCAATCGCGCCGCCGAGGAACTGCTCGGCGTGAGCGAGGCGCAGGTGCTGGGGCAACCGTTCGGCGCGCGCTTCGGCCCCGACGGCGAACGCTACCTGCGCGAAACGCTCGAAAACGGCCGCGAGGCCCAGCGCGTCGAGACGATGTTGCGCACCGAGGACGGCTCGGCGATCCCGGTGCGGTTGACGACCTCGCTGCTGCGCGACGAGCGCCGCGCGGTCTACGGCGCGATCGCCACGTTCATGGACCTGACGGCACTCAAGCGCGCCGAGGAACAAGCGCAGCGGCTGGACCGGCTCGCGGCGCTCGGGCGCTTCACATCGAGTGTGGCTCACGAGATCCGCAATCCGCTGACCGGCATCGGCGCCGGCATCCAATTCCTCTCGCGGACGCTGGAGACGAACGCCG
>JAYSRO010000153.1:0-3321 GCA_043720995.1 Candidatus Eiseniibacteriota bacterium
GCAGGGATGGCCGAAAATCGCTAGATTCCATCGCCCTGAGACAACTTGGCCTTCTGTCGCGGAGGGATGGCCGAGTGGTTTAAGGCGCCGGTCTTGAAAGCCGAAACAGACCAATTCGCCTTCCGACCGGAGAAGTCCGCCAGCAACACCTAGATACCTTTGGCCTCAGCGAGTTACAGACGCTGGGGCCGCTTCGTTTTCGTGGACCGGGGTGGTCACGAATGGCCACGATAGGACGTTGAAGGGGTCACAAAGTGGTCACATGATCGAAGGCTGCGATCGACTCAGCGCCGGCCTCAGATGTTCTTGTACACCCTCGCTGCTCCCAATGGGGTTCGAAGCGCCAAACCCGGTAGAACCAGCGTCGCAACCCGTCGACCAAACGCGCAAGGACAACGACTTACCCGAAGAGCCGGACGACGGTAGTGGACAGTTGCCGACGTAGAAGAGGGACAGTTCGGGGACAATTGAGGGACAGCCTGAGAAGTGCTTAAGGCTCTTTGCGCAAAGAGCGAGGCGACCAGTTCAGAGTGAAGACCAACGGTTGATCGCCCTGTTCGCCGCGCACCTTCGAGTAGATCGGAACGCCCATACTCAACGCCAGCGAACCGACGGGACCGAATGCATGCCCGGCGCCAAGCGAGAGCAGTGCGTCCGTCCGGCCCAAGTTTCCTTCCTCCTCAAGCCGTCCGTTCCACTGCTCCGCTTGTTCCCGCGTGATATCGAAAGCGAGGTATCCGCTGCCCTGCCATGGGAGCGGATGGGTGAGTGACAGATTCCCGTTGAAGCGATCGCCAGCTTGGAAGCCGTGGGAGTTTCGGTTGAACACCAGGTGCGCCTGCGCGGTGGTCGAAAGCGTCCCGCGCCCCAGCTCACGTCCAGCGGCCACGGCAAGGACAGGGTCCCAGGTGCCGGAGCCGAACTGGAAATGCTCATGCGGCAGGCCAAGGCGTCCGAGCGCGAAAGGATTCGGCTCAGTCCGACCAATCGGAATGGATAGCCCCACTCGGCCGGCGAGATTCCAAACCTCACCGGCTCGTGCGATGTGCATCGACAGCGTGGGGTCGGCTATGCGCACCGGCGTCTCATTGCGGTGGTGACCATCCGGATATTGAAGGGTGATGGGCTGCCGAGCAACGTCTTCGTAGCGGATGCGGCTGCGGATGAGCCGTAGGGGCAGGAGCAGCTCAAGCCCGGCCCCCGGCCGGAGCCCGCGCGCCACGGTGAGATCAAGCTCGCCGATCGTGATCGTCTGAACGTGCCAGTAGTGAATCGAGCTGTCTTGGAACGCAGCGGTCGAATGCTCGTTGTGAAACCGTGCACCGGTCAGGCTGGCGCTCCACCGCCATGACATTGGATCGGGCGGCAGCAGGTCGGACCTGCCGACCGGCAGGTTAGGGTTGCTTCAGCCTGCTCAGGTCCAACCCGTGGCGGGAGTGAAACCGAGAGCGGCAACAGCCAGCAGGGCGATGAGCGAACGTCTCACCCAGGAATTCCTAGTGCCGCAGCCAGCTTCCTCGGATTGTTGCCGGGGATCTCCGTGAGCTTGCCGCTCGGATCGAAGACCATCACGTAGGGCAGTGCTCGGAGCTTGCGGCCGAGCTGTCGCGCGAGCGGCGTCTCGAAGCTCACGACATTGAGCTTGCGGACCGCGATGTCCTTGCGACCGGCCACGGCCTCACGGAGTTGTTTATCTACGACGTGACAGGGGCCGCACCAGTCCGCGTAGAAGTCGAGCACGGTGTACTTCCCCGGCACGCGGAGCTTGTTGAGAGGTCCGACCGCGTCGCCTTTGGCGGTGACCACCAACATGTCTGCGCCTTCTGGGTACGGCTCCGCTCGATAAGCGGCGGGCATGGCGCCGTGGCCAGCTCCCGAAACTGCGCGATAGCACCCCTGACGCTCGAAGGCATCGATCACGACTCGATCCGGAACATTGTCCGCGAGCGTCACGGCGAACTCGGACTTCTTCGAATCGAAGGCCCACTTCTTGACGCCTTTGATTTTCTTGAGGTAGGGGCCAACCTCGTCTTCGCAGCTTCCGCAGTTCGTCCCTTGCACCGAGAAGACGTGTACCCGATCGGCCCAGGCGATATTCGCGAGAGTGAGAGACAGGAACATCACCAGCAATGGCCAGCGACGCATCATGAACTCCTAACGTGGAAAGAGTGAGCGAAGGAGCGGGCGAGTCCCCGCCCCTCCGCGTGATGGCTTACGAGCAGAGCGGGCACTTCCCCGGGCAGCGCCATGAGGCCGTCCAGGAAGCAACGCTCGGAGCAGCGACTAAGACGATAGTGACCAGACCCAACCAAAAACGCTTCATTAGGATCTCCTTCCCGAAGCAACGGGTTTACCAGTCAGCTCCTCAACGACCGGGCATTCGCGAAGCGGTCGTACCTGCGGACACGAATCGCGTAGAGAGACGAGCCGCTTGCGTTGTTGCCGAAGCCGTGTCAGTAGCCGATCAACGTGGTCGAGCTTTTCCTGCACCTGGGCACAGACGTCCTCGCAGAGTGCTTCGGGGTCGTCGAATGCCGTAATCAGAACGGAAATCTCCGGCAGAGAGAACCCCAACTCCTGTGCCCGGCGGATGAGCTGCAAACGATCGAGTGCTGGTTGGTCGTACCGGCGGTGTCCACTCGATGTTCTGCGCGGCTTCGGTAAGAGTCCACGACGCTCGTAGAAGCGCAGCGTCTCCACGTTCACCCCGGCCGCTTTAGCCAGCTCTCCGCTCGACAAAAGTGCATGGATCATCTCGACTCCTGCCTCCAGTATCCGCCTGTACCTAAGTACGGGTTCAAGCGGGATTCTAGCAGGAAGGATCGAAATGCCGGGTCCTTGATTAAGTGTCACGTGGGTCAACTTTGGCCAGCGAGGGACTTTGAAGGGGGAACCAAAGCGTACCCGGTGCTGCCGCAAGGCTCTCCTGACGGTTACGCAGGCTCTCAGTGTCAGGGACGGGAGGCCGTCGGTGCCACAATTGGATGCTGCCCGGGCACCTTGAGGAGGCTCAGCCACAACCCGGCTACCAGGGCAAGCGTGCCGCCGAACAGGAAGGGCATGTGTGGACCGAACATCTGCCAGAGCCATCCCGCGAGGACACTGGCCGGCAGTGCGGCCACACCGATCGCTGCGTTGTAAAGCCCGAATGCTGTTCCGCGTCGCTCGGGAGGCACGAGGTCGGCCACGAACGCCGTCGAGGCACCTTGGAATGCTCCGTAGTACAGGCCGTATCCGGCGTAGAGCGCCCACACGTGCCAGCCCCGCGACGCAAACGCGAAGCCGAAATAGATCAACGCGTAGATCAGCCATCCTGTCACC
>JAYSRO010000154.1:0-3317 GCA_043720995.1 Candidatus Eiseniibacteriota bacterium
CTTTGATTCACTTGCTCACGGCATTCAGCTTCGTGGGCAGCCTGATGGTCGCGGAGTGGATCGGCCGCGCCGCGCGCGCCACGGAAGACTGGCAGCAACGCGCCCTGCTGTTCCAGCTCGCCGCCAAGGCATGCCGCACCGCGGGGCTCATTCCACTCGTGCTGACGGGCGTGCTCGGCAATCTCGCCGCTGTGGGATTGGGCTACCGCATGGCGAGTGACGTGTGGCTGCGCTGGGCGAACGGCCTGTGGCTTGTCGCAGTGCTGGTCATGCTGCTGGTGCAATTGCCGTGCGCTTACCGGCTCATGCAGTTGTCGCGCTCTGCGACCGGCGGAGTCGAACCCCAGCGCTACGGTTCGAACATGGCCCGCTGGCGCATGGCAAACATCGCGCTCACCGTGCTGTACGTCGCGATGCTCGCCGTCATGGTGTACGGCAAGCGCGCGTGAACGCGCTCGCGGCGCCCTCGGCGCCTCCGCTGCTGGGAGCGTTGCTCGGCGGGTTCCTGGTCCTCGTGCTGGGACTCGCGGCGCTGACGCTGGCGCGCCGCCGCGGCCCGCTGTCGTCACAACGCAGCATGATCAGGGCGCTCGGCTACATCGTCGTCTACGCGTTGAGCACCGGCGGCTTCATGCGCATCCTGCAGCCTGCCCTGCTCGGTCACGATCGCAGCCCGTGGCTGCTGGCGCTCGGCGACGTGGTGTTCATCACGCTCGGGCTCTACGTCTGGGTGATGGTGCTGGCGGAAGGGTTCTCACTGCGCTCGATCGGGCTCAAGCCGATGATGGCGGGACGGCTGTTCCTGACACTCGTCATGGGCGTGGGTGCGGCGGCGGTCTACTCGTGGGCGCCCTATCAAGCCGTTGTCACGTACAAAGTGCACACCACCCCGGATACATTGGTGTTTTCCATGTTCTGGGCGCTGGCGGGCTCGGCGCTCCCGGAAGAATTACTGTTTCGCGGATTCCTGATGAGCTCGCTCGACCGCCGCATGAGCCAGTGGGCACGCGTCGCCTTGCCCGCCCTGGCGTTCACCGCGGTCAGAGCTTTACGTTTTTTACCGGGACAGGACTTGGGTGCGCCCGAATGGCTCGGTTACATTTTTGGGGTGGCACTGCCGATGGGCCTGTGGTGGGGCATCCTTCGCGAACTCGGCGGCGGCGCCATCTGGCCCTGTATCGTCTCGCACTTCCTGCTCGAATTCGGTCCCACCCTCGCGGGGACGACACCGTCGCCGTTGTAGCTTCGTTCCCGTCTGGCCCGCTGGAGATCATGATCCGCATGTCGCGTTCCCTGCCCTACCGTCTCGTCGCCGCTTCGACCCTCGCGCTCGCAGTTCTCTTCGTCACGGCGGCACAGGCCAACGCCGCGGGGCCCACCGCGGCAGAAGCCGCACAGGCAGCGCGCATCACCGCGATCAAGCGCATCCAGCAGCGGTTGCTGATGGGCGAAGTGCTCGAAGCCGCACGCGAGCGCGACGAAGCGCGAGACCGCGACGGCGAGCGCGAGCACCGCCTGAGCCGCGGCCCCGTCGAGGACGGCTCGGCGATGCGCCGCGGTATCCGCCAGCGGCCCTCCCCCAGCGAAACAGCGGAACCACTGCCGGGCCTGCGCCGCGGTCGCGCTGCCGGGCCGCTGACGGCGAACAGTATCCTGTCGTACGCCACGAACGTGAAGGTGAATGACCCGAACCTCGACATTCCCTCGCGCGCCGATGGCCAGTCGGAACCCTCGATCGCCGCGTGGGGCAACTACGTGCTCGCCGGGTGGAACGATGGTCGCGGCTCGAACGACCAGCCGAACTTCACCCTCGACAATGCACTGAACTACGGCTATTCCACCGACGGCGGCCGGACCTTCATTACGGCCTCGCGCAACGGCGCGGACAAACTCCCGGTCCAGTCACTCGGCGGGGTGTGGACCAGCGATCCCGTGATCACGGTCAACGAGAAAACCGGCGACTTCTACTTCTGCGGGCTGTTCGATCCGCCCAACGGCTCCGGCAACGACGAACACGCCGTCGCCGTGGCGCGCGCCACGTTCAGCGGCTCGACCATCACCTGGTCGCCCGTCGTGGTCATCAAGAGCCTGCTCGAACTCGACGGCTTCATCGACAAGCCGTGGATCGCCGCCGACTCATCGTCGGGCAACATCTACGTCACCTACACACGCTTCACGCCAGTCGTGGACTCCATCGTCGTCTGCCGCTCGACGGACAAGGGCCTGCGTTGGGGACCGCAGATCACCTTGAGTTCTCCCGCCGCGGCGGGCCTTGTGCAGGGCTCGCGGCCAGTGGTTGCGGCCGACGGGACGATCTACGTGACGTGGAAGGAAATTGGGGCCAGCGCGCAGGACTTCCTGCGCGTGCGGCGCTCCCAGAATCAAGGCGTCACGTGGCAAGCGGAACAGACAGCCGCAGCGTTCTTCGACAACTTCGGCACCGGCGCGCCCGGCTTCAATCGCGAGCAAGGCATCTCGCTGCCCGCGATCGCGGTGGACCGCTCGACCGGCCCGAACCGCGGCCGCGTGTACGTGGCGTGGAACGAGTGCGTCAATTTCTACGATTCGATTCCCGATACGAGCGCCGCGCCGATCCTCAACGAAGCAGAACCCAACGATTCGTTGTTCAACGCCCAGCCCTTCACGCCGGGCACCGCCATTCGCGGTGCCTTCAACACCCTCACCGACTTCGACTACTACCGCTTCAGTGCCTCGCAGGGCACTTCGTACATCTTCTGGGCGAATGAATTGCCGACGCGCTACACGCTGCGCATCTTCGGCACCGATGGCGTGACGCGGCTGTCGTTCTCGGGCGACCGCAACAACTCGCCGCCCAACGCGGGATTCATCGTGTGGACCTGCCCGCGTTCGGGGACCTACTTCATGCGCATGGCGATCTTCGGTTCGACGCTTGGCAATTACCGTGTCGATACCGCCATCGACGCCCCCGGCGGCACCAACCAGCGCGCGCGCGACCAGCGTGACGTGTTCGTGGCCTCCTCGTTGGATGGCGCCACGTGGACGACGCCCGCGATGTTGACCGCACCCGAACCCGGGCTCTACGACAACTGGCTGCCCGAGGTCGCGGTCACGGGTCAAGGCGCCGTCTACGCGATTTGGTACGACTTTAGCGACGCTCCACTGGCGTCGGATGGCGGGCAGTCGCAGGCGTACATGTCGCGCTCAGACGACGGCGGCGCCACGTGGGCCTCGCTCGGACCGGTGAGCGACCGGTTCGTGAACTGGTCGGGCGTCAACTCGAACATCATCCCCAACCAGGGTGACTACGCCGCACTGTTCGCCAACGCCACGCGGGT
>JAYSRO010000155.1:0-1530 GCA_043720995.1 Candidatus Eiseniibacteriota bacterium
CTGCACACCTGGGACTTCCACGAGCGCGGCAAGTCCTCCGAGTCGTACGAGATCCTTGAGCACCGCCATGCGATCGCGGAGATCCTCAAGCTGCTGACCGACCCCGAGCGGGGCGTGGTGAAGTCGCCCGCGGACATCGCCGCGGTGGGCCACCGCATCGTTCATGGCGGCGAGAAGTTTTCGCAATCGACGCTGATCACTCCCGACGTCGAGCGCGGGATCCAGGAGTGCTCGGAGCTCGCGCCACTGCACAATCCGCACAACCTGCGTGGCTACCATGCTGCGAAGCAGGTGCTGCCGGACGTTCCGCACGCGGCGGTGTTCGACACGGCCTACCACCAGACGATGCCGCAACACGCCTATCTGTATGGTCTCCCCTACTTGCTGTACCAGCGGCACCAGATTCGCCGCTACGGCTTCCACGGCACATCGCACCGCTACGTGGGCTGGCGCTCGGAGGCGTTGCTTGGGCGACCGCGCGAGGCGACGCGCCTGGTGACGTGCCACCTTGGCAATGGCGCCAGCATGTGCGCCATCGAACACGGCAAGTCGCTCGACACCTCGATGGGATTCACTCCGCTCGAGGGGCTGTTGATGGGCACGCGTTGCGGTGACCTGGATCCCGCCGTGGTGTTCCATGTCATGCACAAAGAAGAGCTGACCGAGCAGCAGGTCACCGCGCTGCTCAACAAGCACTCGGGCCTCTACGGCGTCTCGGGAGTCTCGAACGACATGCGCGAACTGCTCGCCGCCGAGGCTGAAGGCAATGCGCGCGCCAAACTTGCGATCGACATGTTCTGCTACCGCATCGCCAAGTACGTCGGCGCCTACGCCGCGGCGATGGGCGGCATGGATGCGGTGATCTTCACCGGCGGCATCGGCGAGAACGCTCCGGCGATCCGCGAGCGCGCGCTGCGTGGACTTGAGTTCATGGGGATCGAGCTCGACCCCGCGCGGAACCACGCGACATGCGGGATAGAGGGCGAGATCACGACCGCGGGCTCACGCGTGAAGGCGCTGGTGATCCCGACCAACGAAGAGCTGCTGATCGCGCGTGACACCGTGCGCGTGCTGGCGCAGGTGGCCGCGTGAGCGACACGCCCGGCGATTCCGGCACGCCCCACAAGCGCCGGCCGCGCTACAGCGGCACGCACCCGCGCCGCTTCGAGGAGAAGTACAAGGAACTCGCGGCCGAGAAGTACCCCGAGATCGTCCCGCATGTGCTGGCGAAGGGTCGCACGCCCGCCGGCCAGCATGTGCCGATCATGGTGGACGAGGTGATCGAAGTGCTCGCGCCGCAGCCGGGTGAGCGCGGTGTCGATGCCACGCTGGGCTGGGGCGGGCACACGCAGCGCCTGCTCGAGCGAGTCGCACCCGGCGGGCAATTGCTCGGGATCGATGCCGACCCGTTCGAGCTGCCACGCACCGAGGCGCGGCTGCGCCGTCTCGGCTTCGATGAGATCGCGTTCATCACGCGGCGCACGAACTTCGCCGGCTTGCGCGCGGCGATCGATTCGGCCGGCTGGCACG